>CBIHLT010000146.1:0-13161 GCA_966210615.1 uncultured Massilia sp.
GGGCGGAGCGGCTCCATGGCTGTGATCACTTGGACAATCTAAGCGGCTGTCCCCGCGCTGTCAACGTCTCATTTGCACCACCCGCGCCGGGTATCCGCGGCGGGCAGTGCGCCCTGTTTTGGGCTTTGCCGTTAGTATCTTTTTCGCTGGTAGCAGCACAGGAGAAGAGCATGGAAGCAAGGATGGAAACAAGTACCGCGGCCCACTATGACGTGGCCGGGATCATGGGCGGCCTGTACGGCGACGGCATCATCGCCTGCCGCGGCGCCTTCGAGCGGGTCTGGGTCGAGCGCCTGGCGGCCGACATCGCCGGGCTGTTCGAGGAGGCGCGCGCCCGGCCGGGCGGCGCGCTGGAACGCGGCCCCAACCGTTACTACGTCGAGGTCCACCCGGAACGGCTCTCGGGATTCGTCGAGCTCGTCACTCACCCCTGGGTGACCGCGGTCTGCCGCGCGGTGCTGGGGCCGGACTACAAGATCGTCGAAGTCGGCTTCGACGTGCCGGGACCGGGGGCGATGCACCAGCCCTGGCACCGCGATTTCGCGGCGCCGCCCGAAACCCTGATCGGCCGGCGCCTGAGTTCGCTCGCCTTCAACATCACGACGGTCGACGTCACCGAGGACATGGGGCCCTTCGAAATCGCGCCGGGCACCCAGTGGGACGAGCTGGCGGGCGGCGATCCGATGTTTCCCCCGCAGGGGACCTGGGCGCGCTACGAGCAGCGCGCCCAGCGCAAGATGCCGCAGATGGGCGACATCTCGGCGCGCTCGGCCCTGACCATCCACCGCGGCACGGCCAACCAGTCGACGCGCTCGCGGCCGGTGCTGGTGCTCGGGACCGAGGCGCCGGACTGCACCAGCCTGGTCAAGCACGACCTGCAGGTCTCGCGCGCCTTCCACGCCAGCCTGCCGCTGGAAGTGGCGCGCCACCTGAACTGCCGCGTGGTCGACCAGCTGGAGCCGATCTGCCAGGCGCATACGATCGAGGGCCTGCGCATGGGCCTGTCGATGGGGTAGCGGAAAGCGGGGAAGCCGCGCACCGGAAACGGCGCGCGGCGCAGTATCAGTCTTCGCCGGCGGGTTTTTCCGGCACTGGCTGGGACGGCACCGGTGTCTTGAGGCCTTCGGGGATGGCGTCGGCGATGCCGTTTTTCGGGCCCTGGCCCACGCGGCGCGCTTCGTCGGACTGCTGGTCGAGGCTCACTTCCTCGGCCACGTCGAATCGGCCATCCTCGGCGCCGCCCTCGCCGGGCAGCATGTTGTCGGAGCGCTTGTCTTTCCCGCCACCGAGGACCTCGGCGAAGGGTTCCTTGTCGTCGGGAGACGGTTTGGGGTCGGCCATGCTGTCCTCCTGGAATCAATTTGGGTTGCCCCGATTATCCCTTAGCCCCTCCGCGCCGGGCGCACGCTACCGCCCCTTGTCCTTCTGCGGCAGGTTCTTTTCCAGGATCGCCCAAAGGATCAGGCCGTAGGCCAGCAGGCGGATCAGGTAGTGCAGCGGCGAATCCTCGCCGCCCTGGTCGCGCAGCACCGCATACAGCCGGTGCACCCCCTGGATCGCGAACGACATCGCGAACCACAGGAAAAAGCGGTCGGACGAGCTGCGCCAGAAGCGGATGAAGAACAGGGCGATGGTCAGCGATGCCATCGCGATGGCGCCGCTGAGGAGATCGTTCATTGGGTCAATCATTTTCGTAGATCAAACCATACAAGAGGAGCAGGCAGGCGAGCAGGGCGCTGATCAGCCGCAACAGCATGAAATCCACTGCCGGGAACACGACCTTGTCCAGCAACAGGAACAGGTTATTGATGGTCATGACCGCGAAGCAGGAGCCGCTCCAGAACAGCAGGCGGTAGCGGGTTCGCCGGTAGCTGCTGAACAGCAGTCCGGCGCAGGCCAGCGAGGTCAGGATGCAAAGGGTGTAGATGATCTCACCCATATCAGGTGTCCTTTCGCAAGCGGAAGGCGTCGGCGAACTTCTGCGCCTTCCGGTCGAGGGTGGAATGGATCAGGTGGGTCACTTCCACCAGGTGCCTGGCATACATTTCGGCAAGACGATCGATCAGCTCGCGCAGCGCTTCGGTGGCGGGCGCATAGCAATAGGCATCGGCGGCCGGCGGCTCGCACAGGCGCGCCATTCCGGCGGTGCACAGCTCGTCGAGCAGGCCCTGCGCGACCTTCTCGCGGATGTAAAGCCGTCTGGCCAGCGCCGCGCCATCCCAGTGCTGGCCGGGCGAGGCGCGCAACAGGAGCAGGGCTTCCAGGAACGGTACGGAGGGCACGCTCGTCAGGACGAAGCGCCGCAGGTCCTCCGGGATCTCCGCGTGTGTCATGCGTGAATCATGTGTTTCCGTGAAGGAAATTTTTGATTAGAAAACACAGATTTTAAATCATTCCTTTTTGCAATGCACTTTCAATCGTGCGCGCACGCGGATTCGCATCGCTCATCGGCATTTTGGGCCCTGGATTGCGGTCGGCTAAAATGGCCGCACCAAACCTTTGAGTTCGATCATCATGTTCCGTACCATCTTCGCGCGCCTGGCCATGGCCGGCGCGCTGCTCGCGGCCGGCGCCGTCCAGGCCGCCAGTTGCCCCGTCCACTACCTCGACGGCCGCGCGCCCGAAATCCGCAACCCCAAGCTGGCGACCGCCACCCGTGAGCTGTGCTACGGCGTGTTCGGGGTGGTGCACTCGGGGGTGACCCGCACGCCGCTGTGGTCGGCCGAATACCTGCGGGCCGACAACCTCGAGCGTGCCGAGGGCCTGGACCGCGACAACGCCTTCCACGCCGAGCCGCGCCTGCCGCAGGGCCAGCGCGCCGAACTCTCCGATTACTCGCGCAGCGGCTTCGACCGCGGGCACCTGGCGCCGAATGGCGACATGCCGGACCGCCGCACCCAGCGCGAGAGCTTCTCGCTGGCCAACATGGTGCCCCAGGACGGCGACCACAACCGCCATATCTGGGCGCCGATCGAGCAGAGCGTGCGCAAGATGGCCAAGCGCGAAGGGGAGCTGTACGTGATCACCGGCCCCGCCTTTCTCGGCACCAGCCTGCGCAAGGTCGGCAACGTGCTGGTGCCCAGCCACCTGTACAAGGTGGTGTACAGTCCGCGCCAGAAGGCGGCCGCCGCCTGGTTCGTCGAGAACCGCGCCGAGGCGCCGGTCCACGTGATCCCGGTGGCCGAGCTGGAACGCATCGTCGGCATCGAGCTCCTGCCTTCGCTCAGCCGGCAGCAGAAGGAGCGCATGCTGAAGCTGCCGAAGATCAAGCAGCGCAAGCCGCGCAATCAAGCACGCGATTGATACCGGAGCCATTCCCATGAAATCGAAGAAAGCCGCATTCGCACCCTACGCCAACGAAGCCGACGTGCTGGAAGTCGGCAACCTGATGCTGGAGAACCGGGTCGACCGCATCACGGTGTCGGGCGACGTCGACCTGACCGCCGACCGCCAGGGCCTGGCCGCGGCGCGCCGCCTGCACGAGGCGCTCGGCGCCATCGTCGCCGCGCTGGAGGCGCGCGAACTGCCCGAGCGCCTGCCGCCGCCGGACCTCAGGACGGTCGATAATCCTTTCGCCTGAGCCAGCTTCAGTTCCTTCGAAAAACGCCAATTGGAGGGCCGGTCCGGTCTCCATTTGTCGGGTGTCAATGGTGCGCAAGCCTGAGCGGGATTGGGGTACGCTCGTTCGGCATAGCGCCTGAAAAGACGCGCGCAATCTGAAGGGCTGCGCCGGATCCTCCAGCGCCGCCACGACACCAAACGGAGGAACGATCATGCAACATACACTTGTAGCAGTGTTCGACAACCGCACCGACGCACAGAACGCCATGAACGAGCTGATGTCGTCGAACTATTCCCGGGAAAACGTTCGCCTGTCCACCTCGGACACCACCGGCACGACCGGGACCGCCGATGTCCGCACCAGCACTGATACGGACGAAGGCATCGGTTCCAGCATCAAGCATTTCTTCAGCGACCTGTTCGGCAGCGACGACACGACCAGTGCCAGCCGCTACGAAACCGCTGTCAGCGGCGGCCGCCATGTCCTGACCCTCACCGCCGACTCGCTGACCGAGGTCGAGCGCGCCGCCGACATTGTCGAGCGCTACGGCCCGGTCGACATCGACGAGCACTCGGACAAGACCGGTTCGATGGGCGGCGCGGGCATGACCGGCGCGATGGCCGGCGCCAGCGGCATGCAGAAATCGTCCTCGATGTCGGCGCAATCGGCGTCGCAGGGCGCGAACCTGCAAGGGACCACGAGCACGCGCACCGATTCGCTGCAGCGCGATACCGCCATCTCGGGCAGCACCTCGGGCGCCGCCTCGATACCGGTGGTCGAAGAGCAGCTCAAGATCGGCAAGCGCGAGGTCCAGCGCGGCGGCGTGCGCATCTTCTCGCGCGTGATCGAAACGCCGGTCGACCAGTCCATCGGCCTGCGCGAAGAGCATGTGAACGTGGAACGCCACCGCGTCGACAAGCCGCTCGGCCCGGGCGAGGCCGCCGCCTTCAAGGAACAGACCATCGAGATGCGCGAGACCGCCGAGGAAGCGGTGGTGCAGAAGACCGCCCGCGTGGTCGAGGAAGTGACGGTCGGCAAGCAGGTCAGCGAACGCCAGCAGCAGGTCCACGACACGGTGCGCCGCACCGAGGTCGAGGTCGAGCGCCTGGGCGCCACCGGCCGCATGCGCGACGACGACAGCGACTACCGCAGCCACTTCAGCAGCAACTACGGCAGCAGCGGCGCCTCGTACGACGACTATGCGCCGGCTTACTCGTACGGCAGCACGATGCGCAGCGACAGCCGCTATGCCAACCGCCAGTGGGACGAGGTCGAGAACGACCTGCGCACCGACTGGGAATCGCGCAATGCCGGCGGTCCGTCGACCTGGGAGAAGATGAAGGCGGCGGTGCGCCGCGGCTGGGACCGCATGACCGACGATGACGACGACAACTACTACCGCAGCCATTACAACAGCACCTACGGCACGGCGGGCGGTTCGTACGACGACTATGCGCCGGCCTATTCCTACGGTTCGCAGATGCGCAGCGACAGCCGCTACGCCAACCGCCAGTGGGACGAGGTCGAGAACGACCTGCGCACCGATTGGGAAACCCGCAATGCGGGCCGCACCGGCTCGACCTGGGAGAACATGAAGGCGGCCGTGCGCCGGGGCTGGGACCGCATGACGGACAACGACGACGACGACTACCGCAGCCACTACACCAGCAATTACAGCTCGCTGGGCGGTTCCTACGACGATTATGCGCCGGCCTATTCCTACGGTTCGCAGATGCGCAGCGACAGCCGCTACGCGAACCGCCAGTGGGACGACGTCGAAGCCGACCTGCGCAGCGACTGGGAAACCCGCCATCCCGGTTCGACCTGGGAGCGCATGAAGGCCGCGGTGCGCCGCGGCTGGGACCGCATGACGGACGACAACAGCAGCTCGCGCACCTACTGAGCTGGCACGGGGCCCGGCAAGCCGGGCCGGTCGCCACCGGCGCCTTCGGGCGCCTTTTTTTCGGCCGGAAACACAGTGGCGCGGGCCCGGCGGCGTGGCGGCCCCGGCTGGGCAGTCGCGCGCCCGGCCCGGCGCGATTGGAGTAATCTCGATGCAACGGTCCAGCGAACGAGGAGCCCATCCGATGTCCAGCACGACGCCCGCACCCCAGCCACAGGAAGACAAGTCGATTCCGGTGATCGAGGAAAGGCTCGAACTGGGCACCCGTGTCGCCGAGACCGGCCGCGGCGTGCGGATCCACAAGACGGTGACGGAACAGCCCGTGACCATCGACGAACGCCTGGCGCGCGAGGAGCTGGAAGTCAGGCATGTCCCGGTGGACCGCATCGTCGCCGCCGACCAGGCGCCGTCGACCCGCTACGAAGGCGACACGCTGGTGGTGCCGGTTCTCGAGGAAGTGCTGGTGGTCGAACGCCGCCTGCGCATCAAGGAAGAACTGCACATCACCCGGGTGCGGCGCCAGGAGCGCTTCCAGGACGAGGTCATGCTCAAGTCCGAGCAGGTCCACGTCGAGCGCTTTGACGAGTCGGGCGAGCCGCGCGAACCGCGCGAGCCGCCGGAACACGCCAGTCCCGCGCGTACCGCCCGGACGCCCGCCGGCGGCATGACAACCACCATGACGGAGGAAACGACCATGCAACATACACTTGTAGCCGTGTTCGACGAGCGCACCGATGCGCAGAACGCCATGAACGAATTGCTGTCGTCGGGATTCTCCAGGGGGGAAGTGCGGCTCTCGAACGCCGACCCCACCGGCCAGACCGATAGCGCGACCGGCGAATCCGACATCGCCGGCGACCGCGACCTGGCCCACGACCGCGCCGGCGACAGCAGCAGCCTGGGCATTACCGCCAGCATCAAGCACTTCTTCAGCGACCTGTTCGGCAGCGACAATCCGGATCACGTCAGCCGCTACGAGGGCGCGGTGACCCGCGGCCACCATGTGCTGACCGTGACCGCCGACTCGCTGCCGGAAGTCGAACGCGCCGCCGACATCATCGAGCGCTACGGCCCGACCGACATCGACGAGCAGGCGTCCGGCTTCGGCGAGGTGCCGTCCGGCGCCGGCGCCATGCGCATGGGCACCAGCAGCGGCATGCACGCGGCGCCGATGTCCGCGCAATCCTCGTCCACGCCGTCCTCGTCCTCCCCGTCGACATCGTCCTCGTCGTCCTCGCTGCAAGGCGGACAGGGCCTGCAGAACCAGCAGGCCCTGGACAATCCGGGCGACCGCAAGCTGTTCCAGCAGCAGTCGCTGAACCAGGCCGAACCGATGGGCACGACCTACCAGGAGCCGATGGGCAAGAGCGGCCTGGGCGCGACCGGCGGCACCTCGCTGCACGGCTCGACCATCCAGGAAAATCCGGTCCAGGGCTCGTCGCTGGAAGGCACGCCGCAAGGCCTCGGCATGGGCGGCTCGGTGCAAGGCTCGTCGACCGGCAACCCGATCCGCTCCGACTCGCAGCAGTACGCCGGCGGCGCGGCCGCCGCCGACGGCGCTGCGCGCCTGGCCTCCCAGCAGCGCGGCGGCTCACGCATCTATTCGCGCGGCGGCATGGGCCAGTCCGGCTATTCGACCGGCTCGGACGTCGACGACGACACCTATTTCCGCGAGCATTTCAGCTCCACCTATGGCGCCGGCGGTGGCTCCTACGACGATTATGCGCCGGCCTACCGCTACGGCTCGCAGATGCGCGGCGACAGCCGCTACAGCAGCCGCGCGTGGGACGAGGTCGAGCCCGAACTGCGCAGCGACTGGGAAACCCGCAATCCGAACTCGGCGTGGGAGAGGATGAAGTCGGCCGTACGCCGGGGCTGGGACCGCATGGCGCGCGACGACGACCAGGATTACTACCGCAGCCACTTCACGTCGAACTATGCGGGTTCGGGCAAGACCTATGATGAGTACGAGCCTGCCTATTCCTACGGCTCGGAGATGGCGCGCAGCAATATCTATCGCAACCGTCCATGGGATGAAGCGATGCCCAGCCTGCGCAATGACTGGGAAACCCGGACTGCGGGCAGCACCGCCGCCGCGACCGGCTCGGCCTGGGAAGACATGAAGGATGCGGTGCGCCACGGCTGGAACCGCATGACCGGCGGCTTGTCGGCTGACGACGACAGCGAGTACCGCAAGCACTATACCGCGACCTATGGCGCCAGCGGCGAGTCCTACGACACCTACCGCCCGGCCTACGAGTACGGCAGCGCGATGCACCGCAACCCGCAGTACAGCAACCGCGCCTGGGACGACGAGCTCGAGAACGAGCTGCGCAGCGGCTGGCAAAGCCGCTATCCGGGCGGCCCGAGCACCTGGGACAAGGTCAAGGAAGCGGTGCGCCATGGCTGGAACCGCCTGACGTATTGATCTTCGCAGATCCTTCCAAAAGGACAGCGGCGCCCGAGGGCGCCGCTCTTTTCTACCCTGCCGGCCGGAGGCTTACTGCGCGAAGGCCTGGACCGCCGGGGTGATCTTCACCGCTTCCGGCTGGATGCCCAGCTTCATCGAACCGATCATCCGGTCTTCATCCAGCAGCGACTTCGGCTTGTTGGCGTCGTAGCTGATCGGCGAGAAGGCGTCGCTCACCAGCTTGTCCTTCAGCCCGGCTGCATCCTTGGTGATGATGACCACCGACAGGTTCTTCGCCGACAGGTGCCGCTTGATCGCGGCATTGACGTCGGCGGCGCTCAGCTTGGCCAGCCCCTCGCGCATCATGCGGGTGAATTCCTGCGTGCCATACCACTGCGCGTCGAGGGCGTAGCCCAGCTGCTGGTCCTGGGTCGCGGTCATCACGAACACGTTCTTCATCAGGTAGTCGCGGGTGGTGGCGAAATCCTGCTCGCTCAGGCCCTGGTCGACCAGCTTGCCCAGTTCGTGCAGGGCCACGCGCAGCGCCATATGGCCGTTTTGCGGCGCCACCGGACGGATCCAGACCTCGAACAGCTGGGCCTTGCGGCCCAGGTTGGGGTTGGGGAAGAACTGGAACATGCCGCGCGGGAACGCTTCGATATAGGCGTAGTCGCCGTAGTTCATGCCGCGCTCTTCACGGATGCGCTGGTACAGGCGGGCGCTGGAGGCGCGGTGCTCGCCCAGCCAGGTCTTGGCCAGCCACAGGGCCGGGAAGTCCGGGTGGGAGCGGGTCACGGCGATCGGCAGGCCGAAGGAGATCGCGGTGGCGCGGGTGTTCTTCTCGACGATTTCCACTTCCAGGCCGTTCGGCATGCGGCCGCGCGGCGCGCTGGTGGCGGGCAGGCCGGCGCCCCGGGGCAGGCGCGCGAGCTGGGTCTTGAGCGAGGCGACCATGCGGTCGGACACGTCGCCCGAGATGCCGACGCGCACGGCGCCTTGCGCATAGGCCTGGCGATAGAAGGCCTTGACGTCGTCCAGGGTGATGGCGTCCAGGCCCTTGACCGTGCCCAGCACCGGATGCCCGTAGGGCGTGCCGGCGAACACATTGGTTTGCAGTCGTTCCTTGCCGAATTCTTCCTCGTTGTTGTCCTTCAGGTCCAGCACCAGGGCATTGCGCTGGGCATCCTTGAGGCGGCGGAAGTCTTCTTCGCGGAAGCCCGGATCGACCAGCAGCGGCATGGCGATCGACAGGAAGGTATCCCAGTTGTCCTTGTGGGTGGAACCGGTGAAGGTGGTCATCTCCTTGTCGGTCTGCTCGGTGAAGCTGCCGGCCAGCGGAAACAGGGCCTTGGTCACCTCGTCGATCTTGCGGTCGCGCGAGCCGGCGCCGGCGACCATCGCGGCGGTGAGGGCGGCCAGGCCTTCCTTGCCTTGCGGGTCGTGGGCCGAACCGGCCGCGAACAGCAGCTTGAAGCGGATCTGCGGCAGGGCCGATTTCTGCACCAGCACGTCGACGCTGGCGTCGCCCGCCTTTGGGGCGAAGCCAGCGAGCTTCGGCAGGGCCTCGATGCCGGCCGGCAGGGCGTCGTGCGCCAGGGTGGTCACGACCATGGCGTCGTCGACCAGGTACTTGCGCGCCGCGGCCTGCAGGTCGGCCGGGGTCAGGCTGTCGACCACGCGGTAGTAGCGGTTCAGGGTGCCGTAGGAACGGTCGAAGTGCACGTATGACGCCAGGGTGGAGGCGATCTGCTCGGTGTTGTCGAGCGAGCGGATCAGGCCGTATTTCTGGGCCGATTTCGCATCGTCCAGCGCCTGGGCCGTCACCTGCTCGTCGCGCAGCCTGGCCACGGTCTGCAGGATGGCGTCGCGCACGACCAGGGCGTCCGCGGCCTTCTTGACGCGCGCGCCGATGGTGGCCAGGTTCGGATCGACCCGGTGAGGGACGTAGTCGAACAGCTGGTCGACTTTCTGCTCGTCCTGCACCAGGCGCTTGTACAGCGGCGAGGTGCGCCCGAACGACAGCGACAGCAGCATCGAGAGCGCGGCCTGGTCCTTTTCCTGGTCGGAGAAGGCGGGCGCGCGGAAGGCCACCGTCACCAGCGGCAGGGTCGGGGTCTGCCAGGCCACGTGGCGGTACTGGGCCCCGCGCGGCGCCTGCTCGGCCGGGACCGGGGCCTTGTAGCTGCCGCGCTTCCACCCCGACCAGTATTTCTCGACCAGGGCGATGGCCTTCGCGGGCTCGACGTCGCCGGCGATGATCACCGTGGTCTTCTCCGGGCGGTACCAGCGGTCGAAGAACACCTTCGAGTAGTCGTACTGGTTGGGCATGTCCTCGATATCCTTGAGGAAGCCCATGGTGGTGTGCTTGTAGGTATGGGTGGTGAAGGCGGCGTCGCGCTGCACCTCGAACAGCTTCTGCATCGGGTTGGCGCTGTTCTTGTTGTACTCGCCCAGCACGGCGCGCGACTCGGTCTTGAAGGCCTCCACCGGATAGGACAGGTTCTGGAAGCGGTCGGCCTCGACCTTCAGCACGGTTTCCAGGTCCTGCCTGGCGAAGGTGGTGTAGTAGTTGGTCAGGTCGTCGCTGGTGTAGGCGTTCTGGCGCGCGCCCGCCTTGGTGATGATTTCCTGGTATTTCTCCGGCGGATAGCTCGGGGTGCCGCGGAACATCATGTGCTCGAAGAAGTGGGCGAAGCCCGACTTGCCCGGCTCGATCTCGTTGCGCGAACCGGTCTGCACCGGGATCTGGACCGAGACCAGGTTCGGGAAGCCGGTCGGCACCACGATCACTTTCAAGCCGTTGGGCAGGGTTTTTTCGGTGGCCTTGAAAGGCAGGACGCCGCCGTCCGCGTTCTTGGCCGGGGCCGGGCGCTTGGGCGCCGAGACGGCCGGGGCCGGCGCCGCCAGCAGCAGCGCCGGAACCAGCGCCGCCAGCGTGGTGCGCGACAGGGTCGAGGTGAACACGTTGTCTCCTTGGAAAATATACTAAGCGCGCAGGATAGAATATTCGACAAGGAAAGAACAGCGGATTCAGGCATGCAGTTGCGGTGTGAGCGCTATAGTCTTCAGGCGGCTTCGCTCATCGGCAGGCTGATGCGGTTGCGCCCCAGGTGCTTGGCGCGGTAGAGGGCGGCGTCGGCGATGGCCACCAGCTGGCTGGCGTTGTTGTCCGGTCCGGCGATGGCGGTGGCGGCGCCGATCGAGACCGTCACGTGCTTTCCCGGCGCGAAGCGGCAGGGCAGCTGCAGCTGCTCCACCCGGGCGCGGATGCGCTCGGCGACGATGGCCGCGCCCTTGAGCGACTGGTTGGGCAGGATCACGGCGAATTCCTCGCCGCCATAGCGCGCCACCAGGTCGTTGGCCCGCATCTCGCTCGCCACCGCCCTGGCGACACGCTTCAGGCATTCGTCGCCGCCCAGGTGGCCGTGGGCGTCGTTGTAGGCCTTGAAATTGTCGACGTCGACCATCAGCAGCGACAGCGGCTGCTGCTGGCGCAGGGCGCGCGCCCACTCGGCGTGCAGGGTGTCGTCGAAGCAGCGGCGGTTGGCCAGGCCGGTAAGGCCGTCGCGGGTGGCCAGCTGTTCCAGGGCCACCTGGGCCATCTTTTCGTCGGTGAGGTCGCGCAGGGTCTCGACCACGGCCGACAGCCGCCCGCCGCCGTCGAAGATCGGGCTGGCATCGGCCGCCAGGTAGCGCCGCCGCCCGGCGCGCGGCATGTCGCACCAGCTTTCGACCGACAGGCCCGCCGCCGGCTGGCTTGCGGACTGGGGCGCGTCATGCGGGTAGAGGCGGCGCGCCTCGTCGGCGCGGCCCTGCAGCACCAGGTCGGCCAGGGTGGGCTGCCGCTGCTCGTGGAAGCTGCGCCAGTGGTCGCTGGTGCCCAGCATTTCGTCGGCCGGGACGCCGGTCAGGTGCTCGCAAGCGCGGTTCCAGATCATCACGCGCGACCGGGTGTCGAGCACGAACACGGGCACCGACAGGCTCTCCATCAGCTGCCCGACGAAAGCCACGTCCTGGACCATGCCGAAAGGGCCGGGCGCCGGGGCGTGCAGGTGGCTGCCCGGGTTGGGAAGGGTGCTGATCATGAGCCGTCCTTTGCAGTCGCGCTAAGCGGCCGGATGGCCGCTGCTAGGAAGCAATTCTGCTACCGCGAAAGAAAGAACTTATTGATTTTCAGCAAGAAGACGGCCGTGCCCGGCCCGGTCCGGATCAGCCCATTTCGGCGAGTTCCCGGACGGGGATGGTGAGCAGCATGCGCCGTCGGCCGGCCTGCGGCACGGCGATCCGCAGGCTGGCGTCCAGGGCCTGCAGCCGTTCGTGCACTTCTTCGGGCAGGCTGTCGCGGCCGACGGCCTCGCCGCCGTCGATTTGCAGGCTCAGCCGGTCGGCGCCCTCGGCCAGGCGCACCTGCAGCGCGCAGGACGGCTCGTGGGCGGCGGCGGCCGCCACTTCCTGAACCAGGCGGAACACGGCCAGGCTGGCGGCCCGGTCCGCCGGGCGTGGCGCCGCCGGGTCGAGGCCGGCGTCGAAACGGTAGCGCAGGCCGGACAGGCGCGCCTGGTCCCGGAGCACGCGCTCCAGCGCCTGGCGCAAGCCCTCCTGATGCCCGATCGGCCGCAGGCCGCCGGCCACCGCCCGGACCGCCGTGATCGCCCCGTCGACCTTGGCGAGTGCGCCGTCGAGGCGGCTGGCCAGCTGGGGAGGGGCGTCCACGCTGTCGTGCAGGCGAGTGAGCTCGGCCCGCAGGCGGCTCAGCCGGTGGCCGAGCTGGTCATTCAGGTCGCGCGCAATGCGCGAGCGCTCGCCTTCGCGCACGCCTTCCTGGCGCCGGACCAGCCGGCACAGCACGTCGTGGTGCTCCGCCAGCGCCTGGTCGGCGTGGGTGCGCGCCTCGCGTTCGGCGGCGAGCTGCAGCTGCAGGGCATGGGCGCGTTCCTCGGTATTGACGCTGCGGCGCAGGCCGAGGAAGGCCAGCAGCAGCGCCGCCAGGGTCGCCAGCACGCAGGCCAGCAACTCGGGCGGCACCGAACGCAGCGCCGCCGGCACCGGCAGCACGGCCCAGGCCGGGGAGGGGGCGGCGGCGATCAGGGGGACTAGGAATGCTGTGGGCTTGGTCATGGCGTCCTTCTTACGCTGTTCGGAATGTTCCGCAAGACTTCGGTAAGAACTTACAGCGCGGCAGACCTGAAAATATTGTCAATGCTCAAGTTTTGCACAGTTGGCCAGCTTGCCATGCGGCGCCTTCCGGGGCCCGCCGCAGGTGCGCCCGGCGCCATGGCGCGCTAT
>CBIHLT010000147.1:0-13103 GCA_966210615.1 uncultured Massilia sp.
CGATTTCCTTCCAAATTATCCCGGACAGCAGTGCGCGAAGGCGGGGATGACGTTGCTTATTGCGTGGCTTTGTAAGCGTTGCGGCTTCGGTCAGTCCACCTGCACCACCATCAATCCGGCGCGCAGCCCTACCCGCACGTCCGGATTGGGAAACACGACCAGTTCCTGCTCATGCTTCACGGTGTACACGGTATCGCCATCGACCGCAATCACCTCGCCTTTGTTCAGCGCGGTGAAATTCCAGGTCTCGCGCCCGACGTTCATGCTGAACTTGTCCGACAGCTTGACCACTTCCTGCACCTGCTTGAACACGCGCGGCGAGCGTTCGGTCGGACCCGCGGGCTGCCCGCGCAGCAGGCGTGCCAGCGCCGCGGACGCATCGGCGAACTGCGACAGATCGTTGCTGCCCAGCGTGCCCACCCGTCCCAGCTCGACCGTGCTGCCGGCCGCGCCGTGGTGCTCCGAGCTGTAGTAGCTGTAGGTGCCGGCGGACTTCGGATTCATGATGACAGCCTCGATCCCGGCCTCCCCCAGCCACTCGATCAGCGCCTTGCGCGGACCGTCCGCGATCAGTTCCGGCACGATCGCGAACATCGGATAGTGCGAGGGACGGATCGCGGTATGCAGGTCCAGGTGCCAGCGCTGCGGCCCCGCCCCTTCGAAGAAGGCGACGGTCGCGGCGATCAGCACGTCGGCCCGCACCGCTTCCGCCGTGCCGGCCAGCGAACCGCGCTCCGCACGGAACATGCGGTTGAGGTCCGCGTCGATGAAGCGCTTGCCCGCCGCGATCGCGTCGATGTTCCCGACGCACAGCATCAGGTCCACCGCCAGCTCTTGCGGCGCGCGCGACAGCGCTTCGATGACGTAGGCCGTCATTTCGATCGGCCCGGTCTCGTCGCCATGCACGCCGACCGACACCAGCACGCCGGGGCGCGCCGCATCAGGCGCGGCGCCCTTCACCGTGAGGATGCCGGGCGCCGGCAGGCCGACCCGGAAACCCGCTTCCGAAAAGCGCTGCGCGACCGTGCCGAAGTCCGCTTCGGCCAGGGCGCGCACCGCTTCCGGCAGCGCAGGGATGCCCGCGGTGCTCATCGCTCAGGCAGCCAGGCGCTCGGGGCTCGAGCCTTCCGACAGCGCCCACACGTCCAGCATCGCCTGCTCCAGGTCGAGCGGCTGGGCGTAGCCGGTCAGGCCGTGCTCGCGGGTCACTTCGCCCACGGCCGCCAGCGCATCGCCGCTCTTGCCGGCACGCTCGATCACCTGCAGCAGCAGGCGCTGCTGGGCGCGGCGCAGCGACTGCATCGCGTAGTTGCGCAGCTGTTCCTGCGACTTGCTCTGCGCCGGCAGCTTGAGGCCGCGCTCCAGCGTGTCGATACCGGCCTGCTGGCGCAGCGCCATGCCGACCTGCAGGAACTGGGCCAGGCTCATGCCGCCCGGACGCTGCACCGACACGGCCGCGAACAGGAAGGTCGCCAGCGACTCGATGGTCTCGACCGCCTTCCATGCCGCGGTGAACGGGGCCGGCAGGCCGGTATGGCCGTCGGCTTCCGAACGCTGCGGGGTCAGGCTGCGCAGCTGGTCGGCCTGGCCGAACAGCGACGACAGTTCCGACATGCCGTCGGCGCCCGCCGGCAGGGACAGCACGCCTTCGATCACGGCGCGCATCAGGCCGCGGGTGCGGCTGTCGACCGCCATCGAGACGTCACGCGGCACGTTCAGCGCATCGGCGTCCAGGGCGTCGAACACCGGCGCCAGGTGCAGCGAGGACCAGGCGCGGGCCCAGGCCTTCACCACTTCGGTTTCGTCGACGCGGTGCTCGGCGGCCAGGTCGCGCAGCATCAGCGGACCGCAGCGGTTGACCGCCTCGTTGGCCAGCACGGTCGCCAGGATGGCATTGGCCAGCGGGTGGTCCAGCGGGTCGCGGGTGGCGACCAGCTGCGCCGGGAAGTAAGGACGCAGCAGCGAATCGGCCCACGACTCGGAAGTCAGGTCCAGCGCCGACAGGGTGCGCTTAAAGCGGTTCTTCACGTTCGCCACCACCACCGCCAGTTCCGGGGCGGTCAGGCCCAGGCCCAGTGCCTTGCGGCGCTGCAGCTCGGCGTCGCTCGGCAGCTGCTCCAGCTCGCGGTTGACGGCGCCTTCCGATTCCAGGTTGGTGATCAGGGCGGCGTAGCCGTCCACCACCGAGGCGCTGGCCTGGGCTTGCGCTTCGCGGGTCAGCAGGTGGGTCTGCAGCGTGTTGTCGCGCAGGACCAGGTCTTCCACGGCGCCGGTCATTTCGTTCAGGACGCGGTTACGGTCCGCTTCCGGCAGCTTGCCTGCGTTGACTTCGGTGTCCAGCCAGATCTTGATGTTCACCTCGTGGTCCGAGCAGTCCACGCCGGCCGAGTTGTCGATCGCATCGGTGAAGATGCGGCCGCCGCTGAGTGCGAACTCGATGCGGCCGGCCTGGGTCGCGCCCAGGTTGCCGCCTTCGGCCACCACCTTGCAGCGCAGTTCGTTGCCGCTGACGCGGATGCGGTCGTTGGCGCGGTCCTTCACCTGGGCGTGGGTCTCGTTCGAGGCCTTGATGTAGGTGCCGATGCCGCCGTTGTAGAACAGGTCGACCGGGGCCTTCAGGATGCGGTGCATCAGCTCTTCAGGCGACAGCGAGGTTTCCTCGATGTCGAGGACAGCACGGATCTCCGGCGAGAGTTCGATCGAACGGGCCGAGCGCGGGAACACGCCGCCGCCCTTCGAGATCAGGCCCTTGTCGTAGTCTTCCCACGAGGAGCGCGGCAGCGCGAACATGCGCTGGCGTTCCTTGAACGAGACTTCGACGTCCGGTGCCGGATCCAGGAAGATGTGGCGGTGGTCGAAGGCGGCCACCAGCTTCAGCTGGCGCGACAGCAGCACGCCATTGCCGAACACGTCGCCCGACATGTCGCCCACGCCGACCATGGTGATCGGGGTGGTGTTCATATCGTGGCCCAGTTCGTAGAAGTGGCGCTTGACCGCTTCGAACGCGCCCTTGGCGGTGATGCCCATCTTCTTGTGGTCGTAGCCGTTCGAGCCGCCCGACGCGAAGGCGTCGCCCAGCCAGAAGCCGCGCTGGACGGCGATGCTGTTGGCGATGTCGGAGAAGGTCGCGGTGCCCTTGTCGGCCGCCACCACCAGGTAGGGGTCGTCCTGGTCGAAGCGCACGGTATTCTCCGGCGGCACGATGGCGCCGCGCACGCGGTTGTCGGTCACTTCCAGCAGGCTGGCGATGAACAGGCGGTAGACTGCTTCGCCCTCGGCCGCCACCACGTCACGCGGTGCGTCCTTCGGCATCTGCTTGCACACGAAGCCGCCCTTGGAGCCGGCCGGCACGATGACCGCGTTCTTGACCATCTGCGCCTTCACCAGGCCCAGCACCTCGGTGCGGTAGTCTTCCATGCGGTCCGACCAGCGCAGGCCACCGCGGGCGACCGGGCCGCCGCGCAGGTGCACGCCCTCGAAACGGCGCGAGAACACGTAGATCTCGCGGTACGGACGCGGTTCCGGGGCCAGCGCCAGGTTGCTGGTGTCGACCTTGAAAATCAGCTTTTCGCCGTCGTTCTGGAAGTAGTTGGTGCGCACGGTCGCCATGCACAGGTCGACCAGGGCAGCCATGATTTCTTCGGTGTCGGCGTGGTTGACCGCCGACAGGCCGGCCTTCAGGGCGGCCAGCTTGGCGGTGCCGGTCGCGCGCTCGGACTCGCCCAGCTTCGGATCGAAGCGCAGCAGGAAGCCGGTGACGAATTCCTTCACCAGGGACGGCTGGGTGCGCAGGGTTTCGGCCATGTAGCGCACCGAGAACTTGGAGCCCAGCTGGCGCCAGTAGCTGATGTAGGCGCGCACCAGCTGCACTTCGCGCAGCGACAGGCCGCCTTCGATGGTCAGGCCGTTCATGCGGCCGTCTTCGGCTTCGTTGTTGAACAGCGCGGTGAACAGCTCTTCTGCCACTTCCACGATGCCCGGCTTGATCAGCTTGGCGCCGCTTTCGTCGTCCACGGCCAGCGCGGTCACGTTGTGGCGCGCGCCGTCGGCGGTCTTGATCGACCAGGTCTGCTCGCGGTCGACGGCGATGCCGGCGTTCTGCAGCGCCGGCAGGATGCGCGACAGCGAAGGCACGTTGTCGCTCGAGTACAGGCGGATCGAGGCGTCTTCGCCATTGCCGCCGCCGGTTTCGATGCGCACGGTCACGCGGCCGGCGTGGCCGTTCTTGAGCACGGCCTGCAGGTCGCGGAAGGCGGTTTCCGGCGCGGTCGCGGTGACGAAGCTGACCGGCAGGTTGGCGCCGAGCTTGCGCAGGGTGCTGCGCTGGGCGCTGTCGTCCATGCCGTTGGTCAGGACGGAGAAGCGATCATGCCAGCCGTCCAGCACATTCAGCAGCGGCTGCTGGATATCGGTTTCCAGGTCCAGCGGGTAGCGGGCGGCGTGGGCGATCAGGTAGACGCGGGCCAGCGGGCCGTCCGCGATCAGCGGCTGCACGCGCACTTCGCGCGCGCCCGAGCTGTCCTGCAGGGCCTGGGCCAGGCTGGAGCCCACGGCGGCGCTGTAGCGCTCGCGCGGCAGGTAGACCAGCACGTTCAGGTGGCGGCGGTAGACGTCGCGGCGCGCGAAGACCTTCGGGCGCGGCTGCTTGTACAGCGACACCACCGAGCTGCACACCTGGGCCAGCCATTCCGGCTCGGCTTCCAGGGCTTCGGTGCGCGGCAGCGATTCGAGGATCTCGACGAACTTCTCGGCGCGGAAGCCTTCCTGGCGCACGCCGGCGATCGACAGCACCTTGGCGACGCGGCCGCGCGCGAACGGCAGGCGCGCCAGCGGGGTCAGGGTGGCGGCGCGGGTGAACAGGCCGATGAAGCAATGCTCGCCGAGGATCTTGCCCTGGGCGTCGGTGTCGCGCACGCCGATGAAGTCCAGCGGCTGGTCGCGGTGCAGCGTACCCTCGACGTCGGCCTTGACGATCGACAGGGTGTCGGCGCGGCGCGACAGGGTTTCGAAGTCGCCCGGGATGTTGGCCAGGCAGCTGCCGTAGACCGGGTGCGCGGTGTCCTTCAGGACGCCGATGCGGCTCGGGATGTCGCGCTCGAGTTCGCGCGCGTCCGGCTTGACCACGTAGTAGGCGTAGCCGAAGGGCTCGAAGCCTTCGTTCTTGGCCCATTCCAGGAAGGCGGCCACTTCCTGGCCTTCCGGGGTGCCTGCCGACGCGGCGGCGGCGGCGACGGCGGTCAGGCGGTCACCCAGCGCCAGGGCGTCGCGGTGCACGACGGCGGCGTCGTTGGCGACCATCCGGATGCGCGCGGTGAGCGCGTCCAGTTCGCCGAATTCGAGTTCGTCGCTCATCAGGATCAGCACGATCGATTCCAGCGGCGCGCCGGCTTCGCCGACCGAGACCGCGGCGCCGTTGGCGTCGCGGCGCACCGGCAGCACGGCGTTCATCACGCCGGCGGCGGTCTGGCGTTCCTTGCGCAGGGCGATCACAAACGAGTCGACCAGATAAGGCATGTCGTCATTCAGGATCAGCAGGGCGGTCGCCTTGCCGCCACGGCCGTCGGAGTAGGCCATCGTGGCGATCTGGCAGCCGGGGCCGGTGCGCTGGGCCAGCTGCGAGAATCCTTCCCACAGCACGGGCGCCAGGCTCGCGGGCGCGGTGCCGGCCAGGTCTTCGTCATCCAGCGATCCGAGCCACGCGCCGATCAGTGCGCCCACCTGTCCGGTGGAGGCGGCGGCGTGGTTTGCGTTGACCAGCGAGAGCGTCTGGTTACGCAGGTCTTTCGACATGTCATTCATCTTACTTCTCCAAAGTTTGTGTGCCTGGCGCGCTCCGGCTTGTGGCTTCGCGCCGCCCTGCTGTATGGGACGGGGGTGTCCCGTCCGAATTCCTGTGGCGGTCCGTCTTTCCGCGAACGCGCCAAGCCGTTATTAGAACATGCCCTGCGGCCCCGGTCACCCGTCCCGCATGGCGCCGTTGTCCGTCTTTACAGGTCGTACAGCCCCGGCAAGCCGAGGATGCGGGTCAGTTCTTCCAGCGCCGCGGCGCATTCGATCGCCAGCTGCGGATCGGCCAGGTCCTTCGGCTCGATGCGGTCGCGGTAATGCTTCTCGACCCAGGCCGCCAGCTGGGCGTACAGGGTCTCGGTCATGATCACGCCCTGGTGCATGGCCGCCGCTTCCTCGTCGGTCAGCGCCACGCGCAGGCGCAGGCAGGCGGGGCCGCCGCCGTTGCGCATGCTCTGGCGCAGGTCGAATTCGACCAGCTCGTCGATCGGGCCGCCGCGGCCCACGATGCCGCCCAGGTAGGACGACACGGCCGCGTTCTCGCGGCATTCGTGCGGCACCACCAGGGCCATCTTGCCGTCGGCGCGGGTCAGCAGCTGGCTGTTGAACAGGTAACTGGCCACGGCGTCGGCCACCGGCACCTGGCTCGAGGCCACGCGCACCGGGACCAGGTCGCTGCCGACGCCGGCCAGGGCGCGGCGCAGCGCGTCCAGGGTGCCCGCTTCGTCGGCAAAGGCCTGCTCGTGGTAGAACAGCACGTTGCCGTTGCCAACCGCGATCACGTCGTTGTGGAACACGCCCTGGTCGATCACGTCCGGGTTCTGCGAAGCGAACACGGTGCGCGCCGGGTCCAGGCCGTGCAGGCGCGCCACGGCCTGCGAGGCTTCCAGGGTCTGGCGCGCCGGGTATTTCTTGGGTGCCGGGGCCGACGGGTCGAACTCGACGCGGCCGTAGACGAAGAACTCGACGCCGGCGGCGCCATGGCTGCTGGCGAAGCGCGTGTGGTTGGCCGCGCCCTCGTCGCCGAAGGCCGGCACCGGCGGCAGCGGATCGTGCACCATGAAGCGGCTGCTGTCATTGAAGATCGCGCGCAGGGTGCGGGTCGCCTGCACGTGCTCTTCCGAGCGGTGCAGCTTGTTGTTCAGGTTGGCGGCGGTGAAGTGCACGCGGCCGTCCTGCGAGTCGGCCGAAGGGCTGACGGTGGCGGCGTTGGCGGTCCACATCGGCGCGGCCGAGTAGGCGCAGGCCAGGATCACCGGCGCTTCGCGGTAGGCGCGCGCCAGCACGTCGGCGTCGGTACCCGAGAAGCCCAGGCGGCGCAGCAGGCGGAAGTTCGGACGGCCCTGCGGCGGCATTACCGCCTGCGCATAGCCGCGCGCGGCCAGCTCGCGCATCTTCGCCAGGCCCTGCAGGGCGGCCTGGCGCGGGTTGGAGGCGCTGCGGACGTTGTTGAACGACGCGACGTTGCCGAACGACAGGCCGGCGTAGTTGTGCGACGGGCCGACCAGGCCGTCGAAGTTGAATTCACGAGCGGTACGCATGGTCTTAGAACACCAGTCCCGGCGACAGTTTCGCCGGCATTTCGAGTTCGGCCGTCTCGATCGAGGCGACCGGGTAGGCGCAATAGTCCGCCGCATAGTAGGCGCTCGGGCGGTGGTTGCCCGACTTGCCCACGCCGCCGAACGGCGCCGAGCTGGCCGCGCCGGTGGTCGGGCGGTTCCAGTTGACGATGCCGGCGCGGGCGCGCACGGCGAAGCGCTTCCACAGTTCTTCGGAAGGCGACAGCAGCGCGGCGGCCAGGCCGAATTCGGTGGCGTTGGCCACGCGCAGGGCTTCGTCGAAGTCCTTCACGCGGATCACCTGCAACAGCGGGCCGAACCACTCTTCATCCAGGATGCCGTTGGCATCGGTCGTATCGACGATGCCGGCGGTGACGAAGCCCGCGTTCGGGTCGAGCTGCTTCATCTGCAGCAGCACCTTGCCGCCCTTGGCCGCCATCTCGGCCTGGGCCTGCACCAGGCGCGCAGCCACGGCGGCGGAGACGACCGGACCCATGAAGGGCTGCGGATCGGCGTTCGAGGGGCCGGGCTGCAGCTTGGCGGCCACCTCGACCAGCCGGTCGAGGAAGGCCTGGCCTTGCGCGTTGTCCTGGATGATGAGGCGGCGCGCGCAGGTGCAGCGCTGGCCGGCCGAGATGAAGGCCGACATCACGGCGTGATGGACGGCCGCGTCGATATCTTTGATATCCCACACCACCAGCGGGTTGTTGCCGCCCATTTCCAGCGCCAGCATCTTGCCGGGCTGGCCGCCGAACTGCTTGTGCAGCGCGGCGCCGGTCTGGCTGCTGCCGGTGAACAGGATGCCGTCGATCTGCGCGTTCTGGCCCAGGGCCACGCCGGTGTCGCGGCCGCCGTTGACCAGGTTCAGCACGCCTGCCGGCAGGCCCGCCTGCTCCCACAGCTGCACGGTCTTGACCGCGGTGCGCGGCGCGTATTCGCTCGGCTTGAACACCACGGTGTTACCGGCGATCAGGGCCGGCACGATGTGGCCGTTCGGCAGGTGGCCGGGGAAGTTGTAGGGGCCGTAGACTGCGAACACGCCGTGCGGGCGGTGGCGCAGCACCGCGTTGCCGTCGGCGACCTTGGCGGCGGTCTCGCCGGTGCGCGCGCCGTAGGACTGGACCGAGATGTCGATCTTGTTGGCCATGGTGGCGACTTCGGTACGCGCTTCCCACAGGGGCTTGCCCACCTCCTCGGCGATGATCGCGGCCAGTTCCTCGCTATGCTCCTTGAGCAGGTCGCGGAAGCGGGTGCAGACGGCGATGCGTTCTTCCAGCGGGGTCAGCGCCCAGGCTTCGAAGCTGTCGCGTGCAGCCTGTGCGGCGCGCGCCACGTCCTCCGCGGTCGATTGATTCGAGGTCCAGGTCTGGCGGCCGGTCGAAGGATCGATGGTTGCCAGCTCGGCGCCGCTGCCGGCGAGCCATTCGCCGTTGATGTAGTTCGAGACGTTAGCCATTGGCGTTCTTCCTTGGAGTGAGGGTCAGGGTACGCACCGTGTCGCCGGCGCGCAGGTGCAGCTGCGCCATCTCCTGGGCGCTCAGCAGCACGCGGCCCGAGCCGGGGACGGCGCGGGTCAGGATCATGCGGAAATTGTCGAGCTGGGTGTTCGACACCAGCATGTGTTCGGTATCGCCTTCCGGCGTGCCTTCGTCGGCCACCGCCAGCACGCTCTCGCGCACGGCGCGCAGGTCGGACACGCGGCCCTGCAGCACCGGGCCGGCGTCGAAGATGTCGACATAGCCTTCGTAGTGCATGCCTTCCTGCTCCAGCAGGCGGCGTGCCGGCTGGGTCGAGGTGTGCACCATGCCGATCACCTCGCGCGCCGAATCCGGCAGGTAGTCGACGTACAGCGGCTGGCGCGGCATCAGCTCGGCGATGAAGGACTTCTTGCCGAGCGCGGTCAGGCCGTCGACGTGGTCGAAGTCCATCTTGAAGAAGTGGCGGCCCAGGCCTTCGTAGAAGGGCGAATCGCCCTTCTCGTCCTGGTAGCCGCGCATCTCGGCGATGATCTTTTCGGTGAACAGGTGCTGGAACTGGGCGATGAACAGGAAGCGGCTCTTGGACAGCCACTTGCCGTTGAAGCCCGCGCGGTACTGCGGCAGCAGGAACAGCGAGCACAGTTCGCTCGAACCGGTCAGGTCGTTCGACAGGTACAGGGTCTCCATCCGGGTGAACACGTTCAGCTCGCGGCTGCAGTGCACCAGGGTGCCGATGCGGTAGTTGTAGAAGGGTTCGGTCAGGCCGACCGCGCCCTTGATCGCGCACACGCCCGCGATGCTGTTGTCCTCGGTGTGCTCGAGCACGAACATGTAGTCGCGCTCTTCGGGCGGGATGGTTTCGGCGAACGAGGCCTCGGCGGTGCGCAGGCGCTTGCCCAGCATCTCGGGATCGGGCTTCAGCGTGGTCATGCCGCTGCCGGCCAGGCGCGCCATCACGATCAGGGCGTCCAGGTCCGACATCTTGGCAGAACGGATTACGAGCATGGGTGGGTCTCCTAGATGCGCACGCAGATGACGTTGTCGCCCTGCGTCACGCCGAGCGCCTGCTGGGCTTCGCGCGGCAGGCACACGACCTGGCTGGTCTCGGCCGGCGGGCAGGCCACCGTGACGGCGCGGAAGTGCTGTTCGGTGCTGGCCACGGCGTAGTTCACCAGCGATTCCGGCGACTGGGCCGGGCCGGCGGTTTCCACCCGCCGCACCTGCGAGCCGCTGAAGGAGCGCAGCGAGCCCTTGTGCGCCTGCAGGATCGGGCCGCCGTCGAAGATGTCGATGTATTCGTCGGCCTCGAAGCCTTCCTGCGTCAGCAGGTTGAAGGCCAGCTGGCCGCTCGGGTGGATCTGGCCCATCGCGGCCTGGGCGTCGCCCGGCAGCAGCGGCACGTAGACCGGATAGTGCGGCATCAGCTCGACGATCAGGGTGCGGTTGCGCGCGCCGCCGATGACGCGCTCGGCGTCCAGGAAGTCCATCTTGAAGAACTTGCGGCCCAGCGCGTTCCAGAAGGCCGACTGGCCGTCCGGATCAAGACGGCCGGCCAGCGGCACGAAGAAACGGTCGCCGAAACGGTGCGGCGCCAGCACCGCGTACAGCAGGCGGGCGCGCGACAGCAGGGCCGCCTCGATGCCGGCGCTGTCGCGGTTGCGCAGGTAGAAGCCGGACAGCTGGGAATAGGCGGTCAGCTCCGAGCACAGGGTCAGCGCATGCACGCTGTGGCTGATGTTCAGGTCGCGCGAGACTTGCTGGATGACGTCGTTGCGGAACGCGAAATAGGTGCCGTTCGAGCCCGCCGACGCATGGATGGCGGCGGTGCCGACCACCTCGCGCGTGCGCAGGTCTTCGAGCACGAAGAGATAGGACTCCTCGCTCGGAATGTCGACGTGGGCGGCGAACGAAGCGATGGAACGCTCGACGACGGCATGGATGCCTTCGCGCGTGCGCGGCAGCGTGTGCACGCCGGGCATCGAAGCCGCGGCCATCGCCTCGAGGGCGCCGATATCCGCGACTTCTACCGGACGGACAACATACATGTGAACTCCCTAACGAGATGCAGTGGAGAGGCTGGGAACATGCACCGGCCGGCACGCCCTGGGACAGGCGGGCCGGCCGGAACCGGGCAGCGGCTTAGCCTGCGATGAAGGCGTCGGCGGCTTCGCGCATGATGCGGTCGGCCTGCTCGATCTGGGCGTCGGAGACGACCAGGGCCGGCGCCAGGCGCACCACGTCCGGGCCGGCGATCAGCAGCATCAGGCCGAGCTTCTCGGCGGTCTTGGTGTAGTCCTTGGCGCGGCCCTTGTAGCCTTCCGCCATCGGCAGCCCGATCAGGAGGCCCATGCCGCGCGCCTTGCCGAACAGCTGCGGGTAGTCTTGCGACAGCTTGTCCAGGTTGGCCATGATCTTGGCGCTGGCTTCCTTGACGCGCTCCAGGAAAGCCGGCTGGCCGATGGTCTCGACGACCTTCAGTCCGACGGTGGCCGCCAGCGGGTTGCCGCCGTAGGTGGTGCCGTGCGAGCCGACGCCGAAGTGCTGGGCGATGTCGTCGGTGGTCAGCATGGCGCCGATCGGGTAGCCGTTGCCCAGCGCCTTGGCCGAGGTCAGGATGTCCGGGGTCACGCCAACCTGCATGTAGGCGTACAGCGAACCGGTGCGGCCCACGCCCGACTGGACTTCGTCGAACACCAGCAGCGCGCCGGTCTTGTCGCAGAACTCGCGCAGGGCCTTCAGGTATTCCGGGTTGCCCGGGATGACGCCGCCCTCGCCCTGGATCGGCTCGACGATCACGGCGGCCACGTCATCGGTGATGGCGGCGCGTGCGGCTTCGATGTCGTTGTACGGGATGTGGTTGATGTCCTGCGGCAGCGGCTCGAAGCCTTCGGTGTACTTCGGCTGGCCGCCCACCGAGACGGTGAACAGGGTGCGGCCGTGGAAGGACGACAGGCAGGACACGATGCGCGACTTGTGCGGGCCGAACTTGGTGTGCGCGTACTTGCGGGCCAGCTTCAGGGCCGCTTCATTGGCTTCGGCGCCCGAGTTGCAGAAGAAGGCGCGGTCGGCGAAGGTGGCTTCGGTCAGGGCCGTGGCCAGGCGCAGGACCGGCTCGTTGGTGTAGCCGTTGCCGAGGTGCCAGAGGGTGTTGATCTGCTTGGTCAGCGCGTCGACCAGGGCCGGGTTGGCGTGGCCGAGGCTCGAGACGGCGATGCCCGAGGTGAAGTCCAGGTATTGCTTGCCTTCCTGGTCCCACACGTCCAGGCCCGCAGCGCGCACCGGCACCATCGCGGCCGGGGCGTAGGTCGGGACGAGGACTTCGTCGAAGGTCTGCCGAGTGACAGGCCGCGTGGTGACACCCGAATCAAGCTTTGCGTTCATGGCTTCTTCCTCATCCAATCTAGTAAGGGTTAGCGCGGGCAGGATCCCGCAGGTTCGAGCCATTATAGAAACGCAGTCTGACAAGTTCTTGCAGAAGTGCGACGGGGATTTTCATTTTTGGTCGGGGAGCAACATGGAGGGTTCTGCACTCCTTGAAGACCGTTGCCTTTTCACCAACCGCCACCCTAAAAACCGTCATCCCGCGAAGGCGGGGATCCAATAGGCGCCAGTGGCGCGCATGACGGTTTGAGGGTAACGGTGGATAGAATCCTGACAGGAAGCGAACCGCACAGTAAGGAAGTACTTACTGCCCGAGCTTCCTCTGCCGCTCTTCCCTTGGCGTATTCCCAAACAAGGCCCCAAACGCCGTCGAAAAATGCGACCCCGACGAAAACCCGCACATCAGCCCCACCTGCACGATCGAGTAATTGGTATCCAGTAGCAACTGCCTTGACCGCTTCAACCGGAGTTCCAGGTAATACCGCGACGGCAAGCTCCCCAGATACTGCTTGAACAGCCTTTCCAGCTGCCGGCGCGAAATCCCCGACAGCTGCGCGATCTCGTCGGTCGACAGCGGCTCCTCGATATTCGCCTCCATCAGCGCCACCGCCTCGGTCAGCTTGGGCTGCAGGGCCCCGAAGCGCGCCTGCAGGGCCACGCGCTGGCGTTCGTCCGGCCCGCGCACCCGGTCCACGCACAGGCTTTCCTTGACCTGGGCCTGCACCGTGGGACCGCACAGCAGCTCCACCAGGGTCAGGGCGAAATCCAGGCTGGCCGCCCCGCCGCAGCAGGTCAGGCGGTTGGCGTCGAATTCGTAGAGATGGGGGGTGAACAGCGCCTGCTCGGCCAGCGCATTCACGTCCGGATAGAGCGCCCAGGGCAGCGCGGTGCGCACCCC
>CBIHLT010000148.1:0-13090 GCA_966210615.1 uncultured Massilia sp.
GGGCCGGAGGGACGCGGTACCCGCGTCGCGGTCCGGTTTCCACGGACCGCGGCGCGGGAGGCGCCACGGGATCAGTCGGCGCCCGCTCAGTCGGCGCCTGACGTATAGCTGTAGGTGCGCTTGCGCTTGGAGGTGATGGCCGGGCGGATCTTCTGCGGGGCGATCGGCACGCTGGCGCCGGGGGCGCCGTCCGAGCCCTTCTGCACCGCGCCGATCACCACCGTGGTGGCCTTGCCGTCGATCGGCACGCCGCTGGCCAGTACCGGAGAAGGAGGCAGGCCGCCGCCCACGAAGGGCGAGGAACGCTCGCCGCCGCAGGTGCCGGCCACGCCGATCGCGCCGCAGCCGTTCAGCAGGTTGACCCAGTAGCCGCGGGCTTCGCCCAAGGTGGTGGCGCAGGTGCCGGCCGCCGCCTCGATCGGGCGGTTCGAGCTGAAGGTCACCATCCCGCCCGCGATCAGGGCCGAGGTCACCACCTGCTCGCCGGCGCCGTTCTGGTTGAGGTCGATGTACCAGCCTTTCAGCGCGCTGTTCGGCAGCACCGGCGCGGCGGAGGCGCTGTTCGTGGCCGTCACGTCCTGCAGGCCGTCGAGGTCGACGGTGGCCGCGCCCAGGGCGACCGACAGGTCGTCCTTGTATACGTAGAAACGGTTGGTCACCTGGCTGAAGGCATAGTGGCTGGCCAGTGGGTGCTCGCGGTCGCCGCTGCCGATGGCGACATAGACATTGCCCTGGGCGGCCAGCAGCGCCGGCGCGAACAGGAACTTGCGCCCGCCGCCCGTGGTGCGCGCCACCATGCGCTTGGTCCAGGAGCCGCTGGCGAGGGGCAGCTTGTCGCTGCCCACGAAGTCGATGCGGTACAGGTTGCCGCCGGTGTCGGCCGCATACGCGTAGTCGGGCATGGCGTCGTTGTTGATGTCGACCATGGCGATGTCGGCCGCCACCGCGCGCTCGGTGGAGAAGCTGCGCAGCACCGCGCCGGTGTCGGCGTCGAGCACATAGATGGCGTTGCCCTTGGTCGCGCCGCAGGCCGGGAGCTTGGCGTTGCCGTCCTCGCAGGCGTCGTAGCCGCCGCCCACCACCACCACCGGGCTGGCGCCGTTGTTGTAGCCCTTCAGGAAGGCCACGCTCGGGGTCGACCAGGTCTGGCCGATGCTTTCCATGCCGGCCGTGCAGCCGGCATTGTCGCCCAGGTTGGGGCAGCCCACCTTCCACTTGAACTGCGGATTGCCCGGGTCGCTGACGTCCAGCGCGTAGATCGTGCGGCCGCCGCGGCGCATGGTGGGGTAGATCCAGACGCGCGAGCTGTCGGCGTTCTGGTAGATGCCGGTCGAGCCGTCGAAGAAATAATCCTTGGCGGTCGGCGCCGGGGTGATGCCGGGCTTCAGGCTCGGGTAGGCGACCAGCGGCAGGTTGCTCTTCAGGCGCGACAGGCGCGGGAAGAATTCCGGCGCGATGAAGGCCCAGCGCTCGACGCCGGTAGCCGCGTTCAGCGCGCGCAGGGTGCCGTCGTTGGCGCCGTAGTAGACCGTCACGCCGGTCGTGCCGCCATAGTTGACCGGCAGCGGGCGCGAGTGGATCACGTCGCCGTGGATCGAGGGACGGGTCGTGTTGCTGGGGCCGCCGCCTTTTTCATTGTTGGTGTCCTCGCCGCGGATGAACTTGACCAGGTTGGTGTCCATGCCGCTGTTGGTGGTGGTCAGCGGGGTCAGGATGCTGCCGAACTGGGTCAGCACGGTGCGGTTGACCGCGTTCGAGGTGCCCGTGCCGGCCGGGATGTTGCCCTGGCGCAGGATCTGGGCGGCCGCACCTTTTTCCACGAAGGCGCCGTCGGGCGCGTCCGAGTACTTGTTGTAGCTGCTCACGGTACAGGTGCCGGCCGGGTCCGGCGTCAGGCCCAGGCCGCTCCAGTAGGTCCCGCTGTCGCTGGTCCAGAAGCTGGTGGCGCAGGGCGTCACGAAGCCGGTATTGGAATTGACCGCCGGTTTCTTGTTGACATCGCCCAGGTCGATGCCGCTGCCGCTGGTGATCAGCTGGTAGCGCTTGAGGTTGCCAAACCAGCGCGGCTTGGCATCCGGGTCCGGGCGGAACATGCCGATGAACACCTGGTTCTCGTTCTGCGAGCGGTTGGTGGCGTTGACCGGCAGGCTGGTCGAGGCGAAGGTGGTGTTGACGGCCTGGATCTCGATCAGGATTTCCTTGATCGCATCGACGATGGCGTCCTCGTTGCGGGCCGCGAAATACTTGCCGCCGCCGGCGCGCGCCATGCTCAGCATCAGCGAGGTGTGCTCCGAGTTCGGCTGGGCGTTGTAGACGTCGATGGTGTAGGTGGTCACGTTCGGGCGCAGGGTGCCGTCGCCGATGGGGATGCCCCGGTCGTGCATCAGGCGCGCCCATTCGTCGGCGTTGCGCGGGCCGGTGTCGGTGCTGTAGGTCCCGGTCTCGACGTTGGTGATGATGGTGTCGGTGGCGTCGACGTTGTAGCGGCTGGTGTTGGCGGCGCAGGTGCCGGCCGGGCTGGCGGCCACGCCGCCGATCTTGCAGCCGTCGGTATAGCCGGTGCAGGTGCTGGTGAAGGCCGGCAGGCCGGCCGCCGCGGCGGTGGGGTTGGCGTAGCAGGCGGCCGTGGTGCCGATGGTGGTGGTGGTGCTGATGGTCTTGCTGCTGAAGTTCGGCAGGCCGAGCTGGGTCACCGGCACCGTGTTGCCGCTGAGCTTGTTGAGTTCGGCCGTATTCCCGGGACCGTCGGCGGTCGGTCCGCTGGCGTTCGGATTGCCGATGAAGATGACATAGGTCTTGCCGCAGGCATTGTCCGTCGTCAGCGGCGACTTGAACTGCGTGAAGGCCGTGGTGTAGCCCGCACGGTCGGCAATGGTGGACAGCACGCCGCCCGGCGTGGCGGATTTGGCGCCCGCCAGGTAGTTGTACACGTCGAACATCAGGTTGCCGTAGGGCGTGTTCGAATTGCGCTTCTCGTTCGTGCCGTTGATGTTGTTGTAGATCGTGGTCAGCTGATCGCTGAACGCGTTCCGGTTGGTCTCGTCCATCGGCTGGACCGCGTAGCGGATGAAACCGCCGTTGTCGTTGGCGTTGCCGGCGGTGACGAATTCCATCAGGCCCAGGTTCACCGTGTCGTCCAGCTCGGCGACCACGCGCTTGATCGCATTCGCTTCCGACTGGCCCTGGGTCAGGCCGCCCGGCCACTTCTGGTTCTGGCGCGCCCAGTTCGACGTGTTGTCGAGCACGATCAGGATGCGCGGGTTGATGTTCTTGCCGGCCGAGGCGCCGGTAAAGATGTCGATGTCGTCGGCGCCGGCCGGCAGGCTGGCGGCCAGCAGGGCAATCGAAGCGCTGAAGGCGAGGGCGCGCGGGAGTGGGTGGCGGAACATGCGGGCTCCTTCAGGTGGTGGGGCAGTTGTTGGTGACGTCGTCGCGCGCCACGCGCACGGCGACGCCCTGGGTGACCTGGACCTCGGCCTCGGTCTCCATGTCGGTGGCGACGGCATTGATTTCCCAGACGCTATCGGCGCAGGCCGAGTTGCCGTCGACGGCGCCGGTCACGCCGAAGCTCTGGGTGCTGCCCATGCTGCACACCAGGTCTTCTTCCTTGGCCAGGTCGAGCTGGGTGTTGCGGATCGCCGGCGCCTTGACGCACTTGGGGCTGGGCGCGAGCTTGACGCGCACGTCGTCGGTACCGTCGCCGTTGGTGTCGACGCAGCGCTCGTTGGCCTCGCCGCAGGGCTTGTTCAGCACATGGTCGGGGGTCTCGGAAAAGCGGGTGGTGCTGATCACTTCCTCCAGCACTTCGCGCGCCGCCGCCGTGGCCTCGTCGCGCTGCTGCATGTTGCTGACGATTTGCAGGTTGGACTTGCCGACGTTGAAGGTGGTCAGGGCGACCAGGGTCAGCAGCACCAGCATGATCAGGGCCGTGACCAGGGTAATGCCGCGTTCGCGGTGGATGGATGTCATGGCAGTCTCCTTCCTGCGGGATTGGGCAGGGCGACCTGCGTCTGGAATACGTGGCGCTTGTAGGCGTCGTTGGCGGCATCGCTGCTGTTCTCGGTGCCGTCGGCGTTCAGACCCAGGGTATAGACCTTGCCGTCCTTGTAGCCGGCAGTGGCCTCGCTGTTACGGGCCAGCAGGTGGACGCGCACGGCAACCACGCTGCGCCAGTTGGCCACCGCGCAGGCGGCGTCGGCGCAGCCATTGGCGGCGGCCGGGTCGGCCGAGGTGAGGTCGGGCACGCCGTCCTTGGCCAGGTCCATGCCGTACTCCAGCTGCAGGTTCTCGATGCCCTCGGCCAGCGGCACGACGGTGGTCCAGGTCGGGGCGGCGCCGTCGCTGCCCAGTTCGGCGCGCTTGAGGGTCGGGACGCCGTCGCCTTCGCGGTTGTTGTTGGCGATGTAATAGATATGGGTCTGGTAGCGGCGGATCGCGGCCAGGGTGCCGGTGTTGGCGCTCTGGGTGCAGTTGCGCTGGTGGCGGTTGAGGTTGGCCGTGTTCAGGCTGAGCGCGTAGAAGTCGTCGACGCTGGACGAATCGAGTTCGGTCGGGTTGTTGCACAGCGAGGCCTGGAAGAAGGGGCCGCCTTCCGTGGTCGGGGCGCAGCTGCCCACGCCGGCGACGCAGGTGGCGGTGCGGCGCACCACCAGCACGTCGGTGCCGTCGCGCACGTCGTCCAGGCAATCGAGTCCGCTGGCGTCGTCGTCGACGCCCTGGACGGCCAGGGTCAGGCCGGTCTTCAGGTCCGCCAGGCTGGCGGCGCAGGCCGGCGGCAGGGCCGCCGGGTCGGGCAGCGCGCCGGGATCGAACTCGGCGAAATAGCCGGCGTTGCGCAGGTCGACCGCCAGCAGGTCGATCGCATAGCGGCCGTTCTCGACCTGGCGGTGGGCCTTGTCGATCTCGGCCTGGGTGCGGGTGTTCTTGACGAACATGGCGGACAGGCCGCCGAGGATGGCCAGGCCGATGGTGACCGCGATCAGCAGTTCGGCCAGCGAAAAGCCGCGCGCGCGGCGCAGGCTTTGGGGGAAGGGACGCATGGCGGCTCCTGGTTTACAACTTAAATACAGCCGGGCAGGCCGATGGCCACGCGCGCCGACACGGCGCGGCGGTTGGTGTCGGGACCGTAGGCATCGCGGCCGCAGGACTGGGACGGGGCGCGGGTCGCGTGCATGCCTTGCCAGGCCACGGTGACCAGGTAGACGCCGGGCATGCACACGCCGGGGCTGGGGTCGGCCGCGCGCACCTCCTGGATGCAGCCGCGCGCGCCTTCCATGGCGCCGGCCTTGTTGCCGTCGGCGCGCTCCTCGGCCGCGCCCTGGAGGGCGGCGCTCCACTCGCACAGGTCGCGCGCCGCGCCGGCGGCGGCCGTGGAACAATCCTCGCCCAGCGCGCTGTCGGTGCCCAGCGGGGTCGTGGTCACGTAGTCGGCGGCCTTGTCGCTGTTGCCGCTCAGGCGGGACTGCATGTCCTGCAGCAGCACCGCCGCCTGGGCGCGCTGGTAGGACTCGATGGAGCCGACCTGGGCCTTGGCCTGGAAAGCCGCCAGGCCCAGCAGGCCGAAGGCGACCACCACCATGGTGATCAGGACTTCGATCAGGCTGACGCCGCGCTGGGAGTTCAGGGATGGCATGGGTGTCATGGTGTCAGCACTCGCTGGAAGTCTGGCCGGGCCGGCCCGACAGGTCGACCGCGACGCAGCGCCGGGCCTCGCTGCCGCCCACGCTGATGTCGAAGGCGGGCAGGCTGGCGCCCTTGACGCGGCCGTTGGGCAGGTAGACCACGTTCGTGGGTCCGTCGATGGTGGCGCCGGGAACGGCCGTGTGGTCGTCGAGCAGGCGGCTGCTGTCGCCCGGGTCGGCGATGCGCCAGCCGGCCTGCCAGCCGCCGGATTTGGGCGCCAGGGTCACTTCCACGTTGCGCTTGATCGCCTCGCTGCGCGCGCGGTTGAGGGCGGTGTACAGGTCGGTGCCGGCGCTGCGGCCGCGCATCGCGGCGACCCAGCCGCCATAGGCGGGTGCGGCCATGGCACCCAGGATCGCCATGATGGCCAGCACCGTCATCAGCTCGGGCAGGGTGAAGCCGCGGGTGTTCCGGGGCCGCGCCCAGGTCAGGCGGTTTACCATTTGTCACCCGGGGTGCGGGTCCCGGCCTGGTCGATGGTGAGGGTGTCGTCGCCGGCCTGGCTGGTGCCGTCTTTCGGTTTGGCCGTGATCGTGAAGGCTTGTGGCGGACCGTCCTCGAGGGTGACCGTGACGGTGTACTTGCCGGCGACCTTGTCCGGGGTCGGCATCTCCAGGTCCTCCACGCTGGCGGCATAGCCGCGGGTGTCGGCCATGTACTGGGCCTGGGCCTGGGCCAGCTCCACCAGGTAGGTCTGGGCCGCGCTCCGGTTGTTGCGCACCAGGTACTGGGTGTAGGACGGGTAGGCGACCGCCGCCAGGATGCCGATGATGACGACGGTCACCATCAGTTCGATCAGGGTGAAACCGCGCTGGCGTGGGGTGGTGGCTGGGGTCATGGTCGGCCTCGCTGCATTAAATGTTGCCCAGTATAAACACTGAAGCTGTCAAATTGCTGAATTCGAGCTGACAAAATGCTGACAAAGAGACGTCGTCGAGGGGGAAGGATGTGGCGTGGTTCACACAAGGCGTCTCAAGAACGGTAAAATCGCCGGTTTTGCACGAACCCGAATTGGCCGCGACTATGGCAACCGACACCGCAGCACCCCAGAACGACTCCCTCGAGCCCGCGCCGGCCGGCAAACCTGCCGCCGTGATCGCGCGCGAGGTGGGCCGCCGCCGTACCTTCGGCATCATTTCCCACCCCGACGCCGGCAAGACGACGCTGACCGAAAAGCTGCTGCTGTTCTCGGGCGCGATCCAGCTGGCCGGCACCGTCAAGGGCCGCAAGAGCGGGCGCCACGCGACCTCGGACTGGATGGACATCGAAAAGCAGCGCGGCATCTCGGTCGCGTCCTCGGTGATGCAGTTCGAGTTCCGCGACCACGTGATCAACCTGCTGGACACCCCGGGCCACCAGGACTTCTCGGAAGACACCTACCGCGTGCTGACCGCGGTCGACTCGGCCCTGATGGTGATCGACGCGGCCAAGGGCGTGGAAGAGCAGACCATCAAGCTGCTGGACGTGTGCCGCATGCGCGACACTCCGATCGTCACCTTCATGAACAAGCTCGACCGCGAGACCCGCGACCCGCTGGAACTGCTGGACGAGGTCGAGTCGGTGCTGAAGATCGAGTGCGCACCGGTGACCTGGCCGATCGGCATGGGCAAGAACTTCCGCGGCGTGTATCACCTGCTGAAGGACGAGATCATGCTGTTCAAGGCGGGCGAAGAGAAGGCCGACGGCGCCTTCGAGATCGTCAAGGGCATCGACAACCCCAAGCTGGCCGAGATGTTCCCGCTCGAGATCGAACAGCTCAAGATGGAAGTGGAGCTGGTGCACGGCGCCTCCCACGTGTTCGACCTGGAGCGTTTCCTGTCCGGCGTGCAGACCCCGGTGTTCTTCGGTTCGGCGATCAACAACTTCGGCGTGCGCGAGATCCTGTCGGCGCTGGTGGACTGGGCCCCGGCCCCGCGCGAGCGCGACGCCACCGTGCGCGCCGTCAAGCCGGAAGAGCTGCCGTTCTCGGGTTTCGTGTTCAAGATCCAGGCCAACATGGACCCGGCCCACCGCGACCGCATCGCCTTCCTGCGCGTGTGCTCGGGTCGCTTCGAGAAGGGCATGAAGGTCAAGCACCTGCGCCTGGGCCGCGACGTCAAGCTGTCTTCGGTGGTGACCTTCATGGCTTCCAGCCGCGAGCAGGTGGAGGAAGCCTATGCGGGCGACATCATCGGCCTGCCGAACCACGGCAACATGCAGATCGGCGACAGCTTCAGCGAAGGCGAGCTGCTGTCCTTCACCGGCATCCCTTACTTTGCGCCGGAGCTGTTCCGCACGGTGCGCATCCGTAACCCGCTCAAGATGAAGCAGCTCCACAAGGGCCTGCAGCAGCTGGGCGAAGAGGGCGCGGTGCAGGTGTTCAAGCCGGTGCTGGGTTCGGACCTGATCCTGGGCGCGGTCGGCGTGCTGCAGTTCGAAGTCGTGGCCAGCCGCCTGCTCAACGAGTACGGCGTGGACGCGGTGTTCGAGAGCAGCAGCATCAGCAGCGCGCGCTGGGTGTCGAGCGAGGACAAGAAGTCCCTGTCCGACTTCGAGAACCAGCTGGGCCACCAGGTGGCGTACGATGCGGCCGGCAACATGGCCTTCCTGGCCACCTCGGGCGTCAACCTGCGCCTGACCCAGGAGCGCTGGCCGAAGCTGACCTTCCACGCGACCCGCGAGCACGCGGCCAAGCTGGACTAAGCCGCCTGCGCATGTTCCTCGCAGCCCGCCCGCGTTCGCGCCGGCGGGCTGTTTTTCCATGCAGGTTTTGCATGCATCCTATCCGATCGAACAGGTAGCGCGGCGGCGGCTGACGCGTAGAATCTTCGCAGCCCATCTACGCCCGACAAGAAGGATCCATGCCTACACCTGTTCGCCCCGAATCGTTCCCGCGCCTGGCTCTCGCCGCGCTCTGCCTGCTGGCCGCGCCGGCCATGGCCACGCCCTATACCGCCGCGCTGAAGGCGCGCAACTACCTGGACGCCGAACGCCTGGCCAACGCCGCCCTGGCCGGCGCGCCGCGCGACCCTCAGGCCCTGGCGGCCAAGGTCGACGTCATCGTGGCCACGGCGGCGGAAGCGCGCGTCGACGAGGCCGTGGCGCTGGGGGAAGCCTGCGTCGCCGCCAACCCGCGCGAATCGGCCTGCCACGACGCCCTGGGCACGGCCCTGGGCTCGAAGGCGGTCGGCGCGGGGATCTTCTCTGCCATGGGCTATGCGGGCAAGATCCGCGACGCCTTCCGCAAGGCGGTCGAACTCGACCCGAACAACGTCGGCGCGCGCTTCTCGCTGCTGCAGTACTACCTGGTGGCCCCCGGCATCGTGGGCGGCGGCGTCGACAAGGGCCGCGCACTGGCGGCCGACAGCGCGAAGCTGAGCCCGGAGCTCGGCCAGCTCATGCAGGCGCGGATCGCCATCAAGGAAGAAGACTTCGCCCAGGCCGAGCGCCTGCTGCGGGCGGTGAACGTGGCCCCCGGCAGCGACCTGGCCGACCAGCGCCGCGACGCCTTGTGGAGCCTGGGCGGCACGCTGATGATGGAAAAGCGCTACGCCGACAGCGAGCGCGTGTTCCGCGAGCTGCAGGCCGCCTATCCGGACAGCGAATTGGGCCTGTACGGCCAGGCGCGCCTGCGCCAGGAGCAGGGCAAGCACGCGGAAGCGGTGCCGCTGCTGGAGCAGGCCGTCAGAATCTACCCGCAAGGCGCCGTGTATTACCGGCTCGGGCAGTCGCTGCAGGCGGGGGGCAACAAGACGAGGGCCGTGGGCGCCTACGAGAAGGCGCTGGGCGCGGTGCCAGGCCTGTCGAAGAAGCTGAGCGCCGACGCCAGCGCCCAGGTCAAGACGCTCAAGGAGTAGCGCGGCCGCTGCACACCAGGCCGAACCCCGCGAGGCTTAGAACGGGCTGGCCGCCGCCGGCGCCGCTTGGCCGCCAGCCTCCGGCTGCCGGCGCCCGTTCAACAGCACGCCGATGATGGTGTGGCGCACCAGCAGCTGGTAGCTGAGCAGGGACACCGCCGTGGTCGCCGCCACATTCAGCAGCATCTTCGGGACCGCGCCGAGCGGCAGCATGTACACCAGGGCGCCGAATCCGATCGTGCCCAGCATGTGCACCAGGAAGACCCAGTACGAGCTTTCCGATATATAGCGCAGCACGCGGTTCTGGTGCTGCATATAGCGCAGGAACAGGCCGATCAGGGATAAACTCCAGCACCAGCTGCTGAAGTTATAGACATAGGCAATCAGCACTTCGATATGAGGAAGGCGTCCAGGCTGTTTGATAAAGGCATCGAAAGCGCCGAGCGCCAGGACGAATGCGGCGAGGCCCGCCATCGCATATTTCCAGCAATGCCTGGTGAAATGCGGGAACAGCGCATCGCGCGAGCGATATAACAGCAGCCCGGCCGCAAAGAACAGGCCGTTATGCACGACTTCGGGTAATTGCGGAATGAAGGAGCCGCTCGAGGTCATCATGCCGGCCCGATAAAACGATCCGACGATCGCCAGCGGAATGGTCAGGAAAAACGGCCCCCACCAATTGCGCGCCAATGCGCGGAATACCTTGTCGGTGCCATCGCGGGCGCGGGCGGGTAGCCGGTTCCATAAGGGCACCAGCGCGGCGCTCAAGGCGCAGAACCAGATCAGGTAATAGAGGAACCACATGTGCATGGTGTTGAAGGGCGAAGCGCCGGCGCTCTTGTTCGCCAACAGCGCAATGTCGATGCCCACGGTGCCACGCGCCATGAGGTGCACGTAGACCAGCACCAGGACGGTGGTGCAGACGATCAGCACCGGCCAGAACACGGCGAAAGGCAGCAGCAGCCTGCGCATGCGGTGCGCCAGCATGCCCGCGGGGCCGCGCCGCGCCGCCAGCATGGCGACGAAATAGCCTGCCAGGATGAAGAACGCCGGCATGCGGAACGCGTGAATGAACAGGAGAACCAGGTCGGCAACGGGCGAGGTCTGCGCATCGCGCCAGGGCAGCGGCGACGGGCCGGTGGTGTGATTGATGGCGACATGCAGCAAAATGCCGAGCCACATCAAGATTGCGCGCAGATTATCGAAAGCGTGCAGCCGGCCGGTTTGATCCATTTGTTCCTCTTCCTTTTTCCTGTTGCGTGGGATATAACGGCGCTTGCGATAATATCAATAGAAAGGAAATCGAAATAGACCTGCCGGGCCGCGCCAGGCCGATATTTATTCGGGCCGCATGCGTTTCTCCGTAATTAACGGGAAATAAAAAAAATCGCGCACTTATTCCGTGTGCCTCACCAGTTTTGGATGGACATGGTAGGCTTGCGTCACCACCACATTCTCAAAGGACGAGCATGGCCAACATCGATTTGTCGAACTACAACCTGGCTGAGCTGAAAGGACTGCAATTCGAGGTCGAAAAGCAGATCAAGGCGCGCCAGCAGGAAGAGGTGAAGAAAGCGCGCGAGCAGATCCTGGCGCTGACCAGGAACCTGGGCGTGAGCGTCGACGAACTGCTGTCCGCCAAAGGCGCGAAAACGGGCAAGTCCGGCAAGGGCAAGGCTGCATCGGCAGGCGGGGCCGCCCAGTACCGCAATCCGGGCGATGCCTCCCAGACCTGGACCGGCCGCGGACGCCGCCCGGGCTGGGTGACCGAGGCCCTGTCCGGCGGCAAGACCTTGGACGACCTGAGGGCCTGAGCAGGCCACGCCGGGCCTGAAGCCCGGCAGCGCGTCCTTGCGCTGGAACAATTCTTGGTTCGTGGTCATGGGGTAAATTGATTGAATGCACTTAGGAAACTTGGTGCTTCAACCGGAGGACGTCATGACCCCATCGCTGTTTGCCTGCGCAGCGCGCGCCGCTTCCCCCATCGCCAAGCCCTCACGCATGGGGTGAGCCATGCTGGCCCGTCTCCGCATCGGTCCCAAGCTGCTGCTGGCGCCCGGCGCCGTGCTGTTCCTGCTGGTGCTGCTGTCCTGTTCCGCCTATTACGCGATGCTGCGCCAGAATGCCTCGCTCGAATCCATCGTCGGGCAGCGCGCAGCCAATATGCGCGCCGCCAGCGACCTGGCGGCGCAATCGCAGAAAGCCCATGCCGACATCTACCGCCTGCTGAGCTGGATGGGCGGCAGCTTTCCTTTCGCCCGCACCGAGCCGCTGCGGCGCGACATCCTGATCGGGCACGAGCGCATCGCGGGCGGCCTGAGCCAGCTGGCGCGCATGACCGGCCCCCACGCGGCCGAGCGCCGCCATGTGGAACAGGCCATCAGCGCCCACCAGGCCTATACGGCGGCGGTGCGCGACGTGATCGAGCTGGCGCCCCTCGACGGCTCGATTTCGGCCAACGCCATGCTCAAGGCCGAAAGCGCCTTCGCCGTGGTGGCCCAGCGCCTGGCCGACCTGGCCGTGATCGAGGAAACCCTGTCGCGCCGGGCCTCCAGCAGCGCCCAGTCGGATTTCCGCGTGGCGTCGACCCTGATGCCCATCGTGATCCTGCTGGCGATCGGCGTCTCGCTGGCGATCACCTTCGCCGTGCGGCGCCTGCTGCTGGACGAGATCCGCGGCATCGGCGCGGCCGTGAGCGGCCTGGCCAGCGGCGACCTGACCGTGCGCGAGCGCGCCTACGGCGGCGATGAGATCGCCGAGACCTCGCGCGCCCTGGACGCCAGTATCCGCCACCTCAACGGCACCCTGCGCAGCATCCTGGAGTCGGCGCGCGTGATCGGCATCGCCTCGCGCGACATCAAGCTGGGCAGCCTGAGCCTGGGCAGCCGTGCGGTATTCCGCGCCGGCGCGATGCTGGACACCGCCAGCTCCATGCAGGACCTGGCGGCCAAGGCCCGCCTCACGGCCGGCAGCGCGCTGGAGGCCAACCAGCTCGCGGCCTCGATGGGGGAGGCGCTTGGGGTGGGCGGCAGCATCGTGGACCGCCTGCTGGCGGCGCTGGAATCGGGCAAGCGCAGCGCGCACCGGGTGGTGGAGATCGTGGACGGACTGGATGCCCTGGCGGCGCAGGCGAACAGGATGGCGCTCAACGCCGGCCTGGATGCGGCGCGCGAGGGCATGGATGCCGCGGGCATGGCGGCGGTGACGAGCGAAGTGCGGCAGCTGGCGCGGTGCGTGGCCGCCTCGGCGGGCGAGATCCGGCTGCTGGCCACCGAGTCGGTGGCCGAGATCGACGGCGGCACGGCGTGGGCGGCGCAGGCCGGGACCAGCATGCAGCAGATCGCCAGCTCGGTGCGCCAGGTGGAAGACATCGTCAACCGCATCGGTTCGGCCAGCCAGGGCCAGGCCTCCGGCCTGCAGGACGTGAACCAGGCCATCGTGCGCATGGACCAGGTGACGCGGCAGAACACCAGCCTGGTCGAGGAGGCGGCCCTGGCCGCGCGCACCCTGCAGATGCAGGCGCTGGCGCTGTCGCGCACCATGGCCGGCTTCCGGCTGGAAGAGCCGCCGGC
>CBIHLT010000149.1:0-13084 GCA_966210615.1 uncultured Massilia sp.
GCAGCCGGCCATGCGCCAGCAGCAACAGGAATCCGCCGACGACGAGCCTCCCTCCTGGGTGACCGAATTTTCCGACGACACCGCCGTCGCCGCCGAGGCCCCGGCCGTGGTCGCGCCGCCGCAGCCGGCGCGCGTCGCCGCGCCGTCCGCGCCGCCGCATCCCTACGTCGTCACGCCCGTGCCCGAGATCGGCTGGGACGGCAACTGGCCCGCGCTGGCCGGCAGCCTGCCGCTGCGCGGCGTGGCCCAGCAGCTGGCCCTGCAGACCGAGCTGATCGGCTGCGTGGCATCCGAGCACGCCGTGACTTTCCGCCTGCGGGTGCCGGTCGACACCTTGCGCGCCAGCGGCAACAGCGAGAAGCTGGCCGCGGCCCTGCAGGAACATTTCCCGAATCTGCGTGTCACGGTCGATACCGAGATCGGCCCCGTGTGGTACACCGCCGGCGCCGAGCAGCGTGCGGCGCGCGAGGAGCGCCAGCGCCAGGCTGAGGCCACCGTGGGCGCCGATGCCTTCGTACAGGAGATGGAGCGCACATTCGGCGCCTTCATCGTGCCCGGCTCGGTCAAGCCGCCGGCCGCCTGAGCGGCCACAACAATTCACCCATCCGGACTTTTTGGAGATACCACCATGATGAAAAACCAGCTCGCAGGCCTGATGAAACAGGCGCAGGCCATGCAGGACAACATGAAGAAGGCGCAGGAGCAGCTGGCTCAGATCGAAGTCGAAGGCCAGTCGGGCGCCGGCCTGGTCAAGGTCGTCATGACCTGCAAGAACGACGTGAAGCGCGTGACCATCGACCCGTCGCTGCTGGGCGACGACCGCGACATGCTGGAAGACCTGGTCGCGGCCGCGTTCAACGACGCCGTGCGCAAGGCCGAAGCCACCTCCGCCGAGAAGATGAGCGGCCTGACCGCCGGCATGCCGCTGCCGCCGGGCTTCAAGATGCCGTTCTGATGTTTGTTATCTCGCTCAGCTACACCGCGCCGCTCGAGCACATCGACGCGCACCTGGCCGCCCACCGGGACTACCTCGCCGCGCAGTATGCGGCGGGCCGTTTCCTGATGTCCGGGCCCAAGGTGCCGCGCGAGGGCGGCATCATCCTGGCCGACGCGCCCAGTCGCGCCGCGCTGGAAGCGGTGCTGGGCGAGGATCCGTTTCACCAGGCCGGGGTGGCGCGCTACGAGATCACCGAGTTTACGCCTCTCATGACGGCGCCGGCGCTGGGCGCCTGGCGGGCCTGACATGTCCAAGTCCCTCGAATTCCTCACCGAATCCCTGCGCCGCCTGCCGGGCGTGGGTCCCAAGTCGGCCCAGCGCATGGCTTTCCACCTGCTGCAGCACGACCGCGAAGGCGCCGCCCAGCTGTCGCGCGCGCTCTACCAGGCGGTCGATACGGTACATCACTGCGCCATGTGCAATACCTTCTCGGACACCGAGATCTGCGACCTGTGCGCCGACGAGGCGCGCGACCACAGCTTGCTGTGCGTGGTCGAAACCCCGGCCGACCAGCTGATGATCGAACAGACCCTGACCTACAAGGGCTTGTACTTCGTGCTGATGGGCAGGCTGTCGCCGCTGGACGGCATCGGTCCCAAGGACCTGCACCTGGACAAGCTGGTCAACCGCGCCGCCGACGGCGTGGTCCAGGAAGTGGTGCTGGCCACCAATTTCACCAACGAGGGCGAAGCCACTGCCCATTACATCAGCGAAATGCTGAAGGCGCGCGGGCTGAAAGTCAGCCGGCTGGCGCGCGGCGTGCCCGTCGGCGGCGAGCTCGAGTACGTCGACGCCGGCACCATAGCGCGCGCCATGATCGACCGCCGCAGCGCATAATGGTCTGCATGACAAGCCGGTAGCAGCTAGTAGGCCGCACGTAGGAGCAAGAGCAAACAAGCGCGGCTGCCTGTGCGTGCGCGCAAGCCTTGAGCGCGGACCGCTGCTATCGTTGGCACTTTCAGCGGACCCACCATGCACCTCGTCGACATTACGATGTTCTATGCCGCCGAAGGCGGCGGCGTCAGCACTTACCTGAACGCAAAATCCCAGTGGCTGGCGCAGCATGGGCTCATGCGCCACACCATTCTCAGCCCCAACGTGGACGACGGCGGCGACATTCCCTCGCTGGTGCGCGTGCCCGGTGTGGCGCTGCCCGGCATCAACGGCTACCGCATGCCGGTGTCGGTCGCGGCCCTGGCGCGCCGGCTCAAGGCCAGCGAACCGGACCTGGTCGAAGTCGGCGACGCCGGCCACAGCGCCTGGGCGGCCTTGCGCCTGCGCGAGCGGCACGGCGTTCCCGCCATCGCCTTCTACCATTCCGACCTGCCGCGCCTGGTGGAGAACCGCTTCGGCCAGGCCGCACGCCAGGCCACTTGCAAGTACCTGGCTCACCTGTACCGCGAATTCGACCTGGTGCTGGCGCCCAGCAAGCTGATGGCCGGACAGCTCGACGCCATGGGCGTCAAGGGCGTGCTGCACCAGCCGCTGGGCATCGACAGCGAGGTGTTCCGCCCCGAGCGCCGCGACCCCGGCCTGCGCGCCCGGCTGGGCATCGCACAGGACGCGCACCTGCTCGTCTATGCGGGGCGCTTCACGCCGGAAAAGAAACTCTCGCACCTGGTCGATGCGGTGCGCAAGCTGGGCGCGCCTTACCACCTGCTGATGGTAGGCGGCGGCGGCGAAGCGCCGCCGCAAGACGAGCGCATCACCGTGCTGCCGTTCCAGCGCGACCAGCGCGACCTGGCGTGCCTGCTGGCCAGCTGCGACGTGCTGGTGCACCCGGGCGATTGCGAGACTTTCGGCCTGATCGTGCTGGAGGCGATGGCCTGCGGCCTGCCGGTGGTCGCCACCAGCGGCGGCGGGGTGGCCGAGCTGGTGGACGAGCGCTCCGGCATCCTGGCGCAGCCGAACTGCACCGACAGCCTGGCCGGAGCCATCGAGGCCATCTACGCCAGCGACATGGCGGCCCTGGGCGAGCATGCCCGCCACAAGGCGTGCGAATACTTCGACTGGAACCAGATCTTTCCGCAGATCATGCGCCGCTACCACAGCCTGCTGGGCGCGGGCCAGGCGGCGGAGCGGGTGCTGGAGCGTATTTGTGTCACCGACTGAGCCTGCGCTATGCGTCTCCATCCATGACGTGGCCCCGTCCACCTGGGACGCATGCCGGCGCCTGGCCGCCGCGGTCCGCGAAGCCGCCGGCATCCCGCTGACCTGGCTGGTGGTGCCGGCTTACCACCGCGACGGCGCCGATGTGCAGGCCATGCACGCCATGAAGGCCGGCCTGGACGAGGCGCTGGCGCGCGGCGACGAGCTGGCCCTGCACGGCTATACCCACCTCGACACCAGTCCGCGCGGCGACGGCTGGCGCGACCGCTTCCTGCGCGGCGCCTACAGCCGCGAAGGCGAGTTCGCCGCGCTCGAGGCCGGGGAAGCTGCGCGCCGCATCCAGCTCGGACTCGACTGGTTCGCGGCCCAGGGGTGGCCGGTCAGCGGCTTCGTGCCGCCGGCCTGGCTGATGGGCGAGGGCGCCTGGCGCGCGCTGCGCCGCTTTCCCTTTGCGTACACGACCACCTTCAGCCGCTTCCACCTGCTGCCCGGTAGCGCGGGCCGCCCGCCGGGGGAGGACGGCGCCATCCCGCCCCTGTCGATCTACTCGCCTTCGCTGGTCTATGCCGCGCGCAACCGCAGCGGGCGTGTCCTGTCGCCGCCGGCCGCCGACCTGACGGCCGCATTCCTGGCCCGGGCGCCGCTGATCCGCCTGAGCCTGCATCCCCCGGACCTGCGCTATCCGCGCCTGCTGGGACACGCGCAGCGCACGGTCGAGCGCCTGCTGGCGCGCCGCACGCCGATGACCAAGGCCGCCTTCGCGCGCCGGCTTACCAGTATGGTCCCCAGTAGCCCGCACCACGCCAGTAGCGCGGCCCCCAGCCTCCGTAATACGATGGAGTGTTGCCAAGGCGATGGAGCTCGTCCTTGGTGCTGAGCTGCAGTACGCAGTGGCGCCACGGATCGCTTTGCGGCGTGTAGCCGAGACGGTCGCAGGCCGGGCCGTAGACCGCCATCATCTGCGCCATTTCCGCCTGCATGCGGGCGGCGCGTTCTTGCGGGGTGACAGCGCACGCCGTCAGCAGCGGCGCAAGGATGGCCAGGGCGGCTACCGAAGCGGGAATACGCTTCGATGTATGCAATGAGGTAGACGATGAGGTACGCATGGGTCCTCCCTTCGCGCCGTGGGTGGCGCCAGGACAGCATAGCATAGGGCCGGTGGAGGCCGTTTTTCAGCGCTGGATCAAATGTGCGCGGGGCGTGTCGGAAGCAGTGACGACGCCGGCATGCCTGCCCGCCCGCCTTGCATGTTTCGAACGAGCGTACGCCCATCGCCACATTTTTCTGGCAAGATACGCCCCCTAAAAACAAGGAGGAGACACATGCGCAAGCGTGGATGGAAGACCTGGACCCTGCGGACGCTTGCCGCAGTGCTGGGTTTGCTGCTGCTGGCCGTGCTCGGCGCCTGGCTGTACCTGCGGGGCAGCCTGGCCCAGCTCGACGGCGAGCGCAAGGTGCCGGGCCTGGCGGCCGAGGTGACGGTGGCGCGCGACCGCGACGGGGTGCCCCTGATCCAGGGCAGCAGCCGCGCCGACGTGGCCTATGCGACCGGGTTCGTGCACGCCCAGGAGCGCTTCTTCCAGATGGACTTGCTGCGCCGCACCGCGGCCGGCGAACTGGCCGAGCTGTTCGGCCCGCGCGCGCTGCCGCTCGACCGCGAGCACCGCCTGCACCGCTTCCGCGCCCGCGCCGAAGCGGCCCTGGCGCGCCTGAACGGCCCCGAGCGCGCACTGCTCGACCGCTATGTCACCGGCGTCAATGACGGCCTGCGCGCGCTGCGCGCCCAACCTTTCGAATACGCCCTGACCGGCAGCGCGCCGCGTCCATGGACGGCCCAGGATTCGCTGCTGGTCGTGTGGGCGATGTACATCGACCTGCAGAACAACCTGGCGCCGCGCGAGCTGGCGCGCGGCTGGATGCGCGAGCACAGCGACGCCGCCCAGCTGGCCTTCCTGCTGCCCGACGCCAGCGCCGTCGACGCCACGCTGGACGGCGGAGCCGCGCCCGCGCCGGCGCCCCTGCCGGCCCAGGCCCCGGACTGGTGGGGCCCCGCATCGACAGTCCCGGTCAAGCTGGCCGGCGCCGAATTCGCCGACTCGGTCGGCAGCAACAACTACGCGGTGGCCGGCAGCCGCACCGGCAGCGGGGCGGCCATCGTCTCCGACGACATGCACCTGGGCCTGCAACTGCCGAACGTCTGGTTCCGCGCGGTGCTGCGCTTTCCCGACGCCTCCGCGGCCGGCGGCCAGCGCCGCATCGTCGGCGTGACCCTGCCGGGCGCGCCGCCTTCGGTCATCGTGGGCAGCAACGGGCAGGTGGCCTGGAGCTTCACCAACAGCTACGCCGACCTGCTCGACCTGGTCGAGCTGGGCAAGGATGGCGCGAGGGCCGGCCAGCTACGCGGCCCGAACGGCTGGGAAACCCCGCGCGAGCACGTCGAGCTGATCGCGGTGAAGGGCGCGCCCGCCGAGCGCTTCGTGGTGCGCGAGACCTCGCTCGGCCCGGTCCGCACGGTGGACGGGCGCGACTACGCCGTGCACTGGATCGCCCACGACCCCCAGGCCCTGAACCTCAACCACCTGAAGCTGGAAGGCGCGCGCAGCGTCGACGACGCGCTGGCAATCGCCGCCATCGACGGCATCCCGGCCCAGAACTTCGTCGCCGGCGATGCGCGCGGCAACATCGGCTGGACCATCGCCGGCGTGCTGCCGCGCCGCACCACGCCGCCGCCTGTCGCGACCTTCCCGCTCGACCCCGATGGCCAGGCCCCGACCTGGAACGGACTGCTGGCGGCCCAGGATTACCCGCGCGTGCTCAATCCCCGCGACGGCCAGATCACCACCGCCAACAGCCGCCAATTGATGGGCGCGGGCTCCGAGCGCATCGGCGACGGCGGCTTCGACCTGGGCATGCGCAACCGCCAGCTGCACGACGGCTTGCTGGCGCTGGGGGCCAGGATGGACGTGCGCCAGGCGTTCGGCGTGGCGCTCGACGACCGCGCGCTGTTCATCGCCGACTGGCGCCGGCGCGCCCTGGAGGTCCTCGATGCGAGCGCCCTGAGCGGCAAGCCGCAGCGCGCCGAGTTCCGCCGCCTGCTGGAAACCAGCTGGGACGGCCGCGCCAGCGTGGATTCCAGCGGCTACCGCCTGGCGCGCGACTATATGTGGGCGCTGTACGACCTGCTGTACGGCCAGGCCAATGCGGCGCTCAAGGAGCGCGATCCCAGGGCCAGCGCGTCGCTGGCGGGCAGCCGCTGGCCGCTGGTGGTGGGGCGCCTGCTGGACGAGCAGCCGCCCGGCTGGCTGCCGCCCGGCTACCCGACCTGGCAGGCGCTGCAGCTCGCGGCGGTGGACCGCGCGATCGCGGCCATCGAGGAAGAGGGCAAGACCCTGGCGCAAGCCACCTGGGGCGAGCGCAACACGGCCAACGTGGCGCATCCGGTCAGCATGGCGGCGCCGGTGCTGCGCTTCATGCTGGCCGCGCCCGGCGACCGCCTGCCGGGCGACGCCCACATGCCGCGCGTGGCGGGACCGAAGTTCGGCCAGTCGGAGCGCCTGACCGTGTCGCCGGGGCGGGAAGAGGAGGGCCTGTACAACATGCCGGGCGGGCAGAGCGGCCATCCGCTGTCGCCGTACTTCCTGGCCGGGCATGCCGCCTGGGCCGAAGGCAGGCCGCTGCCGTTGCTGCCGGGCCCCGTCGAGCACACGCTGCGTTTCACCCCCTGGCCTACTTGACGGGCAGCGCCAGCGTGACCTTGCCCAGCATGTCGGTGATCGCCTCGGCATTGGAGGGGCGGCCCAGGTAGTAGCCCTGCACCATGTCGCAGCCGTATTCCTCGAGCAGCAGCAACTGCTCGCCGGTTTCGACCCCTTCCGCCACCACCACCATCTTGAGCCCGTGCGCCATCGCGATGATGGCGCGCGTGATGGCCGCGTTCTCCGAATCCTGGGGCAGGCCGCAGATGAAGCTGCGGTCGATCTTCAGGGCGCGCACGTCGAAGCGCTTGAGGTAGTTCATGGAGGAGTAGCCGGTGCCGAAGTCGTCGATCGACAGGTAGACGCCGATGCCGCGCAGCCGCTCCAGGGTGGCCAGGGTGGCGCGGGCGTCGTCCATCAGCGTGCCTTCGGTCAGCTCCAGTTCCAGCAGGCGCGGGTCCAGGCCGGTCTCGTGCAGGGCCGAGAGCACGATCTGCGACAGGTTCTCGTCCTTGAACTGCTTGGCCGACAGGTTCACCGCCAGGCGCATCGTGCGCCCCGTCAGGCGCTGCCAGGCGCGCGCCTGGCGGCAGGCGGCGCGCAGCACCCACTCGCCGATCGGCACGATCAGGCCGGTCTCCTCGGCCAGCGGGATGAACTCCGTCGGCGGCACCAGCCCGCGCTCGGGATGGCGCCAGCGCACCAGCGCCTCGACGCCGACGATCTCCGCGCTGCGCACGTCGCGCTGCGGCTGGTACAGCAGATACAGCTCGTCGTTGCGCAGCGCCTTGCGCAGGCCGACTTCGAGCTTCACGTGGCTCATGATCTGCATCGTCAGCGAAGAGCTGTACAGCTTGGCGTTGTTCTTGCCGCAGTTCTTGGCGTGGTACATCGCGGTGTCGGCGTACTTGAGCAGCGAGCCGCAATCGTCGCCGTCCTCCGGGAACAGCGAGATGCCGATGCTGGCGGTGACGAAGATCTCGTTGCCCTCGATGAGGAAAGGCCGGCGCATCGCCTCCTTGACCCGGTGCGCCACGTTGAGCGCATGCTCGACCCGCTCCAGGTCGGGGATCAGGATCGTGAACTCGTCGCCGCCCAGGCGCGCCAGGTTGGTGCTGTTGTCTCCCCGCGAATCTCCGCGCGACACCAGGTCGCTCGGGCGGGTGGTGTCGCGCAGGCGGTCGGACACCATCTTGAGCAGGGCGTCGCCCGCATTGTGGCCGAGCGTATCGTTGATGCGCTTGAAGGCGTCCAGGTCCATGAACAGCACCGCGAACTTCTTGTTGCCGATCTTGGAGCGCTGCAGCTCGCGCTCCAGCGTCTCCAGGAAGGCCTGGCGGTTGGGGATGCCGGTCAGGCTGTCGCAATAGGCCAGGCGGCGGATCTGCTCTTCGGCGCGCTTGCGCTCGCTGATGTCGCGCACCAGTCCCAGCACCTGCGAGGGACTGGTCGCCACCAGGCGCGCCTCGAAGTGCTGGACTTCGCCGCAGTCGGTGACCTCGTACTCGACCGAGCGCACCTGCCGGGTGGCCAGCACGGTTTTCATCTGCTCCAGCATGCGGTGGGCGATGTCGGCGGGCAGCACGTCGCCGATGTACTTCCCGACCATGCTGCGGTCCGCGCTAGCAGCCTGCGCGATGCGCCCGCGCCCGTTGCGTTCCTGTCGCGGACGCGCATGTCCGGCTTCGTAATCGAGGTAGAAGCCGTCCGCGTTCATGCGGAAGAAGGTATCCGGAATGGCCGCCAGCACAGCGCGGTTGTGGGCGTCGGCGATGCGCAGGCGCGCGATGGCGTCGCTGGCGCGCAGCACATACAGGACGCGGTGGCCCAGGATCGGCCAGTTGATCGGCTTGGAGACGAAGTCGGTGGCGCCGGCCTCGTAGGCGTGGGTCACGGCCTCGACGTCGTCGCCGCCGGTGACCATCACGATCGGCACGCTGGCGCCGTCGCCGCATTTGGCACCTTCGGCCGCGCGGATGGCGGCGCAGGCCGCGAAGCCGTCCATGCGCGGCATGTCGACGTCCATCAGGATCAGGTCCGGGTTGCGCGAGGCCGCCAGTTCGACCGCCTGGAGGCCGTCCGCCGCTTCGATGGCGTCGAGCCCGACCTGGGCCAGCATCTCGAGCATCAGGAGACGCATCACCGGATCGTCGTCGGCGACCAGGACCGTCCCGCGCTGGGGGGGAGAAGAGGCTGGCATGCTAGGTTTCCTTTTCTAGGAGGGCATTGAGCGATTCGCGCACCGACAGGAATTCCCGTTCCATCTCGGCGAAGAGGGGAGCGGCGCCATCGACCTTGCCGGCGCGCCCGCACTGTTCGAGGTCGCGGCACAGCGCGGCCAGGCGCGCGGCGCCGATGTTGGCGCTGGCCGACTTGAGGCTGTGGGCGATGCGGCGCAGCGCCTCGGCGGCGCCGGCGGCCAGCGACTGGCGCAGGGCCGCCAGGTGGCGCGGCGTGTCCCCGACGAAGGCCGCCACCACCTTCTGGACCAGCGCATCGCCGCCAGCGCGGCTGAGCGCCCGGATGTTGTCCAGCGCGGCCAGGTTGACCGGATCGTGGCACGCAGGCTGCGGGGGAGCGGGCGTCCGGACGGCGGCCGGCGCGGGAGGAGACGCAGCAGGCGGCGCAGGAGGCGGCGCCGGCGGATCGCCGTGATGGCGCGCGGCGCTCAGCGGCAGCGACACCCAGCGCCCGATCACGCCGGCGAGCTGCTGCTGGGTGAAGGGCTTGGACAGGTAATCGTCCATGCCCGCCGCCAGGCAGGCTTCGCGGTCGCCCTGCAGGGCATTGGCGGTGATGGCGATGACGGGCAGGGTGCGTGCGCGGCCCGCTTCGCGCTCATAGCGGCGGATCGCGGAGGTGGCCGCGAAACCGTCCATCACCGGCATCTGGCAATCCATCAGCACCGCGTCCCAGCCGCCGCCGCGCACCGCGTCCAGGGCCTCTTCGCCGTTGCGCGCGCAGTGGGCCTCCAGGCCCAGGCTCTCGAGCATGGCCTTGGCGACTTCGACGTTGACCGGATTGTCTTCGGCCAGCAGCACCCGGCGCGCGCGCCGTCCCGCGGGCTGGCGCGCGGCCGCGACGGTGGGGGCGGGGGACGCCGTTTCCAGCCCGGGCTGCGCCGGGGCCGCGTCCGGCGTGCCATGCAGGCGCGCCGCGCGCGCGGCCAGGCAGGCGTACAGGTCGGCGGCGCGCGCCGGCTTGACCAGCTGGTAGGCCACGCCCGCCTCGCGCCGCTGCACCGGGTCGGCCGCCAGCTTCTCGGGGCTGAGCAGGATCAGCTGGGTGGCGCGCCCGGCCGGTTCGGCGCGGATAGCCGCGGCCAGCGCCAGGCCGCTGGTGTGGGTCAGCTCCATGTCCAGCAAGGCCGCATCGAAAGCGCGGCCGGCGCGCGCCGCGTCCAGCAGGCGCTCGTAGGCCGCGGCCGCGCTGGCGGCGCCCTCGCAGGAGGCGCCCCAGGTGTCGAGCTGGCGCATGAGTTCCGTGCGGCTCCCGTCCTGCTCGTCCACCACCAGCACGCGCAGGCCTTCCAGGCTGTGCTGACGGTGGCCGGGCGCATCGGGATCGACGCGGTGCTTGTCGAAGCCCACCGTGAACCAGAAGATCGAGCCGCGCTCGGGCGCGTTGTCGACGCCGATCGCGCCGCCCATCAGCTCCACCAGCTGCTTCGAGATCGCCAGCCCCAGCCCGGTGCCGCCATACTTGCGGGTGGTGGAATCGTCGGCCTGCGAGAAGGCGTTGAAGATGCGGGCGCGCGCCTCGCGCGAGATGCCGATCCCGGTGTCGTGCACCTCGAAGCGCAGCTTGACCTTCTGCGCATCCTCGCCGGCCACGCGCACGCGCGCCAGGATGCGGCCCTGGTCGGTGAACTTGATGGCATTGCCGAGCAGGTTGGCCATGATCTGGCGCAGCCGGTTCGGGTCGCCGCAGATGGCCACCGGGATGTCGTTGGCGATGTCGAAGTCGAAGCCGATGCCCTTGGCGGCGGCCTGCGGGGTGTAGACGTTGTGGATGTCGTCCAGCAGGTCCCACAGGTTGAAGCCGATGTACTCGATGGTCAGCTTGCCGGCCTCGATCTTGGAGAAGTCGAGGATGTCGTTGATGATCACCAGCAGGTGCTCGCCGGAGCGCTTGACCAGGGTCGTGTAGTTGCGCTGCGCCTCGGTGAGTTCGGTGGCCAGCAGCATCTCGGTCATGCCCAGCACCCCGTTCATGGGGGTGCGGATCTCGTGGCTCATCGTGGCCAGGAAGGCGCTCTTGGCGCGGCTGGCCGCTTCGGCCGCGTTCTTGGCCTTTTCCAGCTGCCCGGTGCGCACGCCGACCTGGCGTTCCAGTTCGTCGCGGTGGTGCAGCAGGGCGGCGCCGCGGTCCTGGATCTGGGCCATCATGGTGTTGAAGCTGTCGATCAGGGTGCCCAGTTCGTCGGTGCGCCCGTGGCTGATGCGCAGGCCGTAGTTCTGGCTGGTGGAGACCTTTTGCGCGGCCTCGATCAGTTTGGTGACCGGTTCCAGGATGCTGCGCTTGAAGCGCCCGGCCAGCATCAGGGCCACGGGCAGCGAGGCGCCCATGGCCAGGCCGATCACGCCCAGGCTGGCGAAGATGTCGAGCCACATCGGCAGCAGGTCGGCCTCCAGCATCACCACGCCGACCGGGAGCTCGCCGTTGCGCACTTCGTGGTAGACGCGCATGTGGCGCGACAGCAGGGCGCGGCCCTGGCGCTTGGCCTGGGCCAGGGTGGCGGCATCGATGCCGTCGAGGTCGTCGAGCCCGGCGCCGGCGCGGTGCTGCGCCTGGTAGCGCGCCAGGGGGCGGCCCAGGCGGTCGTAGAGCACGGCGGCGGAGATCCCGCGCTGGGCCTCGAGGGCGGCCAGGGTGGCCTGGGCCTGGTTGCGGTCGACCAGCAGCAGGTCGCTGGCGCTGGCCGCGCCGATCACGCGCGCGAAGGAGGCCAGCTGCATGCCTTCGTCCTGGCGGTGATTGATCACCGAGCTCACCGCGAAGGCCGCGAACACGAACAGCAGGGCGGTCGCCGTGGAGAGCAGCGAGAGGATGGTCAGCTTCTGGTTCAGGCTCGAGCGCTCGAAGTTCGGCATTGCGGTTCCCGCAGGCGGACGGCGAAGCGGACCGGCGATGGACGTAGCTGGTCCTCCTTTGCGGAATGCAACTTCCCGCAAGAAAAAATATACGTTAAGGGGGAGTGATGATTTTGAGGCAACGCAAAATGGCGGGGGAGGGGGATGCGTCGAGTGATCGCGATGATTTGGCCCGCTACCTCTGAACGTCATCCCCCGCCTGCGCGGGGAGGCATTCCCTCCATGGAGGGAATGACGGTTTTTGGGGTGACGGAGAAAGGGGGGGCGGTGTGCGGGCCAAAAAGAAGGGGGCGCTTCCGCGCCCCCTCATCACTTCATCTGCTTAGCAGCAGCCCGCCCTCGACCCGCCGTACCTCGCCTCCTGGCGCTCACGGAAGAACTCCTCGTAACTCATCGGCGTCTGGTCCGGATGGGTACGTTCCATGTGCGCCAGGTAGGTGTCGTATTCGGGCAGGCCGACCATCAGCCTGAGGCTCTGCCCGAGGTACTTGCCTGCCTGTGCCAGCGAGCCGAACATCACTGCACCTGCGGCGTCGGCATGGCGACGTAAGGCGTTTCCTTCGCGGTCGGGCCGCCGGCGGCGCGCGCCGCCAGCACGGTGCGGACGCCGTAGAACAGCACCGCGACCACCACGAACATGAAGAAGCCCGACAGGGTCGCATCGACGTAGTCGTTGAAGATGATGCGTTCCATCTGCTCCACCGTCTTGGCCGGAGCCAGCACCGTGCCGGCGTCGTGCGCGGCCTGGAACTTGTTGGCGTGGGCGATGAAGCCGACCTTCGGATTGGCATCGAAGATCTTCTGCCAGCCGGCGGTCAGGGTGCAGGCCAGCAGCCACAGGGTCGGCACGATGGTGACCCAGGCGTACTTGGCGCGCTTCATCTTGAACAGCACGCAGGTGCCCAGCATCAGCGCGATACCGGCCAGCATCTGGTTGGCGATGCCGAACAGCGGCCACAGGGTGTTGATGCCGCCCAGCGGATCGACCACGCCCTGGTACAGGAAGTAGCCCCAGGCCGCCACGCACAGGCCGGTGGCCAGCAGGTTGGCCGGCAGCGACTCGGTGCGCTTGAGCGACGGTGCGAAGGCGCCCAGCAGGTCCTGCAGCATGAAGCGGCCGGCGCGGGTGCCCGCGTCGACGGCGGTCAGGATGAACAGCGCCTCGAACAGGATCGCGAAGTGGTACCAGA
>CBIHLT010000150.1:0-12856 GCA_966210615.1 uncultured Massilia sp.
GCCGGTGCGGCCGGGGCCGGCGCCGAGGCCGTTGCATTCGGGGCCGGGGCGTTCGCGACCGGGATCGTGATGCACTCGGCGCCGCGGCGGGTGGTGTTCGGCGGGCACGGGGTCGGAATGACCAGGGTCGGCGATTCCGGCAGGGCCACCGGGGCCGGCTTGCGGGTGGCCGACTTGGCCAGCTTGCGCTTCTGTTCCGGGGGGAGTTGCTTGTAGCTTTCCCAGGTGGCGATTTTCTCGCCCGGCGCCAGCTTGCGCGTCTTGTTGAAGTTCTCGCGCGCCAGGTTGCGCTGCTGGGGAGTGAGCTTCATCCACTGGCGCATGCGCTCGTGCACGCGCTGCTGCTCGAGCGGGCTCATGGAACTGAAGCGCTCCGACAGCTCCAGCCAGCGGCGCTTGCGCATGCCTTCCAGCTGGTCCCATTCGGCCTGCAGCGGGGCGAGCGCGGTGCGCTGGGCCGGCGTCAGGTCGCGCCACAGGGGCTTGTCGAGGGATTTCGGCGCCGGCTTGCCGCCAGGTGTGCCCAGCGCTGCCGAAGCCGGCGTCGTCGGCGCGGAGCCGACCCGGTCCACGATGACCCAGGCGACGGCGCCGGCCACCAGGACCGCCGCCGCCGTTCCCAGCAGGGCAACGCGAGGCTTCGAAGCGTTTTTCGTCATTGCTGGCGCTGCTGCGACTCCAGGTAGGCGGGGAACCCGGTGTCGAGATACGCGGTCAGCGGCAGTTCGTCGGCCAGCACGGCCGCGTCGATGTCGGCCAGGTCGGCCAGTCGCTCCTGCTGTTCATGCTGGTACACGCCGCCCATGCCGATGACCAGTGCCAGCAGCGGCACGGCCACAGCCACGCGCGACAGCGCCTGGCCGCTCAGCAGAGTGCCGAAATCGAGCCAGCCGCTGCGCACGGCCTGCTTGGGCCATTCGTGGCCCGGCGCGTCGGCCTTCTTGCGCGCCATGGCGCGCGCGCGGGCCTGCGCCAGCCGGTCGGTGGTCGATTCCGGCAATGCGTCGAGCTGTTCGTTCAGCGCGTGGCGTATCTTGTACGCCAGGTTGATGTCGTCGGTGTTCATAATTTGATTCCCTTGGCCTTGAGCGCTTCGGCGAGGGCGTGGGTGGCGCGGGAACAATGTGTTTTTACGCTGCCTTCCGAGCAACCCATCGCTTCGGCCGTTTCGGCCACGTCCATATCCTGCCAGTAACGCATGAGGAAGGCTTCCCGTTGACGTCCCGGGAGCTTTTGTACTTCTTCTTCGATCAGGCGCAAGGTTTGGGCGCGCTCAAGCTGGTCCGCGCTCGACTCTGCGGCGGCCGATCCTTCCTCGGCTTCATACGAAGCAAGTATATCAAATTCGTCATCGTCCCCATCCTTGCCGGTGAAGCCGGAGAAGAGACTGACCCAGGTGTTGCGCACCTTTTCGCGGCGGAAGTAGTCGAGGATGGTGGTCTGCAGGATGCGCTGGAACAGCATCGGCAGTTCGTTGACCGGCTTGTCGCCGTATTTCTCGGCCAGCTTGATCATGGCGTCCTGGACGATATCGAGCGCCGATTCGTCCTTGCGCACCGCATACACCGCCTGCTTGAACGCGCGCCGTTCGACATTCTCGAGGAAGTCGTTAAGTTCTTTGTCTGTGGCCATGCGGGTTCAGGGAAGTGCTTTCTTGCTCTGCCTTAAGGAAAACTGACGAATCCTAGCAAAAAACCACCCGGTATGCACCGGAATCGCGCAGCCTTACCCTTGCGAGGCCTTGGTGGCGCTGCTTTCCGTTGCGGAAGGCAGCGCGCTTCACATTGGTCTGGCCGCATCGCCGGGGCTCATCCGCCAGGCAAGGCCCTTGCCGTTTTGGCAGAACAGATTTTCAAATTAACTCCTTGACCAAAATGGTGCAGCGCGGTAATGTGCTCAATACGCTTTGCACCCCCGAAGCATCAAGTCAACCGGAATCGGCACACAAGGCCTTGTCCGGATCATTGACGCGCTTTCATTTGTAGGCAGTTTGCTCCAACCCGCGCCACAAGCGCGAGAAATGCGATCGACCGCTACAGACACTCAAGCTGAACGAGTTGCGCCCAGCGCCGGTGCGTAAGGACCCTACGGTGGCCTGAAACATCGACGTGCACGCAGAAAGAAGGGAAGCAAGAGCACTGTCGCGCGAGACGCGTTTCGTTAGGAACGGGCATCCGATCAATCTCCCTCTGGGTCTTGAAAGGAATGAACATGAGTAACGATTCAGCCGTCCCCATCACGGGCGCTGAGATAGTGGTGCGTTGTCTCGCGGAGGAGGGCGTCAAGCACGTCTTCGGTTATCCCGGCGGGGCAGTCCTCTACATCTACGACGCCATCTTCAAGCAGGACAAATTCCAGCACGTACTGGTTCGCCACGAACAGGCCGCGGTCCATGCCGCCGACGCCTATTCGCGCAGCTCGAACACCGTGGGCGTCGCCCTCGTGACCTCGGGTCCCGGCGTCACCAATGCCGTCACCGGCCTGTCCACCGCTTACATGGATTCGATCCCGATGGTCGTGATCTCCGGCCAGGTGCCGAGCCACGCGATCGGCCAGGACGCCTTCCAGGAATGCGACACCGTCGGCATCACCCGCCCGGTGGTCAAGCACAACTTCCTGGTCAAGGATGTGCGCGAGCTGGCCTCGACCATCAAGAAAGCCTTCTTCATCGCCCGCACCGGCCGTCCCGGCCCCGTGCTGGTCGATATTCCGAAGGACATCAGCATGCACAAGTGCGTGTACGACTACCCTCGCGAGATCGAGATGCGTTCGTACCGCCCGGTCGACAAGGGCCACGCGGGCCAGATCCGCAAGGCCGTGCAATTGCTGCAGGGCGCGGAGCGCCCGATGATCTACGCCGGCGGCGGCGTGATCCTGGCGAATGCGTCGAACGAACTGAACCGCCTGGTCGACAAGCTCGGCTTCCCGGTCACCAACACGCTGATGGGCCTGGGCGCCTCGCGCGCCACCAGCCCGCACTTCGTCGGCATGCCCGGCATGCACGGCACCTACGAAGCGAACATGGCGATGCAGCACTGCGACGTCCTGATCGCCATCGGCGCCCGCTTCGACGACCGCGTGATCGGCAACCCGAAGCACTTCGCGACCAACCCGCGCAAGATCATCCACATCGACATCGACCCCTCGTCGATCTCGAAGCGCGTCAAGGTCGACATCCCCATCGTCGGCAACGTCAAGGACGTGCTGGTGGAACTGCTGTCGCAGCTCGACGCCAGCACCACGTCGACCAACACCAACGCCCTGCAGGGCTGGTGGAAGCAGATCGCCGAATGGCGCGGCCGCGACTGCCTGGCGTACACCAAGTCGGATGAACTGATCAAGCCGCAGTCCGTGATCGAGCAGCTGTACAAGGTCACCGACGGCGACGCCTTCATCACCTCGGACGTGGGCCAGCACCAGATGTGGGCCGCGCAGTACTACGGCTTCGACAAGCCGCGCCGCTGGATCAATTCGGGCGGCCTGGGCACCATGGGCGTGGGCCTGCCGTACGCCATGGGCGTGCAGATGGCCAACCCGGGCGCCACCGTGGCCTGCGTGACGGGCGAGGGCTCGATCCAGATGTGCATCCAGGAGCTGGCGACCTGCAAGCAATACCACCTGACGCCGAAGATCATCCTCCTGAACAACCGCTTCCTGGGCATGGTGCGCCAGTGGCAGCAGATCGACTACGGCTCGCGCTATTCCGAGTCCTACATGGATTCGCTGCCGGACTTCGAGAAGCTGGCCGAGGCCTACGGCCACGTCGGCATGCGCATCGAAAAGCCGTCCGATGTCGAGGGCTCGCTGCGTGAAGCCTTCGCCATGAAGGACCGCCTGGTGTTCATGAACTTCATCACCGACCAGAGCGAGAACGTCTGGCCGATGGTCAAGGCGGGCAAAGGCCTGAATGAAATGCTGCTCGGCTCGGAGGACCTGTAATGCGACACATCATTTCCGTCCTCCTCGAGAACGAAGCCGGCGCCCTGTCGCGCGTGGTCGGGCTGTTCTCGGCACGCGGCTACAACATCGAAACCCTGACCGTGGCGCCGACCGAAGACGCGACCCTGTCGCGCATGACCATCGTCACCTCGGGCTCGGACGACATCATCGAGCAGATCACCAAGCACCTGAACCGCCTGATCGAGGTGGTGAAGGTGGTCGACCTGACCGAAGGCCAGCACATCGAGCGCGAGCTCATGCTGATCAAGGTGCGCGCCGTCGGCAAGGAGCGTGAAGAGATGAAGCGCACGGCGGACATCTTCCGCGGCCGCATCATCGACGTCACCGAAAAGACCTACACGATCGAACTCACCGGGGCCAAGAGCAAGCTCGACGCCTTCATCGACGCCATCGACCGCGCTTCCATCCTCGAGACCGTCCGTACCGGCGGCTCCGGCATCGGCCGCGGCGAGCGCATCCTCAAAGTATAAACAGCCCCACTTACAAGATTAGGAAAAAACATGAAAGTTTTCTACGACAAAGACTGCGACCTCTCCCTCATCAAAGGCAAGAATGTCGCCATCATCGGCTACGGCTCGCAAGGTCATGCGCACGCACAGAACCTGAGCGAATCGGGCGTCAATGTCACGGTGGGGCTGCGCCGCGGCGGCGCTTCGTGGAACAAGGTCGAACAGGCCGGCCTGAAGGTCGCCGAGGTCGATGAAGCGGTCAAGAACGCCGACGTCATCATGATCCTGCTGCCGGACGAGAACATCGCCCAGGTCTACAAGGAAAACGTCGAGCCCAACGCCAAGCAGGGCGCCGTGCTGGCCTTCGCCCACGGCTTCAACGTGCACTATGGCCAGGTGGTGCCGCGCGCCGACCTCGACGTGATCATGGTCGCACCGAAGGCCCCGGGCCACACCGTGCGCAACACCTACAAGCAGGGCGGCGGCGTGCCGCACCTGGTCGCCGTCTACCAGGACAAGTCGGGTTCGGCGCGCGACATCGCGCTGTCCTACGCGATGGCCAACGGCGGCGGCCGCGCCGGCATCATCGAGACCAACTTCCGCGAAGAGACCGAGACCGACCTGTTCGGCGAGCAGGCCGTGCTGTGCGGCGGCACCGTGGAACTGATCAAGGCCGGCTTCGAGACCCTGGTGGAAGCGGGCTACGCGCCGGAGATGGCCTACTTCGAGTGCCTGCACGAGCTGAAGCTGATCGTCGACCTGATCTACGAAGGCGGCATTGCCAACATGAACTACTCGATCTCGAACAACGCGGAATACGGCGAGTACGTCACCGGCCCGCGCGTCGTGACCGCGCAGACCAAGGAAGCGATGAAGCAGTGCCTGAAGGACATCCAGACCGGCGAATACGCGAAGAGCTTCATCCTCGAGAACAAGGCCGGCGCCCCGACCCTGATCTCGCGCCGCCGCCTGACTTCGGAGCACCAGATCGAGGAAGTCGGCGCCAAGCTGCGCGCGATGATGCCGTGGATCGCCAAGAACAAGCTGGTGGACCAGTCGAAGAACTAAGCAGCAGCCCGGCACCAGGCAGCAAGCCGGCTTAAGCCGTCGTCCCCGCGCAGGTGGGGACCCAATTTTGCATGCGCTTCAGCGGCGCAAAACAGAACTTGGGTCCCCGCTTGCGCGGGGACGACGTTTTTGGCTTGCGTATTCCGACAAGTTGCATTTTGGCAGCTACAGTTGAATGTCGGAAAAATTGACAACTTTCAACAACGGCCCAGGGCATCCCCAATAAACCAATGACTTGCGATTCTGGCCCGCTTCTTGCTCTCCCTGTTACTAGCACCTAATAACTATTTCTTAAGGGATAACATGAAAAAGCTCGTCACTCCGCTCGTCTTTCTTGCCTTGGCCACCGGCGCCAACGCAGCCGTCATAAAGAATAGCGCCACCGGCATCAGCGGCGCCGATCAGACCATCACCTTCAGCGAGCACTCGCTCGCCGTGCAAAGCGCGGTCACCGACCAGTTTGCCGACCTGGGCGTCACTTTCGTCCCTTACCTCTACTATTCGTCGCAGACCGGCTACGCCAACATCACCGGCGCGACCGTCACCAACTTCCACCCGGGCGTGTTCTCCTTCGGCATGAAGTTCGGCCAGGATGTGAGCGCGGCTTCGTTCGCGATGGTCTCGAACAGCAGCAGCTGGAACTTCAAGGCGCTGCTCGACGGCGTGGCTGTCGACTCGTTCTCGGCGACCGTGAACACCGCCTCGAACAACTTCTTCGGTTTCAATGACCTCGTCTTCGACGAAATCCAGATCGTTTCGCCGGTCAGCGACTTCATGATCATCGATAACCTGTCGTTCATCGCCGCCGAAGTCGCCGACGTTCCGGAGCCCGCATCGCTGGCCCTGGTGGGCCTGGGCCTGCTTGGCATGTCGGGCCTGCGCCGCAAGAACCGCGGCATGTAAACGGAAGAACAGGTGGTCGGGCCTGCAGCCCGATCGCCCCGGCCGCGACAATGGGCGGCGAACCAAGCCGCGGGGCCTGGTTCGCCGCCCACGTCATTCGGCCTCCGGGATGGCGCGCAAGGCCCGCTCCACGGCCCGGTTTTGCCGGATCATGCGGACGACCATGTAGATGGCCAGGACGGCGACCGCCGCGGTGGCCGCCAGCGCGGAAGCCGGGCCGCCCAATCCGGGTATGTCAGCCGGACTTGCGCCGACGCGAGCTCGCGCCGGCCCAGTACGGTGGACCAGTCGCCGGCTCGACCGAAAGCGACGGCCCGGGAAGAGCCCGCTTGCTGGATCACACCCTGGTCCAGCTGGACGCCCTAGTGCGTCCGCCCGGCGCTCCGGTAGCTGAAGTTGCCGTGTCAGGCGGCGATATCGAATACTTCGTCGAAATGAATGCGCTCGACTTGCATGGCTTCTCGTGGAAGGGCCGGCTGACGGTCGGATTCTGGGGCCGAAAGGTGAGGAATTCATTAAAGCATCGACAAGCATTGATTTTTTGCAATCGTTCCCAACATGTGCCCTGTCAGATATCCATGAAGGAGACGCATGAACCTGTTGCACACCATCGCCGGCGCCCTCGTTGCGGCTGCCCTGGCCTGCGCGCCGGCCTTCGCCCAGGCGGACATGCAGATGACGGCCGCGGGCCGCCATCAGCTGGTGGAGGCGGTGATTAAGGAAGTGGACGACAACTACGTTTTTCCGGACAAGGCGAAGCTGGTCGGCGCAAGGCTGCGCGCCCAGTACCAGAGCGGCGCCTACGAGCGCGCCGCGGGCGCGCGGCAGCTGGCGGAGATGTTGACGCAGGAGCTGCAGGCCACGACAGGGGACAGGCACCTGCGCGTGACGTACAGCGAGCAGCCCATCCCGGCAAGCAAGCCGAATGCCGCGCCATCGGCGGACGAGCAGGCTCGCCGGCTGACGATGATGCGGTCGGCAAACTTCGGTGTGCGGAAGATCGAGCACCTTCCCTTCAACATCGGCTACCTGGAACTCGAGGGCTTCATGTCGGCGCGGGACGCGGCCGAGACGCTCGGCGCCGCCATGACGGTGCTCGCGCATACCGATGCCCTGATCATCGACCTGCGCAACAACGGCGGAGGCGATGCGGCGGCGGTGACCTTGCTGGCAGGCTACCTGCTCGACAAGCCGACGCACTTGAGCGACTTCTACTACCGGGCGGGCAATCGCATCGAACCGAGGTGGAGCGCCGATGCGGTGTCCGGGCTGCGCTATGGCCAGAAGAAGGACGTCTACGTCCTCACCAGCAAGGACAGCTTCTCGGCGGCGGAGGACTTCACCTATGCCCTCAAGAACCTCAAGCGCGTGACGGTGGTCGGCGAGACGACCGGAGGAGGCGCCCATCCCGGTGCCGACCGCCGTTTGCTGCCGCACTTCACCGCCTTCGTGCCGCTGGGCCGCTCGATCAGCCCCATCACGAAAACCAACTGGGAAGGCGTCGGCGTGACCCCCGACATCAAGGTCTGTGCCGGCGACGCCTTGCGCACCGCGCAGGCGGCGATCCTGGCGAAGATGGCCGCTTCCGGGACCGATGGCGTCACGCTCGGCTACCTGCAGGAGCGGATCGCGGCGCTCGGCCCCGCACCGGCGCCGTCCCCCGGTTGCCGGTGAGGCGGCCCGGCCGGCACGCGCAGCGCCGGATTCATTGCTGTCCGTCCTTCAGCATGGGAGCGAGGTCGATGGCCGCCGCCATCGCCTGGTAGCCGGCGTCGCCCGGGTGCAGGTGGTCGCCCGAATCGAATTCCGCCCGCATGCGTTGCGGCCGCCGCGGGTCGCGCAGCACGGCGTCGAAATCGACCACCGCGTCGAACAGGCCGGCCGTGCGCAGCCACCCGTTCAACTGCTGGCGCATGCGCTCCTTGGCGGCGCTGTAGTGGCCCGCGAAGGGCGTGCCTTCGAGCGCGCCTTCGAAAGGCGGCAGGGTGCCGACCGTCACGCGCAGGCCGCGCACATGCGCGGCCGCCGCCAGCTGGCGGAAGCCGGCCTGGAGTTCCTCCAGCGTGACGGCGTCTTCCCGCGGCGCGAACGGGCTGCCCGGCCAGCCGATGTCGTTAATGCCCAGCAGGACGATGACATCCGAGACGCCGGGCTGGCCGAGGACGTCGTGCTCGAAGCGCGCCAGCGCGTTCTGGCCCATGCCGTCCTTCAGCAGGCGCGCCCCCGAGATGCCGGCGTTGGCGACCGCGATGCCGTGCGGCGCCAGGCGCTGCGCCAGGAAGTCCGGCCAGCGGCGATCCGTGTCCGGGGTCGATCCATTCCCGTCCGTGATCGAATCGCCGAGGGCGACCACGGTACGGCCACCGGGCGCCGCCTCGACCAGCACGGCGCTGAGGAACAATCGCCCGCCGGCGCGGGCGCTGGCCGCCGCACCCGTTCTCGTGGAGACGAGCTCGAAGGTTTGCTGGCCACCCCAGTGAAAACTCATGACGCGGGTGGGCAAGGGCAGGTAGCTCGTCACCGTCAGGCGCTCCAGCGGACGGACCTCGAGCGCGACCGGGTCGCTGGTCACCGCGGCCCCGGGAGGGATCATGGCCGTGGGCTTGCCCGAGAAGCTGAGCGCCTGCGCCCGGCTCGCATCGCCTGCCGGCGCGACCTTGACGCTGCCGAGGGTCAGCGCTTCGCGGCCGTAGCGGTTGGAAAAGACGAGCCTGATGCGGTGTCCGCCGGCGCTGATACGGACGGTCTCGCGTACCGTCTGGTGCGCGAGCTGCGCAGGCACGTTCATGGGCAGCACGAAACTGCTGTCCCAGGCGGGCTGCGGGGCGGCATACCATGAGCCGAGCCAAGGCCCGCGCTCGTCCGCCAGTGCATCGCCGCCAAAGGCGAGTGCCAGGGCCAGGGCCGCGAGTAATCCGGGTTGTGCTGCCATTGTGTTCTCCTGTCGATGATCAATGAGCCCACGATAGGTCATTCGAAACCCTTCAGGAAGATGGTAGGATTGACGATCACTTATTCCAAAATCGAATGGATGGCCGATGGACAGCTTGCGCGCAATGCGGACTTTCGTACGTACCGTCGAGTTGGGCAGCCTGTCCGCGGCGGCGCGCGAGCTCGGCACGACGCAGCCGACGGTGAGCAAGCTGCTGGCCCAGCTGGAGCAGCAGCTGGCCGTGCGCCTGTTCGAGCGCAGTACGCGCGGCCTGGCGCCGACCGGGCAGGGCCAGCGCTTCTACCGCGACGCCAAATTGCTGGTCGAGCAGTTCGACGCCGCAGTGAGCGAGGTCCAGGGGATGAGCGGCCAGGCTTCGGGCTTATTGCGCATCAACGCGCCGGTCGCACTCGGCCAGTACCGGATCAATGCGATGGTGCAGCAATTCCTTGCGGCGCATCCGGGCATCGACATCGAACTGATTTTGAACGACCGCTTCGTCGACCTGGTGGAGGAGGGCGTCGACATTGCCTTCCGGCTCGGGGGCAGGCTGCCGCCGGATGCGATCGGCCGGCACCTCGCAAGCACGCCGCGCATGCTGGTGGCGTCTCCTGCCTACCTGGACAGGCGGGGCGCACCGGCGGAACCCGGCGATCTGGCGGAGCATGACTTCGTGCGCTTTGCCTGGACACCGGGTGCGGCCGTCGATCTGGTCCGCGGCAGGGACGAGGTGCGTGTGCCGACCTCCAGCCGCTACCGCGTGAACAATGCGCTGGCGATACGCGAAGCCCTGGTGCTCGGGAGCGGCATCGGCCTGTGTCCGGCGTGGCTGGTGCGCGACCTGCTGGACAGCGGCGAGCTGGTGCGCGTACTGGAAGACTGGTCGGCCCGTCCACAGGAACTGCACCTGCTGTATCCGTCGCGCCAGTACCAGCCCTTGCGGGCCAGGCTGTTCATCGATTTTGCCGCCGGCCATTTCGGGTCCTTGCCGGGCTTCGACCGTCCTGCCGCTTACGCGGGGATGGAACGCGACATGACGTAGGCATCCACATAGCCGAGCCGGCTGTGCAGGAAGGCTTCGGGCAGCGTCCCGACGATGCGGAAGCCATGCTTTTCATAGAGCGCCACGGCCGGGCGGTTGGTCGACACCACGAAATTGAACTGCATGGAACGGAAGCCGGCGGCGCCCGCCCGGGCCAGCGAATCCTGCAGCATGGCGTGGCCGATGCCTTTTCCCTGCATGTCGGTGCGGACCAGGTAGGTGGCGCTGCCGACATGCGAAGCACGCCCGGGAAGATTCGGGTTCAGCTTGTACATGCCGGCCAGTTCCCCATCGAGCAGCGCAAGGACGGTGTGCACGCCCGGCGACAGCCACATGGCGTCGAACACCGCTTCCGGGGTGTCGTCGGTAAAGGGCAGGGTATCGCCGGCGCGGCAGAGCTCTCGGAACAAGGCCGCCATCGCATCGCGGTAGCCTTCTGTCGCCTCGATGAAGCTTACTGTCACGGTCATGTCGGATTCGTCCGGAAAACAGGAAGCCGAGCTTACTATAATCGTCACCATATGCAATCAATTGCAACTTTCCATTACAGAAACTATGTGCGCCTGCGAAAAGCGGTATCGTGGCGCCGATGACAGCATGTGGCTGTCCCAGTTTCAGGAGAAGAATCATGACCCTCGCCAAACCGTCCCTGTTGATTGCCTTGCTGTTCGCCACCCAGGCCTATGCCCAGACCCCGGCTGCGCCTGCGGCTGCGGTGTCGACGGCAGGCGCCATGGTGATCGTGCCCGCCTTCGGCGAAGTCAGGCACGCCAACGACCAGGCCATCGTCACCTTCAGCGTCGAGGAGCACGACAAGGACAAGGCCAAGGCCGCCGAGCGCGTGAACCGCAAGATGAAGGAGGGCACCGAGATCCTGCGCAAGGCCGACCCGCGCGCCGAGTTCAAGACCATGGGCTATTTCACCTACCCGATCTATCCGGAGAACGTGCAGCCGCCGCGCCCCGTGGATGGCGTGGCCAAGCCGCCGGTCCCGGTCGCCTGGCGCGTGGGTCAGTACCTGGAAATGAAGACCACCAATCTGGACAGCCTGCCCAAAACCGCCGCCAGCGCGCAAAAAGTGCTGGCCATCAACGGCGTCCAGTTCGGACTGGCCCCGGCTACCGAGAAGCGCCTGGACGACCAGCGCATCGCGGCCACCTACAAGAACCTGAACGAGCGCATCGTTTCGATCGCCAACGCCATGGGCCGCAAGCCTGGCGACGCGGTGCTGGAAACGGTCGACTTCGAAGGCTCGGGCAACTATGCCGGCGGCCAGGGCGACATGGCCGCCGCGCCGATGATGGCGCGCATGAGCGCCAAGCGCGAGATGGCCGATGCGATGCCGGAACCGAGCTTCGAGCCGGGCGAAACCACCCTGCAGATGCGCCTGGTGGGCAAGGTCAAATTCAAGTAGCAGGTAGACTGCGCGCTTTTGCCGAGCGTAACGGTTCGCTAACAATGCTTCTCCGCCTCTATAATGCGGATAACAGCCGTTTGGCGAACCACTTGAATAAAAATTCCTTATGCCAACCTTCCCAAGAAGAAGAACACCAGGAGCCGTGCCGAAGGCACCGCGTTTTTCCCGTCTGAAGCGTTTCGGCCGCCGTGCCGAAGACCGCCAGCCCGGCGAGCGCGGCCGCGGCATCTACCTGCTGCCGAATGCCTTCACCACCGGCGCGCTGTTCTGCGGTTTCTACGCCATCGTCATGGCCATGAACCAGCGCTTCGAGCACGCCTGCTGGGCGGTGTTCATCGCCATGATCCTGGACGCACTGGACGGCCGCATCGCGCGCCTGACCAATACCCAGTCCGAGTTCGGCGCCCAGTACGATTCGCTGTCCGACATGGTGTCCTTCGGCGCCGCGCCGGCGCTCGTGATCTACGAATGGTCGCTGCGTGGCCTGGGCAAGCTGGGCTGGATCGCCGCCTTCATCTATTGCGCCGGCGCTGCGCTGCGCCTGGCCCGCTTCAACACCAACATCCAGGTGGTCGACAAGCGCTTCTTCCAGGGCCTGCCCAGCCCGGCCGCCGCAGCGCTGGTGGTCGGCTTCATCATGATGATGACCGACCCCGACATCAATGTCAGCTCGCGCCAGGTGGACTGGGTGAGCTGGGGCATCGCCGTGTTCGCGGGCCTGACCATGGTGTCGAACGTGCCGTTCTACAGCTTCAAGGATGTGAATTTCCGCAAGTCGGTGCCTTTCATCGTGGTGTTCCTGATCGCCCTCGCGCTGGCGTTGCTGGCGATCGACCCGCCCAAGGTGCTGTGGCCGATCTTCGTGATCTACGGCCTGTCCGGCTACGTGGTGTTTGTCATGCGCCGCGCCAAGGGCAAGCCGGTCAGCATCATCCCGACCGACGACGACGAGCACGACGAGGAAGTGCGGCGCTGAGGACGCGGGGGCGCCGCAGCATTCACCAACGTTGACTGGAGCCCACCATGCCTGATCCGAACCGCCTGATCATTTTCGACACCACCCTGCGCGACGGCGAGCAGTCGCC
>CBIHLT010000151.1:0-12733 GCA_966210615.1 uncultured Massilia sp.
CTTCGTTAGACCTCAGCAGCCAAGGAAGATTCAACACTCAACGGTGACAGCGCCTAAAAAAACCGGCGCATCACGCGCCGGCTTGCGGGAAGGCGGGCGGGCCGCCTGCCTGTTTGCTCAGACCGCCGAGACGTCCAGCTCGCAGCCGGTCGCCGACAAGACCTGGTCCTTGCTCACGCCTGGCGCCAGCTCGACCAGCTTGAGGCCGGTGTCGGTCACGTCGAGCACGCCCAGGTCGGTGATGATGCGGTCCACCACGCCCACGCCGGTCAGCGGCAGGTCGCATTTCTTCAGGATCTTGTGCGAGGTCGAGCCATCCTTGGCGGTGGCGACATGTTCCATCACCACGACCACGCGCTTGACGCCGGCCACCAGGTCCATCGCGCCGCCCATGCCCTTGACCATTTTGCCTGGAATCATCCAGTTGGCCAGGTCGCCGCGCTCGGACACCTGCATCGCACCCAGGATCGCCAGGTTGATCTTGCCGCCGCGGATCATGCCGAAGGAATCGGCGGAGCTGAAGTAGGCCGCGCCCGGGAGTGCGGTCACGGTCTGCTTGCCTGCGTTGATCAGGTCGGCGTCAACCTCGGCTTCGGTCGGGAAGGGACCAATGCCGAGCAGGCCGTTTTCCGACTGCAGGAAGACCTCGATATCCTTCGGTACGTAGTTGGCGACCAGGGTCGGCAGGCCGATCCCCAGGTTCACGTAGAAGCCGTCCTGCAGCTCTTGCGCCGCGCGGGCGGCCATTTCATCACGAGTCCATGCCATGTTCTGTCTCCGAAGGTGATCTTAGTTCGCGCGCACGGTGCGCTGTTCGATGCGCTTTTCCGGCGTCGGGTTGTGGACGATGCGGTGCACGAAGATGCTCGGGGTGTGCACCTGGTCCGGATCGATCTCGCCGATCTCGACCAGCTTCTCGACTTCCACGATGCAGATCTTGCCTGCGGTGGCCACGTTGGGGTTGAAGTTGCGCGCGGTCTTGCGGAACACCAGGTTGCCCGCCTTGTCGGCCATGTAAGCCTTCACCAGGGACACGTCCGGCACCAGCGACCGCTCCATCACGTAGTGCTCGCCGTCGAATTCGCGGGTTTCCTTGCCGTCGGCGACGATGGTGCCGTAGCCGGTCTTGGTGTAGAAGGCCGGGATGCCCGCGCCGCCGGCGCGCAGCTTCTCGGCCAGCGTGCCTTGCGGGGTGAATTCGAGTTCCAGTTCGCCGGCCAGGAACTGGCGGGCGAATTCCTTGTTCTCGCCCACATAGGACGCGATCATCTTCTTGATCTGACGCGTTTCCAGCAGCTGGCCCAGGCCGAAGCCGTCCACGCCGGCGTTGTTGGAAATTGCGGTGAGGTTCTTCACGCCGGAGTCGCGCAGCGCTTCGATCAGCGCTTCCGGAATGCCGCACAGGCCGAAGCCGCCGACCGCGATGGTCTGGCCGTCTTGAACGATACCGGCCAGGGCCGACTTCGCATCAGGATACACTTTGTTCATACCCGTCCCTTTTATAAATTAAGCCGAACAGCTCTTCTATACTGCAAGAGTAGAATCTCAGCATAAAATAGCCGGCACCGAAGTTCAATACCGTAGAAATACGGCCCAGGCCCCATGAATACTGCAGTCGACCTGCCTCAGACAAACGCATCTTACGCCATCGACTACGAGATGATCTTCCAGCATGCGCCGGTCGGCATGTGCGTCTCGGTCGACCGCGTGATCCAGTCCTGCAACGAAGCCCTGGCCTCGATGTTCGGCTATGCGCGCGGGCAGCTGGACCGGCAATCGTTCAGCGTCCTCTACCCGACCATGGACGAGTTCCTGCGCACCGGCGACCGCATCATCCCGATCATGAATGCCAAAGGCCGCTATTCGGACGAGCGCATCATGCGCCGCGCCAGTGGCGAGCTGTTCTGGTGCCATGTGACGGGGCGGGCGCTCGATCCGGCCCAGCCGCTGGGCGCCGGGGTCTGGACCTTCGAGGACGTCAGCGAGAAGCGCCCGGTGACGGCGGAGCTGACCCCGCGCGAGCGCGAAATCGCGGCGCTATTGGTCGAAGGCAAGACCAGCAAGATCATTGCGCGCGAGACCGACCTGTCGCCGCGCACGGTGGAGATGCACCGGGCCAGCCTGATGCGCAAGTTTTCCGCGTCGACGTCCTCGGAGCTGGTGCACAAGCTGGTGGGGGTCGCGAGGTAGCGGCTGCGGCGAGGAGCCGCGATCAGCCAGGAAGCCTCATTCGACCGCGGGCAACTGCGCCCTCAATACGTCCGGCAGGGGCGCCGACTTCTGCTGCGCGAAATCGACCCACACCACCTTGGCCAGTCCTTCGGCATGCAGGTCCCCGGCCTGGCCATCGGCCCCTACCAGGCGAATCTCGTGCGACACCTCCACGCTCGATCGGCCGGGCGGCGCCACGAAGGTGCGCACCTCGATCTCGCCTGGATAGGTGAGCTGCTTCAGGAAATTCATCGAGGCATTGACGATCACCGGCCCTTCCCCGCGCGGATCGGGCAGGCCGCCCACGCTTTCCAGCCACGCGATCCGGGCCGATTCGATATACCGGAAATAGTTGGTGTTGTTGACGTGACCCATGGCATCCATGTCACCCCAACGGATAGGCATGCGCATCGCATGCACGAACTTCTTACCGCTCATTGCTTCCTTTTGCTGACTGCGTCCGCTACTGCGCCGTCATCCCGTCATCGGCCGTGATGATGGCGCCATTGATAAAATGGGCTTCCTCCGCCGCCAGGAGCAGCAGCAGCCCGTCGAGATCTTCCGGCTTCCCGGGGCGCTTGCGCGGCAATGCGTCGATCAGTTTGCGGCCCTGTTCGGTATCGAAATAATCCTCGTTCATTTCGGTCGAGATGTAGCCGGGACAGATCGCATTCACATTGATCCCATACTTGCCCCACTCGACCGCCATCGCCTTGGTCATCTGCACCACCGCGGCCTTGCTCATGCAGTACACGCCGATTTGCGGCAGTACGCGCAGACCCGCCACCGAAGCGATGTTGACGATCCGGTGCTGCTTGCGCGGGTCGCCCTTGGCGCGCGCGATCATGCGCTTGGCGGTCTGCTGGGCGACAAAGAAGGCGCCGCGCAGGTTGGTGTCCATGATGTAGGCGTAGTCCTCCTCGCTCACCTCCAGCAGCTTCTGGGTCGCCGACACCCCGGAATTGTTCACCAGGATGTCGATCGGCCCGGCCTCGGTCTCGGCGTGCGCGATCGCGGCCTTGATGCTGTCCAGGTCGGTGACGTCGAGGCGCACCACGTGGGCCGCCCCGCCGTCGGCCTCGATTTCGGCCCGCAACTCCTTGAGCCGCTCGACCCGGCGCGAGGCCAGCACCACCTGCGCGCCCGCCCCCGCCAGCGCTTTCGCGAAGCGCGCGCCCAGGCCGCTGGAAGCGCCGGTCACCATTGCAATCTTGCCTTCGAAATTGACTTCAATCCCCACGGATGGCTCTCCCGGCGCACTGCGCATGACCTTGTTTCGAAGCCATCATCATTACACAAAACATCAGTATTAGATTGCCGCATCTAATATTGCCTTTAAAATGGCGGCCGGAGTTGCAATCGGCAGAAAAAAACCGCACACTCGTGCTTATTTTACAGATCTTATAAAAACCATGACAGAGCCAATCAATATTCTCGAACAATACGGACCGCGTGAAGCGATGGAGTACGACGTGGTCATCGTCGGCGGCGGCCCGGCAGGCCTGTCCGCGGCGATCCGGCTCAAGCAGCTGGCCGCGGAAAAAGGCCAGGAAGTGTCGGTCTGCGTATTGGAAAAAGGCAGCGAGGTCGGCGCCCATATCCTGTCCGGCGCCGTCATGGACCCACGCGCCCTGGACGAGCTGATCCCCGACTGGAAGGAAAAGGGCGCCCCGCTGAACACCGCCGTCACCGAAGACCGCGTGCTGTTCCTGACCGAGAGCAAGTCCTACGCCACCCCGTCGTTCGCGATCCCGAAGGCGCTGACCAATCATGGCAACTATGTGATCTCGCTCGCCAACGTGGTGCGCTGGCTGGGCCAGCAGGCCGAAGCGCTGGGCGTCGAGATCTTCCCGGGCTTCCCGGCCGCCGAGATCCTGTACAACGAGGATGGCTCGGTCAAGGGTGTCGCCACCGGCAACATGGGCGTCAAGCGCGATGGCGAACCCGGTCCGGATTTCCAGCTCGGCATGGAGCTGCACGCCAGGTACACCCTGTTCGCGGAAGGCTCGCGCGGCCATCTCGGCAAGCAGCTGATGGCGAAGTATGACCTGAACAAGGGCAAGGACCCGCAAACCTACGGCATCGGCATCAAGGAGCTGTGGGAAATCGATCCGGCCAAGCACAAGCCGGGCCTGGTGATCCACACCGCCGGCTGGCCGCTGGACAACAGCACCTATGGCGGCTCCTTCCTCTACCACCTGGAAAACAACCAGGTCGCAGTGGGCTTCGTGGTCGGCCTGGCCTACCAGAACCCCTACCTGTCGCCCTACGAGGAATTCCAGCGCTACAAGACCCACCCGGCGATCCGCCACTTCTTCGAAGGCGGCAAGCGCATCTCCTACGGCGCGCGCGCCATCACCGCGGGCGGCCTGCAGTCCCTGCCCAAGACCGTGTTCCCGGGCGGCGCGCTGATCGGCTGCGACGCCGGCTTCCTGAACACCAGCCGCATCAAGGGCAGCCATGCCGCGATCAAGACCGGCATGCTGGCCGCCGACGCGGCCTTCGACGCGCTCGCGGCCGGCCGCCAGGGCGACGAACTGAGCGCCTACCCGGCAGCCTTCGAACAATCCTGGCTGCACGAGGAACTGCATATCGCGCGCAACTTCAAGCCCTGGATGGCCAAGGGCCTGGTGATGGGCACGATCATGACCGGCATCGACCAGATCGTCTTCCGCGGCAAGGCCCCATGGACCCTGCACCACAAGCACGCCGACCATGAATGCCTCAAGCCGGCCTCGCAGTTCAAGCCGATCGTGTATCCGAAGCCGGACGGCAAGCTGACTTTCGATCGCCTGTCCTAGGTGTTCATCTCGAACACCAACCACGGCGAAGACCAGCCGGTGCACCTGACGCTCAAGAACCCGAGCGTGCCGGTGGACGTCAACCTGGCCACCTATGCGGGTCCGGAACAGCGCTACTGCCCGGCCGGCGTCTACGAATTCGTCAAGACCGACGAAGGCAAGGACCGCCTGCAGATCAACGCCCAGAACTGCGTGCACTGCAAGACCTGCGACATCAAGGACCCGACCCAGAACATCGTCTGGGTCACGCCGGAAGGCGGCGGCGGTCCGAACTACCCCAATATGTAAGGGGTACTCGCGCACCGTCTCCCCGGACGGCGCCCCCCTTCCGCGCGGCGCCGATGGATTCATGGCTGCGCCGGAAGGGGGATGGCGCACGCCGAGCGAAGCGGACGGCAGTCCCTCGCTGCGAGGCACGGCCGCCCTCCTCGCCTGCCTGACCTCGCCGAGGCGGCCACCGTCCCGGCGCCACCCTGCTCAAATGCATCACCGAACGCGGCAGCCATGCGGTCTTACTCGAACGCAAGGCGCCGATGCGCGCCTTTCGCAGCTGCAACAGCGTGCCAGCCGGGAGCGCCTGGATAAGGCGGCCTGAACAGCGCTGCGCGAGCCGGCCGCGACTGCTGAGTATGTCCGATCCGTCCTACGGCGCTCCCTTCCCCTCTCCGATAGCCGGGATTGCCAGGAAGCCTATGATGGGATTTCTCGACACACTCAATGAGGAGACCACCATGGGTGAAAACAAGGGACATGGCACCAAAGGCCCGAGCTATGACCAGCTGAACGACATGGATACCAATGTCCAACGCGACAAGCTGAACCAGGAGCAACAGGGCAACATGCAATCGGGGCGGCAATCCGGCAGTCAGCAATCGGGGCAGCAACAGGGTAGCCAGCAATCCGGACAACGGCAGCAAGGCAGCCAGCAGTCGGGGCAGCAAGCAGGCAGCCAGCAATCCGGACAACGGCAGCAAGGCAGCCAGCAATCCGGCCAGCAACAGGGCAGCCAGCAATCGGGGCAGAAGCAGCAAGGCAGCCAGCAGTCCGGCCAGCAACAGGGTGGCCAGCAATCGGGGCAAAAGCAGCAAGGCGGCCAGCAGTCCGGCCAGCAACAAGGCAGCCAGCAATCGGGCCAGCAGTCCGGCCAGCAGCGCGGCGGCCAGCATGCCTCCGGCGGCACACCGGCGCTGGACGACCTGGGCTCACGCCAGGGTGAAAGCGCGAAGGACGCGTCCCAAGCCTGGAACCAGGACAACAGCAGCGACAAGCAGCGCGGCAACCGCTAGCCGCTGAACACTCACCGCAGCACCCGCGGCGCCTCCGTGCGCCGTCAAGGGCTGGCCGCCAATGCCAGCCTTTCCAGCTCGTCGGCAGACATCGGTCCGCCGACCACATATCCTTGCGCGTAATCGCATCCGGCCTCGCGCAGCAGCGAGCGCTGGAGCTCGCTCTCGACACCTTCCGCCACCACCTTCATGCCCAGCTTGTGCGCCACCGCGATGATGGCTTCGCAGGCCGCCAGCCCATTCGATCCGCTGTCCAGCGCCTCGACGAAAGCGTGGTCGATCTTCAGGTAATCGAGTTCGTAGCGCACCAGATGGGCCAGCGAGGAATAACCGGCGCCGAAATGGTCCAGGGCCACCTGCAGCCCCATGGCACGGTAAGGACGCAGGCGCTCGATGACCGCGTCCATGCCTTCCAGCAGCATGCTCTCGCCGATCTCGATCACCACACTGCGCGGCCGCAGTGCACGTTCCTTGAGGAAGGCCAGCCAGTTGTCGTACTGGCCGGGCTCGCGCTGGATCTGGGCCGGGGACTTGTTGACGCTCACCTGGAACTGCGGATCCAGGCGTTGCTGCCAGTGCTGCACCTGGAGCGCCGCCTCGCGCAGGACCCAGTCGCCGATCTCCACCATCAGCCCGCCCGATTCCGCAAAGGGCAAGAATTCGGCCGGGCGCAGCAGCCCGCGGCGCGGATGGCGCCAGCGCAGCAGGGCCTCGGCCTTGCGCACCCGGCCGCTGCGCAGGGACACGATCGGCTGGTACAGCAGCTCGAACTGGTTCGCGGCCAGCGCCGTGCGCAGCTCGGCGGTGATGGCCTGGCGCGCCAGCATGGCCTGCTGGGCACCGTCGGTGTAATAGCTGTAGCGGTTGCGGCCGGCGTGCTTGGCCACGTACATCGCCTGGTCGGCGCGCGCCATCAGGTCGCACAGCTGGCCGGCGTCGGCCGGATACAGCGCAATGCCCACCGACGCCGACACCTCCGCAGGTTCGCCGTCGAGCACGAAAGGCGCCGCCAGCGCCTCGACCAGCGCCTGGGCGATGCGGTCCACGGTCGCGATCCGGTCCAGCCCGGACAGCACCACGGTGAATTCGTCGCCGCCCAGGCGCCCGATGGTGTCGGAAGCGCGCACGCAGGCGCCGATGCGCTGCGCCGCGTCGGCCAGCAGGCGGTCGCCGGCCGCATGGCCGAGGCGGTCGTTCACCTCCTTGAAGCGGTCCAGGTCCAGGAACAGCAGCGCCAGGAAGGCAGCGCTGCGGTCGGCGCGCCGGATCTCCTGGGCCAGCCGGTCCATGAACATGTGGCGGTTGGGCAGCCCGGTCAGGTCGTCATAGTTGGCGCGCCGCCAGATCCGCGCCGCGGCCGCGCGCTGGCTGGTGATGTCGTTGACCAGGGCCAGCGCGCCAAGATAGCGGCCGCACGCGTCGAACAGCGGATTGATGGCGACGCAAGTCCACAGCACGCCGCCGTCCTTGCGGATGAACTTGAACTCGTAGCGCCGCACCTCGCCCTGGCGCCGGCGCGCGATATTCCGCTCCAGCAGCGTCCTGCCCTCGTCGTCCATGAAGCGTCCCACGGGCATGTCGAGGATTTCCTCGATCGGATAGCCGAGCAGCGCCGCCATGCGCGGGTTGACGAAGGTGGTGCTGCCGTGCGCGTCGACTTCCCACACGCCCTCGTCCGCGCAGTGCACGATGCGGCGCAGGCGTTCCTCGCTGCGCGCCAGCGCCTCCACGCGGCTGCCGCCCAGTTCCGCCACCACGCGCGCCGCGCGCGCGCCGACGTCGTAACTGCCCACCAGGCTCACCCAGGTCGTGCTGCCGTCCTGCGCGCGCAGCATGAGCTCGCAACGCGCATCGCGTTCCGCACCGCGGGCCGCCGCGAGAAAGCGGTCGAAGGCGCCGCGGTCGGTGTCCGCGATGGCGTCGCGCAGCCGCAAGCCTGCCACCCCATCGCGCGGCAGGCCCAGCATCCTGGCGCCGCACAGGTTCGCCTGAAGGATCGCGCCATCCGGCCCGACCAGGAAGAAACCGAAGGGCGCCAGCAGGAACAATTCGTTATAGCCGGCGGTAGGCTGGGCGGGCGGCGAAAACATGGCGCCGCCGCCGGGCAGCGCAGCGGCCTCGGCGTCAGGGTCTGCGCATTCCGAGGAGGAAGACGCGGTGGGCGGCCTTAGCTGGCCATACTCCATAATTCCTCCGCCAATCGTTGCCGACAGTCAGTATTTCCAAAAAGACTAACACTGGTCGTCCAGGCTGTCGAGATGTGTTGTGCATATGCAAAGACATCTCTACAACAGCTTGACTTGTCAACGCGGGCGGTGGGAGCGGTTGAGGCGCATTTCGGCGCGGCGCTGGAGGAATTCGAAGAACAGGCTCAGGCACCAGTACATGGCGGCCGCCGCCAGGTAAAGCGGCAAGGGCTGGAAGGTGACGGCGATCACTTCCTTGGTGGCCAGCATCAGTTCGGTGAGGGCAATCACCGACACCAACGACGTGTCCTTGATCAGGCTGATCAGGGTGTTGCTCATGGACGGCACGGCCACCCGCAGCGCCTGCGGCAGGATGACGTAGCCGAGCGCCTGCCACCAGCCGAGGCCGAGGCTGAAACTGGCGCGCCACTGCCCTTCGCTGACGCTCTGGACCGCGCCGCGCAGGCTTTCCGACAGGTAGGCGCCGGCATTCAGCGAAAGCGCCAGGATCCCGGCCGTCACCGGCGTAAACTCGATGCCGATGCTCGGCAGCCCATAGTAGATGACGAAGATCTGCACCAGCAGCGGCGTGCCGCGCATGATGCTCACGTACAGGGTCGCCGGCAGCCTCAGCACGCGCCAGGGCGCGATGCGCATCAGGGCCGCCGGGAAGCCGAGCGCCAGCCCGCCCACCATCGAGGCGACCGCGAACAGTAGCGTATAGCCGGCGCCGGTGAGCATGACCGGCGCCGCGTCGCGCAGCAGGCCGGCCAGTTCCAGCACCGGCGCGCCCCAGGGGGCGGCGTCGGCGGGGGTCACCTCGCGGGGCTCACTTTGGTTCGTGGCTGGCGTCGGCGCCGAACCACTTGAGCGACATCTGCTTGAGGCTGCCGTCGGCGCGGGCGTCGTTGATGATCTTGTCGACCGCCGCCTTGAATTGGGGATTGCCCTTGCGCATGGCCACGCCCATGCGCTCGACGGCGCCCACGCGCGGGCCGGCCTTGATCGGCAGCTGGGAATGCTTGAGCAGGTAGGACACCATCAGGCTGTCGTTGAGGGCCGCGTCGATGCGGCCGAAGGCCAGGTCCTGCAGGTTTTCCGGCGCCGCCGGATAGCTCTTGACCTCGATGCCCGGCACTGCCTTGACCTGCTGCTCGAACACGCTGCCCTGCCCCACGCCGACCTTGCGGCCCTTGAGGTCGTTCAGGCTGGCGTAGGTGGCGCGCTCGTTCTTGCGCACGATGAGCTGGGGGCTCGAGTAGGTGTAGGGCACGGAAAAGTCGAAGGCTTGCTGGCGCTTGGCCGTGATGCCGACCTGGCTGACGATGACGTCGTACTTGCCCGCCGCCAGGCCCGCCAGGATGGCGGCCCACTCGGTCGCGACGAACTCGGGTTTCAGCCCCAGCTTGGCCGCCACCAGGCGCGCCACGTCGACGTCGTAGCCGGCCAGCTGGCCGGTCTTGGGATCCTTGAAATTGAACGGCGGGTAGGTGCCTTCCATGGCGATGCGCAGGGTGCCGCGCGCCTTCGCATCCGCCAGCAGCTCGCCTGCCATTACCTGCGGCAGCGCCAGGAGCGCGCCGCTTGCCAGGCCGAGGGCGAGCGCCGCGCGCCGTCCCAGCTTCGTCACTTGCTTGCCCATCACTTTACTCCGAACAACTATGGAGCTGACTTTATAACCGAAAACCGGCCCGGGTGCCTAGCGCGGACGGCAGGACGTCTTTACAGCACGATCCTGCGCTGCTCGCGCGCCGACTTGTACACGGCCTCGATGATCCGCATGTCGCGCAAGCCTTCCTCGCCCGCGACGATCGGCTGGCGGTCCCGCAGCACGCACAGGGCCAGGTGGTCGAGCTGGCCCGCCCACTGGTTGGCTTGCGCGTTCGGCGGCGTGATTTCCGTCTCGCGGCCCTTGCCCACCCACAGGCGGTTGCCGCCATAGCCGGTGCCGGGCTCCAGCTCGATGCGGCCCTTGTCCCCCATCAGCAGGATATGGTTCTGGTTGGCGCTGTACATCGACATGCAGGAGCCGCTGACGCCGGACGGGAATTCGAGCTGGAACTCGATCATGTCTTCGACCTCGCGGAAGCGCGGATCGGACTTGTCGGTGGTCTCCCTGGCGTAGACGGCGACCGGTTCCTCGCCCGTCATGTAGCGCGCCGCCTGCAGCGCGTAGATGCCGATGTCCATCATCGAGCCGCCGCCCGACATCGCCTTCTTCAGGCGCCAGGCGTTCGGGTTGCCGAAGTTGAAGCCGTGTTCGGAGCGGAAGTAGCGCAGCTTGCCGATCTCGCCCGCGCGCGCGCGCCGGATCGCCTCCAGGTTGTAGGGCTCGAAGTGGCAGCGGTAGCCGATCATCAGCTTCTTGCCGGCCTGGCGGCAAGCCGCGATCATCGCTTCGCATTCGCGCGAGGACAGCGCCATCGGCTTTTCGCACAGCACGTGCTTGCCGGCCTTGGCGGCCCGGATCGTGTACTCCGCGTGCATCGACACGGGAAGGCAGACGTAGACGATGTCAATGTCCGGGTTGTCGCGGATGCTGTCGAAGTTCTGGTAGTTGTAGAGGTTCTTGTCAAGCACCCCGTATTCCTGGGCCACGCGCCGGGCCTTGGCCTCGTCGCCGCTCACCAGCGCCACCAGGCGGCTGTGCCGGCAGTGCTTGAACTGCGGGATGATCACCCCCAGCCCGTAGCCGCCCAGGCCCACGACGGCGTAGCCCAGCTTGCGCCCGGACTGCTGTGCTTCAGGGGCCTGCGCCCAGAGCGGCCCACCCACCGCGGAAGCCGCCAGGGCGCCGCCGGCGGCCAGAACGACACCACGCCTGTTCAAATCGATCATGCCTGTCTCCTGTTCTTCGTTGTCTCATGCGCCTGCGTGGCTTTCCACGCGGGCATAACAAGGATACAATCGTTTTAACAGAAATGATAGCGGTAACAGACCACCATCGCAATGAACAAGCGGAGACCCTCCATGCCCCGATTCCAGCTTTCCACCCTGGCCTTTGCTGCCCTTGCGGTGCGCGGGGCGGACGCCTTCGCGGACTCCTGCGGCCCGGCGCCATCCGGCGAACTGAAGGCCGAACGCGTCGCCGGCGTCACCGCTTCGCATGCCGGACCGGGCCTGTTCGAAGGCCCGGTGTGGATCGGCGATGCGCTCTACTTCTCCGACTTCAGCTTCGCCAAGGGCTTTCCTTCCCGCGTACGCAAGCTGGCGGCGGACGGCACGGTGAGCACCGTGATCGAGGACAGCGGAAGCAACGGCCTGGCCGTGGACGCCGCCGGGGCCCTGGTTCTCGCCAGCCACAAGGACAAGGCGCTGCTGCGCCACGACTGGAGCGGCAAGCCTGCGCTGCTTGCCGGCAGTTTCAAGGGGAATGTCTTCAACTCGCCGAACGACGTCGCCATCGCGCGCGACGGCACGGTCTACTTTACCGATCCCGGCTGGCAAAAAGCGGCCGCGCCCGGCGGGCAGCCGGTAACGGGCATCTACCGCGTCGGCAAGGACGGCGTGGTGGCGCTGGTGGACGGCGCGCGCCCCAATCCCAACGGCATCTCACTGGCGCCTGCGGGCGACGTCTTGTACGTGAACGCCGGCGACGGCATGCTCATGGCCTACCCCATCGTCAAGGGCATGCCGCAAGCCGGACATACGCTGGTGAGCGGGCTGGAGGGAGCGGACGGCATGACCCTCGATTGCCACGGCAACCTGTACGTGACCGAGCATGGGGCGAAGCGGGTGCGCGTGTTTTCGCCGCAGGGCAAGCCCCTGGCGACCATCCGCGTGGACGCCAATGTCACCAATGCGGCCTTCGGCGGCGAGGACGGCAAGTCCTTGTACATCACCGGCGCGGGCGCGCTGTGGCGGCTGCCGCTGGCGGTGAGCGGCATGCCCTATTGAGCCAAGCGGGTCACCAGGCGCGGCGGCCCTGCGAACCGAAGTGGTGGCCGGTGACCAGCGTGGTGCTCTCGACCAGCATCGACAGGCCGAGGATCAGCTGGACCAGCTTGTCGTCGGGCAGCACCCAGATCTGGCCGCGCGGCGGCTCGGCGCCGGTGGCGGCCATGATCAGCGGGGCGATCCAGGCAGCGTCCGGTTCGACGTCCAGGATGACCGCGTCGGCGGCGGTCTGCATATAGATGTTGCCGCCCTCGCTCAGCGTGAAGCAGATCCCGACGCCGGTTTCCTGGGGCTTGACGGTCTCCTGCAGGAAGCGGTTGTGCTCGTCGATCCAGAGTTCGACGTCCTGCGG
>CBIHLT010000152.1:0-12722 GCA_966210615.1 uncultured Massilia sp.
CACGCCTACTGGACCATCGAGGCCACCCTGCGCGTAGTGGGGCTGAAGACCTGGCCCTCCCATCTGTATGTGCCATCCTTCGGCGTGGGGGGGTATGTCCTGGCCTCGCCGCAGGGCAGCTTCACGCCGCCCGCGCGCTACACGCTGCCGATGCGCTATCTCGATGCCGAGACCACGCGCGCCATGTTCGCCTTCCCGCCGGACATGCAGCGCCTGCCGATGAAACCCAACCGCCTCGATTCCCAGTCGCTGGTGCGCGAGTTCGAGGAAGACTGGCAGCAGGTGATCCGCTGATGGACCGGCGGTCCTTTATTCTATCGGCCGGCGGGGCAGGGCTGGCGGGGCTGGCCAGCGCCGCCGGTTTCCTGCGCTGGCAGGAGATCGCGCCGGCGGTGCGCACCCCGGGCCGCACGGAAGGCCACCTGCTGCGCGACCGCGCCCGCCTGCCGGCGCCATCGGAAACGATCGACACCGACGTGGCGATCCTCGGCTCCGGCATCGCCGGCCTGTCGGCCGCCTGGAAGCTGGACCGGATGGAGCGGCGCGACTACCTGCTGTTCGACGGGCCGGAAGCCTTCGGCAACGCATCCGGCAGCCGCTACGGAGAGTTCGCCTGTCCGACGGGGGCGCACTACCTGCCGCTGCCGGGGACGGAATCGGCGCACGTGCGCGAGATGCTGGGCGACCTGGGCATCATCCGGCGCGGCGTGCTCGAGGAGCGCCCGTGGTACGACGAGCGTTACATCCTGCACGGCCCGGAAGAACGGCTGTTCAAGGATGGGCAGTGGCAGGACGGCCTGATGCCGGCGCAGGACCAGGCCGAGCAGCAGCGCTTCCTGGCCCACATGGAGCTGTTGCGCCAGGGGCGCGGGGCGGACGGCCGGCGCAGCTTCGCGTTTCCCTCCGTGCTGTCCTCCGGCGACCCGGCTTTCGACGGCCTGGACGCGATCAGCTTCGCCGCCTGGCTGGACCGCGAAGGCTACCGCTCGCCGGCGCTGCGCTGGTATCTCGACTACTGCTGCCGCGACGACTATGGCGCCGGCATCGCCCAGGTCTCGGCCTGGGCCGGCGTGCATTATTTCGCGGGACGCTGGGGCCGGGCAGCGAATGCCGACGACAACGGCCTGCTGACCTGGCCGGGCGGGCTGTCGCCCATCGCCGAAGGACTGGCGGCGCGCGCGGCGGACCGGCGCCGGCCGGGAACGGCGGTGTCGGTGCGCGTGCGTGGCGGCAGGGCGGAAGCGCTGTGCTTCGCCCTGGAGAACGGCAAGCCGCGCAGCTTCCTGGTGCGGGCGCGGCGCATCGTGTGCGCGATGCCGCTGTTCGTGGCGGCGCGCGTGGTCGAGGACATCGCGGCGCTGGGCTTCGATGCGCGCCGCCACATGCCGGCCTACGCGCCCTGGATGGTGACCAACTTCCTGATGCGCGACTTCCCGCGCGAGCAGGGCGGGGCGCCGCTGGCCTGGGACAACGTGGTCTACGGCGGCAAGGGCCTGGGTTATGTGGTGTCGACCCACCAGGACATCCGCGTGCGGCCGCCCGAAAAGACCGTGTTCACGGCCTATATGGCGCTGGCGGACCGCACGCCGCTGGACGCCCGTCGCTGGCTGCAGCAGGCGGCGCCGGCGGAACTGATGGAGCTGGCGTCCGGCGACCTGCGCCAGGCCTACGGCTGGGCCTTCGCGGCCTGCGTGGAGCGGGCCGACATCACCTTGCGGGCGCATGCAATGGCGATCCCCACGCCGGGATTCCGCGGCAACGCGGGGCTGGCGGCGCTGCGCGAAGCGGACGGGCCGGTCCTGTTCGCGCACGGCGACCTGTCCGGGTTCTCCGTGTTCGAGGAGGCGGCCTGGTGGGGCTGCGAAGCGGCGCGCCGCTGCGCCGCCTAGGACTCCAGCAGCTTGGCCGCGAACAGGTCGCGTTCGCGGTCGACGATGTCGTCCACGACGCGCTCGTCCAGGCCCATCGCTTCCAGCACGAAGGCCGACAGCTGCAGGCTTGCCTCCAGCGTCTCCGGCACCACCACGCTGGCCCCGGCCAGGCGCAGGGCGCGGGCATGCTTCTCGTCGCGCGAGCGCACGAACAGGCGCACGTGGGGGAATTCGCGGCGGATGCCGCGCACCGCCTGCATCGCCGATGCCGGATGGTCCATGGTCAGCACGATGGCCGGCGCCTCGTCCGCGTGCACGCGGCGCAGCAGCTCCGGGCGCGAGGCATTGCCGAAATAGACCGGCATGCCTTCCGCATGCAGCTTCGACACCAGCTTGGCGTCGTTCTCGAAGGCGACGAAGGGAATGCCCTGGTCCTTGAGCAGCTTGGCCAGCTGCTGGCCCACGCGGCCGAAGCCGGCGATGATGATGTGGCCGCGCGCCGAGGCCAGCGCGGCTTCGTCGGCTTCCGGCTGCTCCTGCTTCGGCTCCCAGCGCTCGCCGATCATGCGGCCCAGGCGCGCCAGCATCGGCGTGATGAACAGCGACAGGCCCACCGCCAGCATCACGCGCGCACCCAGGGCCGGGTCCAGCACCCTGGTGGCGACGGCATAGCCGATCACGATGAAGGCGAACTCGCCGCCCTGGCCCAGCAGCAGGCCGCCTTCGATGGCGCGGCCCCAGGACAGGTGGCCAAGGCGGAACAGCACGGCCACCACCACGGCCTTGATCAGGACCAGGCCGCCCACGAAGGCGGCCAGCCACAGCGGGGCCTCGAGGATCTGGCGGGTGTCGATGTTCATCCCGACGGTCATGAAGAACAGACCCATGAGCAAGCCCTTGAAGGGCTCGACCATCAGTTCCACCTCGTGCTTGAACTCGGTCTCGGCCAGCAGCAGGCCGGCGATCAGGGCGCCCAGCGCCATCGACAGCCCGGCGGCGGCCGACAGGGCGGCGATGCCGAAGGTGGACAGCAGGATCAGGGCCATGAACACGTCCGGCTGGCGGTGGCGGGCGAAGGCGCGGAACAGCGGGTGGATCACGCGTCCGCCGGCCAGGTAGATCAGGGCGATGGCGCCGGCGGCCTTGGCCATCGCAATTAACGCCAGCATCGCGACGTCGTCACCATCGCCCTTGCCCAGGACGCCGATCAGGACCAGGATCGGTACCACCGCCAGGTCCTGCAACATCAGCACGGCGAAGGCGGCCTTGCCCAGAGGCGTGGTGGTACTGTGCTGCTGGGTCATCAGTTGCATCACGACGGCGGTGGAGGATAGCGAGAGCACCAGGCCGAGGATGAGGGCGGTCTGGCTGGACTCGCCGTAGAGCGTGAGGGCGCCGCCGATCAGGGCGGCGCTGAGGATCACCTGGGCGGTGCCCGCGCCGAACACCCAGCGCCGCATGGCCCACAGGCGGGCGGCGGAGAGCTCGAGGCCGATCATGAACATCAGGAACAGCACGCCGAGTTCGGCCAGCATAGAGACGCCTTCGCCGCTGGGGAAGGTGAAGATGCTCATCACGGGATAGCGGTCGGCGAGCAGGCCCAGGCCGTAAGGTCCGGCGACGGTGCCGACGGCCAGGAAGCCGAGGACCTGGTTGATGCGCAGGCGCTGTAATAAAGGGATGAGGATGCCGGAGAGGATCAGGAAGAGGATGATCTCCCGCAGGAAGGGGAAGGCGTGTTGCTCTTGCACGTTGGATCGGCCTAATGGTTAGTCGGTGGTGGGCCGGTGCATTTTAGCGTCTTGGTGCGGCGCTCCCTTCGGTTGTGGAGGGGATTAGTCGGGTATTGCAGCTTCGGGGAGGAACTTGGGTCCCCGCCGTTGCGGGGATGACGTGCTAGCGCAGTGGGTGCGTGACACGTTCGTGTTAGCTCATGAACGTCATCCCCGCGAAGACGGGGACCCAAGTTCGCATGCATACCCGCAGCTTACGTCCCCGCCTGCACCGCCCCCAAATCCGTCGCCTCCTGCTGCCGATGCCCGCTCGCCACCGGCTGCCGGCTTTCGGCCGTCATGACCAGTTCCTCCATCTCCACCGGATCGCCCGCACGCAGCTCGAGATAGCGCCCCAGCGCATCGTCCAGCTTCGGCAGCAGCACCCCGCGCTCGCTGTGCAGCGCGCAGTAGGCGGGGCGCGCCGCCGCGAACCCGAGCTGGGCCCCGGTGCGCAGCTCCAGCCGGCTCGCATCGACGCCGGCCCGCTCCGCCGCGCGCAGCGCCAGCTCGCCCCAGCTCACTTCGCCGCCGTTGGACAGGTGCCAGATCCCGCGCTCGCGGTCGATCGCCAGGTCCAGGCAGGCATGCACCAGGTCCGGCACATAGGTCGGCGTGATCGTCAAATCGCTCGCGGCCACGAAAGGATCGCCGCGCTCCAGCGCCTCCAGCGCCAGGGTCACGAAGTTGTACTTGTCCCAGGGCCCGAAGAAGGCGCTGGTACGCACCATCAGGGCGTCCGGGTTCCGGTCCAGGACGATGCGCTCCGCCTCGGCCTTGCTGCGGCCGTAGACGTTGAGCGGCGCCACCGGGTCGGATTCGACATAGGGCCGGTCCTGGCGGCCGTCGAACACCAGGTCGCTCGAGAAGCTGGTCAGGTGCACGCCGTGGCGTGCGCAGGCCGCCGCCAGCACCGCCGGGCCGAACGCGTTCTCGCGCAGGCAGCGTTCCACATCGCTCTCCGCATCGTCCACCCGCACATAGCCGGCGGTGTTGATCACGGCCCAGGGCTTGTGCTCCGCCAGCGCGCGCTCCACCGAATCCGGATCGGCGATGTCCATGTCCTGGCGCGACAGCAGCTTGAAGTTGAGGTTGCGCTTCTGGCACACGCGGGCGAAAGCGCGGCCCAGGGTGCCGGTCGCGCCCAGCACCAGGATCGGCGCGGCGCCCGTGCCCACCAGGCGGTGGCCGTCGGCCGAGATCGAGGTCAGGGCGGCCGGCGTGGCCACCGGCGGATGGCACAGGAAGCGTCCCTGGCGGCGCCACCAGCCCTGGCCGCGCAGCACCGGGTGCGACAGCGGCGCGCCGGAGGACAGCTCGCGCATCATCTTCGCCAGCGCCGTCGGGCGCGGCATCGGCGAGCGCACGTCGAAGGGACCGGGCTCGTAATAGCCGCGGTTCTGGGTAACCAGGCTGTTCCAGTCGAAGGAGCCGAGCAGCGACCAGACGGTGACGGCGCGCACGTCCACGCCGTTGCGCTGCGACTGCTGGGCGGCTTCCCAGATCTCCAGCAGCCAGCGCAGCTGGTCCTCGCGGTTGGCGTCGATGTGGGCCTCGGTGACGGCCAGCGGAATGCGGTAGCGGTCCCAGATCTCGGCCAGCAGCGGCGCGATGCCTGCGGTGGGCGTGGCCAGCACGCGCGAGGCTTCGATGTCCGCGCAGGGCTTGCCGTCGGCCATGCCGCGGTGGTGCTCCGGGAAGCGCTCGGGACGGTGGTCGAGCCAGCGCTCGCTGGTGACGTAGTAATTGACGCCGATAATGTCCGGCGGGCAGGGATTGTCGCGGAACCAGAGGAATTCCTCGGCCGCGATCCCGGTTTTCATCAGGTACTTCCACAGCTTGTGCTCGGGGCCGACCATCCCGCACAGCAGGTCCCAGGCCAGCCAGCGGCGCTCGTTGTAGAAGTCGGCCACGTGCGCCATCTCGGGCGTGCTGTAGGTCTTGCCGAGGTCGTCGGTCTGGACCAGCTTGGCGTCCGGGTTCACCTTGCGGATGGCGCGCATGGACAGCACCACGGCGCGGCACTGGTTGAGCAGGGCCTGGATGAAGCTGCGGTCGTCGCGCCCGTGCGGGTACCACACGCCGTACAGGCCGGCGAAGCGGGCCGTGGTGCAGGGCTCGTTCACCGGGGTGTAATACTCGAGCCACGGATAGCGTGCGGCGACCGCGCCCGCATACTCCGCCAGCTGCTCGGCGAAGCCCGGGTCGATGAGGCTGGTGTGCAGGGGGCCGCTGCCGTGGTGGATCAGGCCGGCGATCGGCTGCACGCCGGCCTCGCGCAGGGCGGGCAGGCGCTCGTCGGGCCAGGACCAGTCGGCGCTGTCCAGGCCGTTCGGGGCGGTGCGTTCCCACAGGATCGGATAGCGAATTGCGCGAATGCCGAGCGAGGCGAACCGCTGGATGTCGCAGGCGCGCTCAGCATGGCCATTGCGGTCGAGCTGGCTGAAATATTCGTCGCGGACGCGGTTGACCGTGCATTCAAGGCCACCCCAGAGTTCCAGGGGGCGGGTCGGCGTGTTTGTGCTCGTATTTAAATCCATAACATTCACCAATTATTAGAATTTTTACAACAATGTAGTCTCAGGAGGGCGCCCGGATGAAAAAAGACCTCGAGGGGAGCCCCGCCTGCCGTATCACGGGTGCGCAGCGGTTGACAGCGGGTCGCCAACCTGCAACCATGCAAGCCATGAACTTTCCGAAAGCACATCTGACCTTCCGTACCTGGTGGCGCCGCTCGTAACGCGCGGCCCCAGGAAATGATGTGCATTTCAAACAACGCCGCCTCGACTCAGGTGGCGTTTTTGTTTTGGCGCAGGATGATCGAGGCAAGAACAAGGAACCTCGATGAGCCAGCCAACCGCTAACCCTTCCACGCCTATCATCCTCACCGGAGACCGTCCGACCGGTCCGCTGCACCTCGGCCATTACGTCGGCAGCCTGCGCAACCGCGTCGCCTACCAGGACACCTACCGCCAGTTCGTGATGCTTGCGGACTCCCAGGCCCTGACCGACAACATGGATGACATCGGAAAGGTACACCGGAACGTTGTCGAAGTGGCGCTCGATTACCTTGCCGTAGGGATTGATCCGGCCAAGACCACCATCCTGATCCAGTCGCAGATCCCCGAACTGACCGAGCTCACCTTCTATTACCTGAACCTGGTGACGGTGGCGCGCCTGGAGCGCAACCCGACCGTCAAGCAGGAGATCATCCTGCGCGGCTTCGAGCGCGACATCCCGGCCGGCTTCCTGACCTACCCGGCCAGCCAGGCGGCCGACATCACCGCCTTCAAGGCCAGCGTGGTGCCGGTGGGCGAGGACCAGATCCCGATGATCGAGCAATGCAACGAGATCGTCCGTAAGTTCAACCGCAACGCCGGCCGCGACATCCTGGTCGAGTGCAAGGCCATCGTGCCGGAAGTCGGCCGCCTGCCGGGCACCGACGGCAAGGCCAAGATGAGCAAGTCGCTGGGCAACACGATCAACCTGGGCGCCTCGGCCGACGAGATCCGCGCCGCCGTCAAGATGGTCTACACCGACCCGCTGCACCTGAAGGTCTCCGATCCGGGCCACCTGGAGGGCAACGTGGCCTTCATCTACCTGGACGCCTTCGATCCGGACAAGGAAGGCGTGGCGGCGATGAAGGAGCACTACACCCGCGGCGGCCTGGGCGACAGCGTGGTCAAGAAGCGCCTGGAAGGCGTGCTGCAGGAGATGCTGGCCCCGATCCGCGCGCGCCGCGAGGAATTCGCCAAGGACCGCGGCCAGGTGCTGCAGATCCTGAAGGAAGGCACCGCGCGGGCGCGCGAGATCGCGGCCGTCACCACCGACGAGGTGAAGAAGGCGCTGGGCCTGTCCTACTTCTGACCGTCCTGCCGGCACCCCCGGTATCGCCGCGCGGTACCGCGGGTAGCATCCGCAATCACCCTTGCACCCGGCGCTAGCCGGGGCGTGTTTCCGGTGGCACACTGGCGGCTCCATCAACCTGAGAGGAGTCTCCCCATGGACAAAGGCTTGCGCCTGACCGAGAAATGGCTGCAGCGCGCGCTGTGGCTGGTTGCCTTCGTATTCGCGGGTTTCCTGATCGGCCTGGGCAGCCTGGTGGTCGGGAACCTGTGGGACGTCGAGTCCCCCTTGACCGTCGAGCAGTTCATGGACCCGGCCCGGCTCGCGAAGGCCAGGGCCGACCAGCGCCTGGCCCGCGAGCGGCTGGAGGCGGCCCGCGAGCGCCTGGAACAGGCGACCCAGAAGCACAATGTCGCCCAATCCAATACGCGCTCCTCGCGCGCCACCTTCGATAACTGGCTGGCCACGCGCCAGGTCACGGCGCGGCCGGACCAGGATCCCGAACTGGTCGCCCGCACCAAGGCCCTCGACGCGCTCGAAGCCGAGGAGCGCAAGGCCCTCGGCGCGGTCGAGGCCGAGCAGCAGGCCATGCTCGACGCCAACCAGGCCGCCGACCGCGCCCAGGTGCAGCTGGCGCGGCTGGAGGAGCCGGCCCACCGGGCCTACGTCGAGGCGAGCAAGGCCAAGGAACTGCGCGTCTTCCTGTACCGCCTGGCGGTGACCCTGCCGCTGCTGCTGATCGCGGCCTGGCTGTTCAAGCACAAGCGCAAGACCGCGGACTGGCCTTTCGCCTGGGGCTTCATCCTGTTCGCGCTGTTCGCCTTCTTCGTGGAGCTGGTGCCTTACCTGCCCAGCTACGGCGGCTATGTGCGCTACCTGGTGGGCATCATCATCACCTTCGTGGTGGGCCGCTATGCGATCCGCTGGCTGCAGGCCTACCTGGCGCGCCAGAAGGCGGCCGAGGCGCTGCCCGACGTCGAACGGCGCCAGACCATGCGCTACGACCTGGCGCTGGCCCGGCTCGGCAAGAGCGTGTGCCCGGGCTGCGAGCGCCAGGTCGACCTGAAGGACAGCAGCATCGACTACTGTCCGCACTGCGGCATCGGCCTGTTCGACCGCTGCGGCTGCTGCAGCACGCGCAAGAACGCCTTCGCGCGCTTCTGCTTTTCGTGCGGGACGGCGGCCAATACCACCCTGGCCGACTGACATCGACTAGTCACGCAAGTCGGCCGGCACCTTGCCGCCGTTCGCCGCCAGCTTGTTCATGACCTGGCGGTGCAGCCAGATGTTCATGGTGGCGGAATCGTTGGTGTCGCCGGTGTAGTGCAGCTCGGCCGCCAGCTCCTTGCGCGAGGCCAGGCTGCTGTCCAGGCCGAGCAGCTTGAGCAGGTCGACGATCGAGGTGCGCCAGTTCAGCTGCTGGCCGGACGACTTTTGCATGTCGTTGAGAATCTGCTCCACGTCCACCTGCTGCATCGGCGCAGCCTGGGCCTGGGCCTGGGCTTGCGGTTGCGCCTGCGGTGCGGCCGGCGCTGCCGGAGCCGGAGCCGCCGGCTTGGGCGCCTGCGCCTGTGCGGGCGCGGGGGCCGGCTTCGGCGCCGAGCCCGGGAAGATCTTGTGGAAGATATTGCTCAGAATGCCCATGATGTCCTCGCTGGTTGTTGTTGGTTCGAAAGACAGCGCACTGCGCGATCTGCTGTTTATTGCTTGCGCATGTTCTGCGCCATGTGGCCGAGCGCGATCGCCAGCGCCGCGCCGCCGATGGCCTTGACCAGGGTCGGGTTGTCGGCGTAGAAGTCGCTCATGCGGTCGACGATGCCCGGATTCTGCTGTTCGGCCTTCTCGGCCAGTTCGCGCACCTGTTCGGGCGAGACTTGCTCGGCCTGCTCCGGCGTCACCTGGGCCGGGGTGCGGCCGCCGAAGATGTTGCCGAGGCCGCCGTTGCCGAGCTGCGCCAGCACGGTCGGGCCGAGGGTGGCCAGGATCTGGTTCAGCATGCCCGCGCGCTGGTTCGGATTGCTTTGCCCGAACAGCTGGCTCACCATTTGCGGGAAGGGCGGGGTCTGGTCGGAGCGCAGCGCGCCGGCGACCCCTTGCGAGATGGTTTCGCGCGGCGCGCTCTGGGCCACGCGGTCGAAGTCGTCGGTGGCGGCGTTCGGGTTCATGTTGGCGGCGCCGCCCAGGTATTGCTGCAACAGGTTGCCTAGATCAAAAGCCATGTCGTTCTCCTGCTTGTCCGGGGTTGAAGGTCGAGGGTAGGCGTTTTGACATGCCTTTCTCTGTTCGTTAACGAACGGTGAGAATGCAAAGTCTTGCATTTTTTGCCATATGGACATTCCACGGACAGAAACGTAAGCTCTCGCCATGCCTTACTTTCCCTTGATCCTGTTCGGCGGGCTCTACCTGTTCGCGACCGTGGCCTGGTCCCTGCCGCTGCTGGTGGGGGCGGCCTACCTGCTCACCAGCCTGACCTGCTTCGTCGCCTATGCCCTCGATAAATCCGCGGCCCGCGCCAACACTTGGCGCACGCCCGAGGCCACCTTGCTGGTGCTTGGCCTGGTCGGCGGCTGGCCGGGCGCGCTGCTGGCCCAGCAATGGCTGCGCCACAAGACCGCCAAGACCTCGTTCCAGTGGAAATTTCACCTGACGGTGGCGCTGAACATCGGCCTGTTCTTCTGGCTGTCGCGGCAGTTCGGCCTGTCCCAGCCCTGATTCGACGCAAAGGAAGCGCGCATGTGGCGATATCCCCGGATCCTGGCCCACCGCGGCGGCGGCACCCTGGCGCCCGAAAACACCTATGCCGGCCTGCGCCGCGGGATGGAGCAGGGTTTCCGCGCCATCGAGTTCGACATCATGCTGGCGCGCGACGGCCTGCCTGTCGTCCTGCATGACGCCGTCCTCGGCCGCACGGTGAAGGGCAGCGGGCATGTTTATGACTACGACGCGGCCGAGCTGGCCGCCATGGACGCGGGCAGCTGGTTCGCGCGCGCCTTTCAAGGGGAGCCGGTGCCGCTGTTCGTCGAGTTCGCCCAGTTCTGCAAGGCGCAGGGCGTGTGGATGAACATGGAGATCAAGCCGGCGCCCGGCTTCGAGCGCGCCACCGGCGAGACGGTGGCGCGCGTCGCGGCCGCCATGTTCGCGGACGAGCTGGCGCAGGGCGGGGAGGCGATCGCCCGCGTGCCGCTGCTGTCCTCGTTCAGCCATGCGGCGCTGGAGGCGGCCATGGAAGCTGCGCCCCAGGTGCCGCGCGCCTGCCTGATGGAACGCCTGCCGGCGGACTGGGAAGGCATCGCCCGTTCGGTGGAGGCGGTCGCGATCCACGCCTGCCACCGCTACCTGACGCCCGGCCAGGCGCGGGCGGTCAAGGAGGCCGGCTTCGGGCTGTTCTGCTACACGGTCAACGACCCGGCCCGCGCCCGCGAGCTGCTGGACTGGGGCGTGGACGCCTTCTGCACCGACCGCATCGACCTGTTCAAGCCGGATGCCGGCTGATGCGCACAGCGCGCAACAATCCTTTTACTGACACTCAAGAATATTGACAGCTTGTCGTTAAGTACAGACAACCACCCACAGGGTATGGCAACAATGTCATTGTCAATCAATACAAATCCGCTGTCCATGCATGCGCAGCGCAGCCTCGACACGCATGTGAAGGACCAGGCGAAGCTGATTTCGCGCCTGACGACCGGCGTGCGCATCGGCGGCGCCGCCGACGATCCGGCCGGGCAGGCCATTGCCTCGCGCATGTCGTCCGGCTTGCGCGGCATCGGCCAGGCGATCCGCAGCATCAACGATGCGAGCTCGCTGCTGCAGGTGGCCGACAGCGCCATGGCCAGCGTCACCGACAGCCTGCAGCGCCTGCGCGAGATGGCGGTGGCGGCCGGCAACGGCAGCTATGGCGACGGCGACCGCGACTCCCTGCAGAAGGAAGCGTCGCAACTGCTCCAGCACATCACCCAGGTGGGAGAGCAGACCAGGTTCAACGGCGAAGCCGTATTCGCCCAGGAGACGGCCAGCATCGGCGGCGACGCGAAGCGGCGCGCGGTGCTCGACGGCCTCAAGTCCGGCTGGCTGAGCGCCGCCGAGGACATGATCAAGAAGTATTACGGGCTGGAAGGCGACGGCGCCAGGATGATCGTCAACCTGGAGACCAGCGACGGCGCCTCGAACGTGCTGGCTTCGGTCGGCCCGGTGGCCGGCGGCGTGCAGATGAACATCGACATGGCCGACTTCGGCACCGCGGCCACGCCCGACGGCGGCACCGCCTTCCTGTACAGCGACCGCATCGTGGCACACGAGATGGCCCACGCCGTCATGTTCCGCAGCGTGAACATGGGCGGGCTGCCGCAATGGTTCATCGAGGGCACCGCCGAGCTGATCCAGGGCGCGGACGAGCGCCTGGCGGGCGCCGTGGCGGGCGGCTCGGCTGCCCTGGTCGCGGCGACCGCCGCCGGCACCTTCAGCTACGAGGGTTCCTACGCCGCCAGCCGCTACCTGCATGCGCGCATGAAGGAGCTGGGCGTCGAGGGCGGCATCAAGGGCATCATGCAGCACCTGACCACCCACCGCTCGGATAACCTGAACCAGGCCCTGGCCACGGTCAGCCGCGGCGAGTACACCAGCGCCGCCGATTTCCTGGCCGATTTCGGCGCGAACGGCGAGGACTTCATCGACAACCGGATGAACCTGGCCAACGCCGACACCGGGGCGATCGGCGGCTTCGACGCGGACGGCGGGGCGGTGCTGGACGCCAGGAAGGTGGTGGCGGACGCCGGCACCAACAATGCGAGCGACGGCCTGGCCGGCTTCAAGGTGGAGTATCCCGAGCTGGGCGGCGCGACCGGCCTGCGCCGGGTGCAGGTGCAGGTGGGCGACGGGGCGGGGGACCTGATCGAGCTGCAGTTCTCTTCCATGAATGCGGCCGCGCTGGGGCTGGCGGACCTGGACATGCGCAGGTCGTCGGTGGCGCTGCTGCACATCGACCAGGCGCTGGAGTTCGTCAACCAGCAGCGGGTGGTGGCGGGGGCGTCCAGCAACCGGCTGGACATGGCGGCCGGCGCGCTGCAAACCGATTCCCAGAACCTGGCGGCGGCGCAGGAGCGCATCCAGGACGTCGACTACGCCACCAGCGCGGCGGGGCTGACGCGCGCCCAGATCCTGCAGCAGGCGGCGTCGGCGATGCTGGCGCAGGCGAACAGCCAGCCGCGGGCGGTGCTTTCCTTGTTGCGGTAAT
>CBIHLT010000153.1:0-12670 GCA_966210615.1 uncultured Massilia sp.
CGGCGCGCAGGTAGTTCACTTTCTGCACGAATTCGGTCATGCCGAAGTCGGCGTTGTTGAATACCTCGAAGCCGACCGCGCCGTGCAGCGGCACTTCCTTGTCCATCAGCGCCAGGCGGGTCTTGTAGACCAGGTTGCGCGGCACCAGGATGGTGTTGCCGCCGTCAGTCAGCTGGTAAGGCGTCTTCATCTTGTCCAGTTCGGCCGTCATCGCGGCCGCGTCGCGCGGGGCAAGGTCGGCGAACAGCACCTGGTAATCCGGACGATAGGCCCACCACGCCAGGGCGCCGACCAGCACCACGATCAGCAGCACGCCGGCGGCGATCCCGGTGCGGGCGCGGCCGTCGAGGCGGGCCCATTTCGATTGCATCGATTCCAATGTCTACTCCTAGACCTGCATCCGCATGACTTCCTGGTATGCGTCCAGCAAGCGATTACGTACCTGGGCCAGCAACTGGAAGGACAGCTTGGTCTCTTCCATGTGGATCATGACTTCGTGGAGGCTGGCGACCTCGCCCGCGGCGAGCTTCCTGACTTCGTTGTCGGCCTCGATCAAGCTGGTGTTCACCGCGCCCAGCTCCTGGGCGAACCAGGCCCCGAAGCCGGCCGGCTGGGCCACGCCCGCGGCCGGCCCGATCGCGGCGGGCAGCTCGGCGCCGATGGCGGCGATGGCTTCGATGCTCATCCCTGGCCTCCGATCTCGAGCGCACGGGCCGCCATCGCCTTGGCGGCGCTCATGGCCGCGACGTTGGCTTCGTAGGCGCGCAGCGCGCTGTTCAGGGTCAGCATTTCGGCCGTGTGGTTCACGCCCGGATAGGCAACGAAGCCCTTGCTGTCGGCATAGGCGTGGCCCGGCTCGTAAACCATGCGCGGCGCCACCGGCTGGGCTTCGACGCCGGCGATCTCGACCCCGCCTCCGCGCAGCGCGGCCAGCCGGCCGAACTGCTGGGTGAAGCTGAGCGCCGCCGGGCGCGCCAGCACGCGCAGCGGCTGGTAGACCTGGCCGCCGCTGGCGGCGGCGGTGTTCATGTTGGCGATGTTGGCGGCGGTGAGGTCGAGCCGCATCTTTTCCAGCGCCATGCCGGTGGCGCTGACGTGGAAGGCTGCGTGGTAGTCCATCAGCGCTTCCCTTCGTTGATCGCGATGCTCATCAGCGACAGGTGCTTGTTCAGCGCCTTGAGCAGGGCCTGGTGGTGCAGCGTGTTTTCCGACAGCTGGGCCATTTCCTGGTCGAGCTCGACGGTGCTGCCGGCCGCCAGCGGCGCGGCGTACTCGAAGCTCGGGCGCAGGTCGGCCAGGCTGGCCAGCGAGGGCGCGGCGATCTTGCCGGCGCCGTCCGCGAGCGCGGCCAGGCGCTGCTCGAAACTGACGCCGATGCGCTGGTAGCCGGGCGTGTTGGCGTTGGCGATATTGTGGGCGATGGCTTGCTGGCGCATTCCGGCCGCGTCCAGTGCCAGGCTGAGCAAGGCGCTTGTGTTGCTGTCGATGATAGAAACCACTGCTGTACTCCTGCTGAAAAACAAGGATGCGCGGCGCCGGCGTGCCGGCTCCGCCCGGGCGCTACGCTTACTGCACGATCAGGTCCGCATGCAAGGCGCCGGCCGCCTTCACCGCGCGCAGGATCGAAATGATGTCGCGGGTACTGGTCTTCAGGCGCGCCAGCGACTGGACCAGGTCGGCGACGGTGGTGCTGTCGGCCGCCACGAAGCCGGCCTCGTTGCGTTCGTCCACGCTGACGCGGCTGTTCGAGATCGGCACCGAGGCCACGCCGGGCCCGGTCTGGCGCACCAGCAGCGGCTGCGAAACCGAGTTGTCGGTGATGATCGAGACCCGCAGGTCGCCGTGCGAAATGGCCACGCGCGCGATGCGCACATCGCCGCCGGACACCACGGTGCCGGTGCGTTCGTTGATCACGACGCGCGCGCGCCGGTCCGGTTCCACCATGACGTTCTCGATATCGGTCATGAAGTCCGCCAGGCGGCTGCGGCGCCCGTCCGGCACGGCGATCTCGACGCCGCCCGCGTCCTGGGCCACGGCCAGGCTTGCGCCCATGCGCGCGTTGATGGCGGCGGCGACGCGGCTGGCGGTGGTGTAGTCCGGCTCGGCCAGCACGAAAGTCACCGTCTCGCCGCCGTTGCCCGATGCGCTGCGCATCTCGCTGCGCACGCCCACCTCGATGGTCGCGCCGGCCGGGATCGAGGCCACCGTCGGGTGGTTCTTCTGCACCACGTTGCCGTTCATGTCGTACTTGTAGCCGCCCACCGACAAGGGGCCCTGGGCGAGGCCGTAGATCTTGCCGTCCGGGCCCTTCAGCGGCGCCAGCATCAGCGCGCCGCCCACCAGGCTGCGCGCGTCGCCGATCGAGGTGACCGTGACGTCGACCGTGTCGCCGGCGCGGGCGAAGGGCGAGAGCACGGCGGTGACCATCACCGCGGCCACGTTACGGCTTTGCACATCCTCTGCCGCGATGGTCAGGTCGAAGCGCGCCAGCATGTTGGCGATCGACTGGCGCGTAGCCTTGTTGCGCGCCGAGTCGCCGGTGCCGGCCAGGCCGGTGACCAGGCCATAGCCGGTCAGGGCGTTGTCGCGCCAGCCGGACATCTTGCCGAGGTCCTTGATGCGCATGCTGTCCGCTTGCGGGGCGGTGGCGGCCGCGGCCGGCGCGCACAGGCAGGCGGCCAGCAGCAGGGTCCAGATCAGGCGGAAACGTCGCATCGGGTCACACTCCGAACCAGGTCAGGAAGCGCTGCCACCAGGCCGGCCGCTGCTTGTCGGACAGGTCGCCCTGGCCGGCGTAGCGGATGCGCGCGTCGGCCAGGCGGCTCGACAGGACGATGTTGGTCTCCGACACGTCCTGCGGACGCACCCTGCCCTCGACCGAGATGCGCTGGGTTTCGTTGTTGATCTCGAGCGTCTGTTCGCCGCGCACGTGCAGGTCGCCGTTGGCCGCGATCGCCACGATGCCGACCGTGATCTGGGCCAGCACGCGGCCCTGGCGCTGGGTGCTCCCGCGCCCGTCGCTGACGTTGCTGGAGCGGATGGCGCCGGCGAAGGAGGTGTGCGGAGTGCTGGTGCCCAGGCCCACGCTGGCGTCGCGCGCTGCGCTGGTGTCGGCCGTGCTGCTCGCGCTCGCGTTCTCGTAGACCATCACCGTCAGCAGGTCGCCCGGCCGGCGCGGACGCAGGTCGGAGGTCATGGACTGGAAGGTATTCGGCTTGTACAGGCTTTCGGCGCCCGCGCCCTGGATCGCGGCCGCCAGCACCAGCGGGCAGCAGACCAGGCAGCGAATCAGATGACGATGCATGTCGGTTTCCTTGTTTATTCGATGACCACGGTGCCGGCCGCCGTCAGGCGCCCGGTCAGGGTGTCGCTACTGTGGCGGGTGCGCACCGCCACCTGCTGGCCCGGCGCGGCCTCGGCCTGGACGACCGCCTCGACGTCGATGCCGATGCTCCCGCTGCGCGCCTGGAGCAGGACCGTATCGCCCGGGAATACCGTGCCGCGGGGCGGCACCTGCGCGCGCGCCAGCACCTGGCCCGCCTGCAGCGCGCGGCGCATGCGCCAGCCGGCCTGCCCCGCCGCGTCCACCGGCTGGGCATCCAGGCCGGCCACGTTGATCTCGCGCACCTCGAAGTCGTCCGGCCCCGCCAGGCCGCCGGCCGCCAGCGGGCGGCGCGCCAGGTAGGCCGGGCGCTGCCAGGTGAAGCCGACCGGCACCACCACCGAGCGCTGCACCCGCCCCCCGACCAGCAGGTCGAGCCAGACCGGGGTGCGCGCCGGCAGGCGGGCGGTATCGAGCGCGCGCGCCTTGATGTCGTAGGCGCCGGTGATGATGTCCACGTCGCCCGGCAAGGATTCAGGGGCCGCCTGCAGGCCGGGATGGCGCGGCCCGTAGGCGGCCAGCACGGCGCCGACCGCGGCCTCGCCCAGCAGGCTGCCGGCGACGGATTGCGAACGGCGCTGCAGGTTCACGCTCTCGGCTCCGTTCCAGGCCAGCGTTTCCGGCGGTCGCGGCAGGCGGCGCCGGATCAGCAGCGCGATCTGCACGCGGCTCAGGCGCTCGACGGCGTTCACGCGCGGCGCGGCGCCCAGGTCCAGCGCCGCCAGCGCGGGTGAGGCGCCGTCCGGCAGCACGGCCACGTCGCCGAGCAGGATGCGCGGATGGTCGAGCTGCACTTCCTGCCGCAGCGTGAGCGCGAGCGCCGGGGCGCCTGGCAGGCTGGCGGCGGCGCCGAAAGCGGGCGCGAAGGCGATGACGCATGCGAGCAGGCGCCGCACCCTGCGGGCGAAGAAGAAGGACATGGTGGGAAAATTCGCTGGGGTCGCTTAATGCACCGGCTTATTTGCGCAGGTTGTTGCTCATCGCAAGCAGCTCGTCGGAAGCCTGGATCACCTTGACGCTCGATTCGTAGGCGCGCTGCGCCATCATCAGCTCGACCATTTCCTCGACCAGGTTGACGTTGGAGGCTTCCACGAAGCCCTGCGCCAGGGTGCCAAGGCCATCCTCGCCGGCACGCCCGGCGATGGCTTCGCCGGAACCTTCGGTCGGCTGGTACAGGTTGCTGCCCAGGGCGGTCAGGCCTGAGGTGTCGGCGAAGCGCACCAGTTCGATGCGTCCGGCCTCGACCATGCTGGACTCGTCGCGCGAGCGCACCATGACGCGCCCGTCCGCTTCGATCGCGATTTCCCTGGCGTCGGTGCCGACATGGATGGCGGGCTTGAGCGCGTGCCCGCCCGCGCTGGCCAGGAACCCCTCCTTGTCGATCACGAGGGCGCCGCCGCGGGTGTAGGCCGAGGTGCCGTCGCCGGCGACCACTTCGATGAAGCCTTCGCCCTGGATGGCCAGGTCCATCCGCTGGCCGGTCTGCTTGATTTCCCCGGCGACGAAGGATTTCAGGATCGACGAGACGGCCACCCCGCTGCCCTGCCACGGGCGCTGGGCGCCGGGCGCACCGGCGACCGCGCTGGCGCCGCCGAGGTCGCGGTAGACCATGTCTTCGAAACTCACCCTGCCGCGCTTGTAGCCCGGCGTATTCACGTTGGCCATGTTATTGGCGATGGTATCGACGCTTTTTTGCTGCATGTGCATGCCGGTCGCGGCGATGTAGAGCGAATCGTTCATGTGGCTAGAAGTCTCCAAGCTTGCGGATGGCGTTTTCCAAAGACTCGTCATGCCCCTGCACGATTCTTTGCAGCGCTTCGAAGTGACGGACCGTCTCGTTCAGGCGCACCATTTCTTGCGGCGAACTGACGTTCGAGTTTTCCAGGAATCCAGGGCGCAAGGGTTCGCTGCTGCGCGGCTCCGCCATCACGGCGGCGCCCTGCAGGTAGAGCCCGTTACCCTGGGGCTGTAAAAGATGGGCGTGTTCGAAACGCACACGCTTGATGCGGCCCGCGACCCGCTCGCCCTGGATCACGTCGCCATTCGCGGCGATCCGGAACGGCGCGCCTGTCAGGCTGATTTCGCCGCCCTCGCCCATCACGGGCATGCCGTGCGGGCCCACCAGGCGGCCTTGCAGGTCGACTTTCAGGGCGCCCTGGCGGCTATAGGCGGGACCGTTGGGGGTATGGACTTCGAAAAAGGCCGGACCTTCGATGGCGATGTCCTGGAGCGAGCCGGTCGAGCGCAGCGCGCCGGCGGCGGCATCGATCGACAGCCGGGCCGGGGCGCCGGGGATGGCGTTCAACCGTAGCGCGCGCCCGGCCTGGACCGCGCTCATCTGGACCTCGAACGCCGAGGTCGCGACGGTCTGCTTCTTGTAGCCCGGAGTCAGCACATTCGCGATGTTCTGACTGATGCTCTCGAGCCGTAACTGGTCGTTCTGCATTGCCACTGCGGCCACGCTGGTCAAGTCCATTGCTGGTTTCCGTTCGCGTTTATTTTTGTACGGCTTGCTTATTTGCAACGGATCATATCAGTGTAAAAAAAATGTTGAAAAGCGAAATCGATGATTTTTTCGGCCGCGCATGCAGATTATTCACGTCGGATAAAAGCGGCCGGAAATTGTGTCTTGAGACCAACGATCTTGTATTTTGGTAAGACTTGTAGCGTAGAATCGCGTCAACTTTTCTCTTGTCAGGCGGCCATGGCACCCATCGAGCAATTGCAAAATCAAATCCAGCGCTTCTCGTCCTTCCTGCAGCTGGATCCTGACAACACCTCGCTCCTGTTGCAGATGGGCGAGCTCTATCACCGGGCCGGGAAGCACGAAGACGCCCTCGCCTATCTGGTGCGTTTGCTCGAACTCGAACCGGGCTCGGTGGCCGCCCAAAGCAGGATCGCCTCGGTCTACCTGTCGCAGCACCGGTTCGCCGAAGCGTCCGCCATCCTGGAAGCACTGGCCGCGGCCGGCGAGCGCAACGCGGCGCTCGACCACAATCTCGGCCTCGCCCTGTTTTTCCAGGAACGCTACGAGGAAGCGGCGCTGCGCTTCGCCGCGGCGCGCGATGCGGGCCTGGACAGCGCGACGAATGCCAAGTTCCTGGCCTACTGCCTGCATCATGAAGGCGACCTGGAAGGCGCAAGCGCGGCCTGCGAAGCCTGGGTCGCGGGCGATGCCGGCCCGGACGGCCGCGCCTACCTGGCGCTGCTCAGTTTCGACGGCGGCGACCGCGGCCGGGCGCGCGAGCTGGCCCTGCAGGTGCTGCAGGAGGCGCCGGACAGCGCCGACGCGAATACCGTGGCCGGCACGCTGGCGCTGGAAGACCAGGACATCGACGGCGCCAGCGCCCACTTCGACAAGGTGCTGGCGCAGCAACCCGGGAACGGGCGCGCCCTCCTCGGCCATGGCCTGACCCTGCTGCACCGCGAAGACCATCCGGGCGCCATCGCCGCCCTCAGCAAGGCCAGCGCCGACATGCCGGGCAACTCGGGCACCGCCGTGGCGCTGGGCTGGACCCTGCTCACCGGCGGCAAGCCCGCCGCCGCCGAAATCCGCTTCCGCATCGCCATCGAGGACGACCGCAGCTTCGCGGAAGCCCATGGCGGCCTGGCTTCGGCCCTGGTGCACCTGGGACGCCTGGACGAAGCGCGGCAGGCGATCGTGGTCGCCAACAAGCTCGACCGTAACAATTTCGGCGCCGTCTACGCCCAGGCCGCGCTGCTCAAGCTGGAAGACCGCAGCGACCTGGCGGACCGCCTGATCGCGCGCGCCCTGGAACGCGCGCCGGTCGCCGGCGGTCCGACCTTGCTGCAGGGCCTGAGCAAGCTGCTGGTGCCGCGCGCCAGGCACTAGGCCGCCGGCAGCCTGCAGTTCGCATTCGTACCGAACACCATCACAAGGAGCCGTCCATGCATTTGCCTTCTCTCGCCCGTCCCATGCTGCTGTCCGCTGTCCTGCTCGGCCTGGCCGCCTGCGAGACGGGGCCGGCGCACCGCCTCGGCGATGCGAGCCTGCCGCTGATGAAGCCGGGCTACGGCCTGGTGGCCACGACCGTGATACAGCGCAACCGCCTGCACAGCAACGACCAGCCGACGGCCATGGCGACCGCCGGAACCACCTTCGCCAACTTCCACGCGGTAAAGGGCGCGGAGGGTGAGAATTTCTCGGTGTATCCCGGCGGCCCGACGACGTTCGCAGGCTACGTGGACCCGACCCGGCCGGGGAAGTCCGACCGCGGCTTCCCGACCTTCCTCAAGCAGGTCAAGCCGGGCAAGTATTTTCTGAACTCCGTCGTGGTGGGCACGCCGGAGAACTCGCAGGTCGTGGGGCCGAAGGAAGACACGGTCTTCGAGGTGAAGGAAGGCGAGGTGACCTATGCGGGCAGCGTGCAGATGGTGACCTGGTGGACCGAGAGAGGCAACGGCTATGTGCCGGTGAAGAGGATCGTCGAGGTGGCCGACGAGTTTGCGAGAGACATGCCCGCGATCCAGGTGCATGAACCGCGGCTGGCCACGCTGCCGGTCAGGAACGGGGTGGCGCGCCAGGGTGGGCCAACCGAGTCCGGCGCGGCGCCGCGTTGATGGGATGCGGCCTTGGCCGCACCCCTGCTAGAACGCCAGCATGACGCTGCGCGGGCAGTGATCGCTGGTCTCGATGCGCTGGCCGGGCGACTGCACGACCGCCGTCTTGCGCGAGCCGAGTCCTGCGGGCTGGCGCGCCGCGAGCGGGCCGCTGAGCACGATATGGTCCAGGCCCGAGAAGCCGCGGCAGTTCGCCTCGACGCCCGTCAAGGGCACCTGATGCAGGGATCGGGTGCCGTCGTTCAGCTCCTGCCACAGGTAACGCGTCGCCACCTTGCCGTCGGCATCCTGCTTCGGCACGCCGGCGGGATCGCTGCCGTCCGCGCGCACCTGCTCCGGGCGGATCGCGGCGGCGGCCTCCTCGTCGATGCGGCGGTTGAAGTCGCCCAGCAGGACAAACTCGGGGCTGCGCTGCGCCACGCTGTCGATCCAGCGCTCCAGCGGAGCGACCTGGCGGTTCAGTACCTGGCAGGCGCCGGCGCGATCGTCGAGCAGGCGCGCCTGGTAGATCGGGGTCGGCACGATGTTGGCGCAGCTGGACTTGAGGTGCACATTCAGGAAGCTGATGCGGCGCCCCGGCAGCTGCAGCTCGAGCGCCAGGCCCGGGCGCACCTTGCGCGCATCCGGATCGGCGGGATTGTCGCTCACCGCCAGGCCGGTATCGACGCTGCAGCGGCCAGGCTCCCGGCTCAGGCTGCGGTCCCATGCAAAGGCCACGGTCTGGAAGCCCTCGTGCGGCGCGTCGCACACGCCGAAGCGCCCGGCGTGGCGCCCGAGCAGCTGCCTGACGACGTCGGCCGAACGTACCTCCTGGAAGGCGATCACGCGCACCTGCTGCTCCTCGATCAGCCTGGCGATCGTCGCCTGCAGGCCGGCCAGCTTGGCGGCATAGTCGAGACTGGTGGGCGGCGCGGCGGCGCCGCGGCCCTGGTAGGCGGAGCAAGGCGGCATCATCGCCAGCTGCGCCGGCCCGCCGGCCAGGCGCTCGGTATCGGCGGCGCATTGCCGCGCGGCGCGCACGGCCTCTTCACTGGCAGACGCCTGCCCCGGCTGGCGCCGGGGACGCGTATCGCACCAGGAAACGGCCTGGCAGACGGCGGCGTGGCGGTCGAAGTCCTGCTGCGAGCCGGCCCAGGCCATGTTGAAGGATGCCACCCCGATCTGCGCCGGCGGCTGCGCGGCAGGAGGGGTGGCGCAGCCGGCCAGCGTGGCGAGGAAGGCGGCGGGAAGCGCGAACGACAGCGGTCTGAAGGTGAACATCGAGGTGGGCATCGGGGCTTTCATCGGTTGGTCGCCTGTCGGCCATGCGGTTGGCCGGAATGACAGGAAGGTTTGGATCTCATGAGGCTGAAAGAATGACAAGCATTATGCCGCCATTCACCTGATCCAGACCAGTAGCGCGCGCATCGCCGGCAAGCGTCCGGCCCACCCGAGGGCTTACAGGAAAGGCCAGGCGAGTATGCGCTTGGTGTGCAGCAGCACGCGCCCGGCCAGATAGGCCGCCGCAACGCCGAGCACCAGCACGCCGCGCACGTCGCCCAGGAAGGCCAGCCACACGCCGCCGACGGTGGCCCCGGCCACCAGCACCATCAGCCACAGCTCGATGCTGAGGAAGAAAACGATTGCATCGCGCCAGACGCGCAGCATCAGCGCGAGCGCTTCCTTGACTGTCTTGATTCCGTAAAACATGGTGGTATTCGCAAAATGACAAAAGTGAGGCCGGAAATGGGCATCGCCGGCGTGTGCCGGCGATGGTTTTCATTCTGGAGGCGAGGACGGGAGTCGAACCCGTCGAGGCTGCTTTGCAACCGGCATTATACTCAACAATTTCAATGAGTTAGGCTGAGCCGCAGGATATCGGCGGCCTGGCTCGTGGCTTAGCGGACCGTGTTGCGTCCAGCCTCTTTCGCCTGATAGAGGGCGGCATCGGCCTTCTCGACCAGCATCCGCGCTTCGTCGCCGGGCGCCGGGATGGCAGTGGCGACGCCGGCGCTGATGGTGACGGTGCCGAAGTCGCTGGCGCCATGCTCGAGGCCGGTCGCGTGGACGCCGCGGCAGATCGCCTCGGCCAGCTGGCGCGCGCCTTCCGCAGTCGTGTTCGGCAGCAGCACCGCGAATTCCTCGCCCCCGAAGCGCGCCGCCAGGTCGGCGGGACGATTGACCGTGGCGGCCAGCACGCGCGCCACCGTGCGCAGGCAATCGTCGCCGGCCGCATGGCCATAGCGGTCGTTGTAGCGCTTGAAGAAATCGACGTCCATCATGATCAGGGACAGGCTGGTCCCTTCGCGCGCGGCGCGCGCGATTTCGGCGGCCATGCGCTCGTCCAGGTGGCGCCGGTTATGCAGGCCGGTCAGGCCATCGGTATGCGCCAGGCGCTCGAGCGCGGCATTCTGGGTTTCCAGGGCCTGCTGGGTGCTGTACAGCGTGGCTTCCAGGCGCTCGCGCACGCGCACCTGGCCGATCACCCACAGCCAGATCAGGTAGGCGGCGGCCATCACGCTGGCCACGGCCACGCACTCCTGCCAGGTGACGCGCCACCATTCGGCCAGGATCTCGTCCTTGCCCAGCGCAGCGTTCACGATCAGCGGGTAGCGCGCCGACCGCTGGAAGCTGTGCAGGCGCTCGATCCCGTCGACGGTGCTGGTCAGCATGACCGCGCCCTGCTCCTTGCCGCTGTCCCTGACATGCCGGTACCAGGGCGCCGCACGCACGTGGTCGCCGGCGCCGCCGGGCCGCGCCGGGGTGCGCGCAACCACGGCGCCGTCGGTCGTCGCCAGCGTGACCATGCCCTGGGCCCCCAGGGACATGCGCTTGTAGTAGCGCTGGAAGTGCTGAACCGGAATGCTCGCCCGCACGATCCCGGCGAATCGCCCCTCGCGGTCGTCGATGCGGCGCGACACCGTGATGACCCGCTGCCCGCTGGAACGGCTGAGCGATGGCTGGCCGATGTGGGCGCCGCGGCCGGGGTGGCTGCGATGATGGTGGAAGTAGGCGCTGTCCGCTTCCGTGGCCGCGGGGCCCGCATCGTTGCCGGTCGCGATCGCCCAGCGGCCGCTTGCATCGGAAACAAGCAGTCCCTCCAGCGGCGAGTCCTTCTGCTGCACGCGTGACAACAGGAATTGCCGCAGCCTGTCCGCCGCCGCACCCGTGACGCCGTCCGTTTCGACGCGGTCGGCGACACTGTCGAGCGTCCAGGCGACCATGTCCAGCGTGGAATCGGCATGGTCGGTCGCCGCCTGTACCAGATGCAGGCCGGCCACCGTTCCCTGGCGCATCTCGGCCTCGTAGGCCTGGTTGCGGCTCCAGCCCACGATGGCGATACAGCAGACGACGTCGGCGACCAGCATCCAGCACATGGCGCGCGCGACGGAACGGGCGTGGCGCCGGCTGGTTTGCGGCGACATGGCTGCCGGCGAGCTTTCCTGGCCGATGCCGAAGATCCGGCGCAGGCCACGCCAGGAGGAGGAGGACAAGGAAAGGAGCATGGGATGGGGCGCCGGCCGGACGAAGGCCGAGGATGAGAGCTGAACGCGCCCATCATACCTATCTCGCCGCCGAAACACGTGGAAAAGGGCCGAATGTGTTGCCCGTCAGCATCATCAACCGGCCGAAGCTTGTCTGTTCCTCATGTTTCCCTGCTGAGAACATGGATGGCAAGCGCTCCTTCCTCGACACCCACCAGGCCGCCGCCATTTTGCTGGATCGCGTGGCGGGCCCGTGGGACCTGGCGCGCTCCCGCTTCGCCGCGCAGTTGGGTAACGAGTTCCACCAGCTGCCCAATGCCGGTCGCACCCAACGGATGGCCCTTCGCCTCCAACCCGCCCGAGGTGTTGATGGGGATGCGCCCCCCAGCGCGAACTCGCCGCGTTCCGCCGCCGGACCACCCTCGCCCGGCGCCGCCAGGCCCGAGGCGCTGGCATTCTCGATGTTGAACACCGGGGTGCCCCGGATGCCGATCTTGCCGAACACGGCCTGGCCCGGTATCGACAGCTGCCCTTGCAGCGCGCCGTTGGTGATGCCGGCGTAAAAGGCGGTGTCGATGTCGCTTACGGCGCAGCCGGCGTCCTGCAGGGCGCCGCGCAGCGCTTCGCGCGCCAGGTCCGCGATGCCGCGTTCGATATGGCGCCCGAATACCGTCATGGCAATGCCGGCGATGTAGATCTTGCTCATTGCTTGCCTTGTGAGCGCGGCCGGCGCCAGGTTCCCTAGCCAATCACGTACCGCCCGAAAGTTAGTAGGTCATGCTACCAACGTTAGGATGAAATTATAAATACGATTGGAACTTTTTTTGCGCGCGCGGCATCGCGGAACCCGGCTGGTTGCGACTCGATCCGGAACCGGCGAAGTTTCACCCAGCCGAACTACATTTCACATCCCGGCATGTGCTGTGTGCCATGAAGTCCGCCGGCATCCCGTTGCGCAGGATTCCGTTCCGCAACTTGAAACGCAGTACGCAAGCTCTTGAAATGTCGAATGAATTTATATGTCATCTGTCCTAGTCCGACATGCCATCCGCTCCGCAGCTGCCCGTAACATGAATGCAGGCGAAGCGCCCCGCCGCGATGGGTCAGCGGCGGCTTCGCAACGCAGCGATTTCAGTCACCAATCAGGAGCCGAGATGTCCCAGTACCAGAACGATTTCCAGTCCCTCTCCCGCCTCAAGGAACAGGCAGGCAGCGGCTGGTCCGCCATCAACCCCGAGTCCGC
>CBIHLT010000154.1:0-12604 GCA_966210615.1 uncultured Massilia sp.
GCGCGGCTGAACCAACCGGGCATCTACACGACATCGATCGCCCGGCCCGCCCTGCCCTCGCGGCCTGTCCGCGCCCGCCGCTCGCGGCTGGCGCGCTGGCTCGGCGCCGGGCTCGAGACCTATGTCTCGCTGCCGCTGTTCGCCCTGCTGCTGGTGGGCGGGCTGTGGTTCGCCACCTTGCACGTGATCGATTCCGAGCGCCGCGCCGCGCAGGAGGCCGCGCTCGACGCTACGCGCGAGCTGGTCGACACCTACGAAGCCCAGATGGCGCGCAGCCTGAGCGGCATCGACCAGACCCTGCGCGTGCTCAAGTACGCGGTCGAGCAGAACGGCCCCACCGGCGCCCTGCCCGCGCTCGCGGCCCAGGGCCTGCTGCCGCCGGGCCTGGTGTTCCAGGTGGCGATCATGGACGCCGACGGCCGTGTCCAGGCCAGCAACCCGCCCCTCGGCGCGCGCGACCTCGCGCACGCGCCCTGGCTCGCCTTCCACCGCAACACGCCGCACGACACCCCCTACGTCAGCGAGACCGCCGGCGGCCACGAGCCGCACCTGCATTTCACGCGCCGCATCAACGACGCCGCCGGCCACTTCGCCGGGGTCGCCATGGTGGCGGTCGATCCGTCCTACTTCACCAGCTCCTACGAGCGCTCGCGCCAGGGCGACCGCGGCCTGCTCGGCCTGGCCGGCCGCGACGGCATCGTGCGCGCGCTGCGCATCGGCGACAACGTCTCCTGGGGCCAGCGCTTCGCGCCCGGCGCCGCCGACACCGTCGTGCTGCGCGATATCGACGCCGGGAACGCCACGCGGGAGCTGCGCTACACCAGCACCCGCCCGCTGAACGGCTTCCCGCTGGTGGCCGTGGTCGGACTGTCGCAGGACGAGCAGATGGCCCGCTTCGAACAGCAGCGCCGCACCTGGCTGCTGGGCGCGGGCGCCGGCAGCGCCCTGGTGCTGGGCGTGGTGACCCTGGTCAGCGCCTGGTCCTGGCAGCTGGCCAAGGCGCGCCGCCGCGAGCGGCGTGCGCAGCAGACCTACGCCGCCGCCTCCGAGGGCAGCCTGGACGCCTTCTTCGTGCTGCGCGCCATCCTTGGACCGGGCAACAGCGTGACCGACTTCATCATCGAAACCACCAACAGCCGCGCCGAGCAGCTGACGGGCCTCAGCAAGGCGCAGATGGCGGACCAGCGCATGTCGGTCCTGCTGCCGGCATCGCTCGGCGCCAGCATCTTCGAGGACCTGGCGGCGGTGGCCCTGGACGGCGTGCCGCGCGAAGCCGAATGGCAGGCGCACGCCCTGCCGGAGCCGGACCGCTGGCTGTACCGCCAGGTGGTGCCGGTGGAAGGCGGCGTCGTGGCGATCGTCAGCGACATTACCGAGCGCAAGCTCACCGAACAGCGCATCCGCCACCTGGCGCACCACGACGACCTCACCGGCCTGCCCAACCGCAGCCTGCTGCGCGACCGCCTGGGACAGGCAATCCGCGACGCGGAGCGCAAGGGCAGCGCGGTCGGCCTGGCCTTTATCGACCTGGACGGCTTCAAGCTGATCAACGACGGCCTGGGCCACAACGCCGGCGACGAACTGCTCAAGGTGGTGGGCGCGCGCATGGGCCGCTGCCTGCGCCGCACCGACACCCTGGCGCGCTTCGGCGGCGACGAATTCGTGATCCTGCTTCCCGACCTGTCGGGCGACCCGATGGCCATCACCCCGCTGCTGGAAAAGGTGCGCCAGGCGGTCACCGAGCCGGTGCTGGTCGAGGGCCAGGAAGTCCAGGTCAGCTCGAGCATCGGCGTGGCCTTCTACCCGCGCGATGGCGCCGACACCAACACCCTGATGATGAACGCCGACGCCGCCATGTACCGCGCCAAGGACATGGGCAACAACAACGTCCAGTTCTACGCCAGCGAGATGAACGCCAGCGTCGAGGAGAAGCTGGTGCTGCTGGAAGGCCTGCGCTCGGCCCTGGATACCTGCGTCGCCAGCGGCCCCTGCCAGTTCCAGCTGCTGTACCAGCCCAAGGTGGACCTCAGGACCGGCCGCCTGTTCGGGGTCGAGGCGCTGATCCGCTGGCACCATCCGGAACACGGCATGATCCCGCCGCAGCGCTTCATCTGCCTGGCCGAAGAGAGCGGCCTGATCGTCCAGATCGGCGAGTGGGTGGTGCGCACCGCCTGCCGCCAGGTGCAGGAATGGCGCGCCGCCGGCCTGCCTCCCCTGAGCGTTTCGGTCAATGTCTCGGCCCGCCAGTTCGAGGAAAAGCGCCTGGTCGAGCGCATCGAGGGGGCGCTGCGCGACACCGGCCTGCCGCCGGATGCGCTGGAAGTCGAAGTCACCGAGAGTTCGATCATGCGCGACCTGGCCCGCTCGATCGACAAGATGCGCGAGCTGAAGGCGATGGGCGTGTCGCTGTCGATCGACGACTTCGGCACCGGCTATTCGAGCCTGTCGGCATTGAAATCCTTCCCGATCAGCCGCCTCAAGATCGACAAGTCCTTCGTGAGCGACCTGGCCGACAGCCAGGACGACCAGGCCATCGCGATGGCGGTGATCTCGCTCGGTCACAAGCTGAACCTGCGCGTCATCGCCGAAGGCGTGGAGACCGAACAGCAGCGCGACTTCCTGCGTGCCAACGATTGCGACGAAATGCAAGGTTACCTGTTCAGCCGCCCGGTGCCGGCCGAACAGATCGCCGCCATGCTCGCGGCGGTGTCCGCGTGACCCGCCCGGGCGCCATCTGGCGCGCGATCACCGGGTCGGAACGCGGCCTGCGGCGCATGCTGCAATACTGGGCCGCCACCGCCCTGCTCTACCTGGCCGCGATCGCCATGGTGGAGTGGCAGGTGCTGTACGGCTTCAGCGAAGTAGGCGCCATGCGCCGGCTGGAGGTGTTCGGCATCGGCGGTCTGGTGTGCTTCTATTTCCTGGTGCGCCACAGCGCCGCGCTCAGGCTCAAGCCCGAGGTCCTGGCCATGACCCAGGCCTTGTATGCGATCGGTTGCGGGATGTGGTCGTATTCGATCAGCGGCCCGGTGCGCGGGGCCATGCTGCCGATGACGGTGGTGGTGGTCGCCTTCTGCATGTTCTCGCTGCGCCCGCGCCAGACCCTGGTGCTGACCGGCGTCGCGCTGGCCGCCATGGGCGGCACCATGTGGTGGCTGCAGGCCCAGGACCCGGTACGCTTTCCGCCGGAGATCGAGGGGATCACCTTCGGCTACCTGGCGACGGCGCTGCTGTCGATCGCCGTGCTGACCGGCGAGATGCACAAGCTGCGCGCCCGCCTCAAGCGGCGCAAGATGGAGCTGGAACAGGCGCTGGACACCATCCGCCAGCTGGCGACGATGGACGAGCTGACCTCGCTGGCCAACCGCCGCCACATGAACGAGGTGCTGGCCGCCGAGGAGCGGCGCGATCCGCGCGGCGCGGGCACCTGCGTGGCGCTGCTGGACATCGACTTCTTCAAGCAGGTCAACGACCGCCACGGGCACGCGGCCGGCGATGCCGTGCTGCGCGGCTTCGCCGCCACCGCGCGCGCGGCCCTGCGCAGCCACGATGTGCTGGCGCGCTGGGGCGGCGAGGAATTCCTGCTGCTGCTGCCGGACACGAGCCCGGCGGATGCGCGCACGGTGCTGGAGCGCATGGCGGAACGCGTGCATGCGATGCGGGTGGACGGGCTGGAGCCGGAAAGACGGATCAGCTTCTCGGCCGGCCTGGCGGAGAGGCGCAGTGAGGAAGCGTTTGCGGATGCGATCAACCGGGCGGACAAGGCCTTGTACCGCGCGAAGGAAAGCGGGCGGGATCGGATCGAGGTGGCGTGAAGTATTGGCAGCAGCGGGACCGTCGTACGCGCCACTGCGCCTACGACGGTGTGCATGCGCTGGTGGCAGACCTCACCCGCGCAAAATCTCGCCTTCCACATCCTCGCCCGCCGCCGGCACCGCCGCCGCGCGCAGGCGCCGGATCAGCGCCACCGGATCCTCTTCGACCAGCATCAAGCCCTCGTGCTCCGGCCTGACGAAGCCTTCTTCGCACTGGTGCCGCACGAAGGCCTTCAGGCCGTCGTAGAAGCGGTTCGCATTCAGCAGCCCCACCGGCTTGGCATGGATGCCCAGCTGCGCCCACGTCACCATCTCGAACAGCTCTTCCAGCGTCCCCATCCCGCCCGGCATGGCGATGAAGCCTTCCGACAGGTCCGACATCATGGCTTTGCGCTCGTGCATGTCCTTCACCACGAACAGCCGCGTCAGCCCGGCGTGGCCCACTTCGCGCTCGACCAGGGCCTTGGGGATCACGCCGGTGGCTTCGCCGCCCAGGCGCAGCACCTCGTCGGCGATCACGCCCATCAGGCCGACCTTGCCGCCGCCGTAGACCAGGCCGATGTTATGCTCCACCAGCGCGCGCGCAAGCTCGCGCGCGGCGTCGGCGTACAGGGGATTGGCGCCGTGCGAGGCGCCGCAATAGACAGCGATGGTTTTCATGGGGCGTAAGACTACACGAATTCGGCGCCGGGGCGCGCTTCGGCGGACAGCTTCTTGAGGTACTCCTCGGACAGCTTCTCGAACAGCAGCCGGGTGTCGCCGCGCAGGTAGGGGCCGACCATGGACAGCACCTGGTAGCAGCCGCGCGCCAGCGCGTCGGCGATCGCCTGCTGCTCGCTGTACTTGCGCGGGTTGCGCACGTATTCGTAGGACAGCCAGTAGGTCGCCACCACCACCATGTTGGTCGCCATCGCGCCGATCTGCTGGTCCGAGGCCTCCAGCGAGCCCTCGCTGCGCAGGTCCTCGCACAGCTGGCGCGCCACCTTGATCTTGTGCGCCAGGATGGCCTTGAAGTGCAGCTCCAGCTTGCGGTTGCGCGACAGCAGGTCGTTCAGGTCGCGGTAGAAGAAGCGGTAGCGCCAGATCAGCTCGAACATCAGGTGCAGGTAGAGCCAGACGTCCTCCATGTTGGAGCGGCGTCCGGCAGGCACCGTCAGGATGCGCTCGATCTCCGCCTCGAACTGGACGAAGATCGAATTCACGATATCGTCCTTGTTGCGGAAATGGTAGTACAGATTGCCGGGCGAGATGTTCATCTCCTCGGCAATGACCGTCGTCGTGATGTTCGGCTCGCCGAATTCGTTGAACAGCCGGAGCGAGAGCTCGAGGATACGTTCGCGGGTGCGGCGTGGAGCTTTCTGTTGCATGTAAGCGCGGTGTAAGTGTGTTCCCGAAAGCATAACATCGAACGGTCGTTCGTAGAATCTTTCCGGCCTTCACTTCTGTTGCGTTGTTGCTCAGCCGCCCTCGTCAGTGGTCTCGTCGGCCGGCGGCAGGCGCCGCGCCAGCTCGGCCATCTGGGCCTCCAGCGCGGCCACGCGGCCGTGCAGGGCCTCGACGTCGGCCGCCACCGGGGCGCCGATGCGCGCCAGGGCGCGCGCCACGCGCTCCTCGAACACCTGCTCCAGCTGGTTCCAGGAACTGGTGCCGCGCCGCTTGGCCCGTTCGGCCGAACGGCCCACGGTATCGGTGGCTTCCTCCACCTCGCGCGCATAGCGCTGCAGTTCGCTGCCGTCGCGCACCAGGCGCGTGAAGGACGTGCCGCCCTCCTTCTGGGCCTTGGCGAAGGCGCCCAGGCCGGCCTGCCAGATCTGTTTGGCGGACGCGCGGACCGCCTGCGCGAGCGCCTCGTCGTCGTCCGGCGGTGGAAGTTTCTTGGTCATGGAGTGCCCCTTGCTGCATGCAATGCGGGCATTGTAGTGCCGCACGCTAGAAGCGAGGTTCTAAACGCGGTTACGCCGCGCATGCAGCCGCAGCGCCTCCTCCACATGGCCCCGCAAGGCGCCCGCCGCCACCGGCTTGGCGTAGTGGGCGTCGGCCACGCCGGCCGCCACCGCGGCCTCGATCTCGGCCAGGTCGGTCTGGCCGGTCAGCATCAGGCGTACCGTTCCCGGATAGCGCCGCGCCGCCTGCGCCAGCAGTTCGGTGCCGCTCATGCCCGGCATGGACTGGTCGCACACGATCACCTCGACCGGTTCGCGCTCCAGCACCTGCAGCGCGTCCTCGCCCGAGGCGGATGTGAGCACCCGGTAGTCCTGCCCGGACAGCATGTCCGCCAGCACGCCCAGCATGAAGGCGTCATCGTCGACCAGGAGGACGCTGCGCGGCGATGCTGCAGGCGGCGATGCGGGCGGCAGGAAGGCTTCCAGCTCGGCCACGAAGCTTTCCGGTTCGATCGGCTTGCTGATGTAGCCGTCGAAGCCGGCCGCCAGCACGTGTTCGCGGTCGCCCGCCATCGCCAGCGCGGTCACCGCCAACACCGGCACCCCGGCCAGCTCCGGCTCGGCCTTGATCGCGGCCAGCACCGCGAAGCCGTCCATGCCGGGCAGGTTGACGTCGCAGGCCACCAGGTCCGGACGCTCGCTGCGGGCCGCAGCGACGCCGCGCGCGCCGTCGGGGGCGGCCAGCGGCGTGTGGCCATAGGCGCTGAGCAGGAAGGACATCAGCTCGATGTTGGCCGGATTGTCTTCGATGATGAGGATACGGGCCACGGAACGCTCCGGAATACTGCGATGATGTCACTGTAACATGAGGGCAGGCGCATGCGATGTAGTCCGGAAGGCGTGGTTCTTATGGCCGGGCGACCTCCTCCATGACCGCGTCCAGCACGCGCGGGTTGCGGCCCAGGGCCACGTGGCCGACGCCGCCGAAGGCCAGGTTGCGCGCGCCTTCCAGCTCGCTCGAGGTCTGGGGCGCGATGATGTTGTCGTGGTGGGTGTAGATCGAGGTGATCAGCGCGCGCGTGGCTGCGCTTTCGCTGTCGCCCAGCGCCTGCAGCCAGCCGCTGGCGCGCCGCATCTGGGCCGCGTTGGCGCCCAGGCCGAAGGCGGCCAGGCTGGTGCCGTGGTGCGGGCTGCCGAGCGTGATCACGCGCGCCACCAGCGCCGTACCGTAGGCCCGCATCCAGGCGCGCGCCACCAGCCCGCCCATGCTGTGCGCCACCACGGTCACGCGCGGCGCTCCGCTCTCCCGGCACAGCGCCTCGACCGCGTGCTGCACCAGCTGCGCATAGCCGTCGATGTCGCCGGTGACCGGCTCCAGGTCGAGCGAGGCGTGGCTGATGCGGGCCGCGTCCAGGCGCCGCGCCAGCTGGCACCAGTAGCCGCTGTTGCAGCCGTAGCCGTGGATCAGCAGCACCGGTGGCGGCGCCGATCCCGGATAGATGCGGGTGCGCGGCACGGCGCGCGGCCCGTGCCAGTTCGCGTACAGCATGCTGGACATGAACTCTTCGGCGAACAGGCGCAGGCTGCCCAGCGGCTTGAGGCGGAATTCGCTCGGCGTGGGGCTGGCGCAGCGCGCGCTCATCACGAAATTGTTGGCGTTGATGAGCATGCGCACCAGGACCACGGCGCCAAGACCGGCGGCGAAAGCGGTCCAGCGGCTCGCGCCGGCCTCGGTCAAGGCCACGCCGATGCCGAGCGCCGCCAGCACCTGCACCAGGATGATCAAGCGGAGGATGCCGCGCGCACTCACTTGCTTACCCCACCTGGGCCAGCGCCGCCGCCTGGCGTCCTGTCAGGCGTGCGGCCAGGCCGCTCGCCAGGCGCGCCGTCAGGCCGTAGATGCTCAGCTGGGGATTGGCGCCGACCGAGGTCGGGAACAACGAGCCGTCGTGCACCGATACATTGGCCAGGCCGCGGTAGCGGCCGTCCGCATCGGTCACCCCCAGGCGCTCGTCGCCCGACATGGCGCAGCCGCCCATCACGTGGGCGGACACCACGCGCGTCAGGTGCAGACGCTGCGGCAGTGCGGCGATGCCGCGCTTCGCCTCAAGCCAGCTGGCATAGCGCGGCGCCATCTCGTGCCCGGTCAGCACCTCGCGCGCGCCGGCCGCGAACTGGATCTCGGCCATGCTGAGCAGCGCGCGGCGCGCAGCTTCCCATAGGTAGTCGTTGAGTGGATAGTCGAGCTCCGGGCTGCCGTCGGCGCGCAGGCTTACCCTGCCGCCCGGCGAGTCATCGTGGAAGCCGTCGCGCAGCAGCGCCAGCATGGCGTGGGTGTGCGGGAACTGGCGCATGATGTCCGCGTGATGCGCGCCGAAGCCGCTCATCTTGGTGGCCAGCAGCAGCGGGTGCAGCGGCGGGGCTTCGAGCTTGTAGCCCATCGGCCCGTCGAGCGGCGCCTCGTGCAGGAAGTGGTCCGAGTACACCGTTTGCGGCGCGCCGGCCCAGCCGTCCACTCGCTGGGGGAAGAAGGCGGCCGAGATCACGGTGGGGTGCAGGAAGGTGCGGCGGCCCAGCATGCCGCTGGGGTCGGGCGCGTCCGAGCGCAGCAGCAGCGCGGGCGAATTGATCGCGCCGCCGGCCACCACGTAGTGGCGCGCGCGCAATCGCAGCACGCGCCCGCTCGGGCGCAGGCCGCCGGCGTCGAGGGCCTGGCAGACCAGCTCCTCGACGTGCTCGCCGCGGATCGCGAAGCGCTCGGCGCGGGCGCGCGTCAGCAGGGTGGCGCCGTGGTCGAGGGCGGCGGGAATCGTGGTCACCAGCATCGACTGCTTGGCGTTGGTCGGGCAGCCCATGCCGCAGTAGCCGAGGTTCCAGCAGCCGTTCACGTTGCGGCGGATGAAGCCCGTCGGGATGCCGAGTTTATCGGCGCCGCGCCGCAGGATGTCGTTGTTCTCGTTGGGGGCAGCCTGCCACTCGCCGACCTTCAGGCGCCGCTCGGCCATGTCGAACCAGGGCGCCATGGCTTCCACCGTGGACCCGGGCAAGGCGTGATGCTGCCGCCACCAGGCCAGCGTGTCCGGCGGAGTGCGGAAACTCGAGGTCCAGTTGACCGTGGTCGAGCCGCCCACCGTGCGGCCTTGCAGGATGTCGATGCCCTTGTCGGCCGTCTTGCGCGCGGCGGATTCCTGGTACAGCGAGGGATAGGCCTCGGCCTCGCGCATGTTGAAGTCGCGCGAGGAGACCAGCGCGCCCTCTTCCACCAGGATCACGGACAAGCCGGAGCGGGCCAGGATCTCGGCGCTGATGCCCCCGCCCGCGCCGCTGCCGATGATGACCACGTCGGCCTGCATGCTGCGGTCTTCGACCAGGGTGGAGGCGTCGACCACGTCCCAGCCGCGCGCCAGGCCGGCCCGGATCGGATCGGGGACGATGTGCTCCTTGCTCATGCCAGCTCCTGGAGCGGGCCGGGATACCCGATCGCTTCCCAGCTGGCCGGCTGGGCGTACCAGGCGCCGAGCACCAGGTCGTGCAGCGCGTGGTAGGCGGTGCGCAGCAGGCCAAGGCGGTGCAGGCGCCAGTCCTGGAGGAAGGCGATCACCTGTTCGGGGCGGGCGTTCTCCCAGCCGTCCGCGATACCGGTGAGGATGCGCCGCGCCGGGGCCAGCGCCAGCAGTCCGAAGAGGTCCTGCACTTCCTTTTGCGTGGCGGGCGCCAGGCTGAGGATGGCCGCATGGACGCCCTCGATGGCGGCGGCCAGCGCTTGCCGGCGCTGGGCCGGGTCTTGCGGCAATGCACCGGCCAGGATCGCAGGCGCGATCGCGTGCAGCGCGGCGCGCGCCTCGCCGTCGAGCGCAAAAGCGTGCGGCGGCGCGCCGTGCGTCGCGCGGTACCAGGCGCCGCCTCCGGCCAGCAGGATGGCGGCCAGGCCGCCGGCTTGCAGGAAAGTCCTGCGTGATGTCCCCATGCTCACCCTCTTGTGTTTTTTCTAGTGTACGACAAAGGCCTCGCCCCGCCAGCGGGCCGGACTAGAGGAGATCGTCTAGCCGCGCTGCCGACGCTTCGGCGCGCGCCGAAGCGACAGACCGGACTACCCGGCTAGGATGGCGGCATGGAACTCATCGACTACCTCAACCAGCATTTCTTCACCCGGGCCCAGTTGCTGGCGGCCGCCTGCATCACCGGGGAGCGCCTGGACGCGCTCATCCGCGAAGGCGTGATGCCCCGGGCGTCATACCGCTTGCGCCTCGCGCTCGGCTGCGATTCATTTTTCGGGGCGCATGCGGAAGAACACGCCGTCGAGTATTACGCGCGCGGCTCTGCGGCGTGGATCGGCGCGCTGCAGGCCTGCCCATCCGATCCGTTCGGGATGTTTGCGCGGCGCTACCGCGAAGCGCTCGCCGCGCTCCCTTTGCGCAGCGCGGACCCGAAGCTGGGCGCTGGTCTCGAAGCCCATCTGCGCGACGAATGGCGTCACTTCCTCGACGGAACCTACGGACTTTGTACCCGCTCCGGGCTGCCGGAAGAGATCGCGGCCAAGGAACTGGCCATGTGCGTGATCCGTGAAGCATTGGAGACGGAAGAACCCGGCATGGCGCGGCTGCAGGCCGCGGTCGACCTGCTGGACCTGGCCAGCAGCCCGTTTGCGCCGCACGAAAGGCTGCGCAGCTCGCGTCATCGCTACGTCGACGCGGTGCGCGCCCGCTACGGCCTCGATGCAAAGGATATGTGCAGCCAGCGGCCTGGAGGCAAATAAGGTTTGCCTAGTCTTTCGGCCGGGCGTGCTGGATGATCTGGCGCGCGATGCCGCGCAGGATGTTGACTTCCTCGGTCTCGAGCTGGGTGCGCGCGAACAGGCGCTTCAGGCGCGGCATCAGCTTCCTGGGATTGTCGGCGTTGAGGAAGCCGATGGCCACCAGCGCTTCTTCCAGGTGCGCATACATGCCTTCGATCTGGGTGAGGCTGGCGGCGTCGCCGTGGAAGCCCACGCCGCGCAGGTCCACGCCATCGCCGGTCGCGGCCAGGCGCGCCTCGTAGGCCAGCACCTGGGCCGCCTGGGACAGGTTCAGGGACGAGTAATCCGGATTGGCCGGGATGTTGATCAGGACGTTGCATTGCTCGACGATGTGGTTCGGCAGGCCGACCCGCTCGTTGCCAAGCACCACGGCGGGGCGCAGCTCAGACTGCCCGGCCGCATGGCGCGAGAAGGCGCGCGGGGTCCAGACCGGCGGCGAGAACTCGCGCAGGCGCGCCGACACGGCGGCGGCGAAATTGCAGCCCTCCAGCGCCTCGCCGATGCTGTCCACGATGCGGGCGTTCTGCAGCAGGTCGCCCGCGCCGCTGGCGAAGGCCACCGCTTCCGGATCGTTCAGGGGATCCCCGCACTTGGGCGTGACCAGCACCAGGTCGCTGAATCCCATCGTTTTCATGGCCCGCGCGACCGCGCCGATGTTGCCGGCGCGGCTGGTTTCGACCAGCACAAAGCGCAGCCGGGTGAAAAGAGAAGTGTCGGGTTGGGTCGAGTTCATTTACAATAGCGCCATCGCGCGGTGTGCGAACGGTTCGAAAGCGGCTTGGGTTGTCAAACCAGGGTCCGCGATTGTAACGGGTTCGACACCGCTTTGCTCTTTAATTCACTCTCATAGCCGACCGTTCACAGCGCCCTGGTGCGTTCGTGGGCCGTTCGCGTTTTTTCACGGAAAAGCCTCCATGCACCCAATGCTCAACACGGCCATCAAGGCCGCTCGCCGCGCCGCCACCGTCATCAACCGCGCGTCCTTCGATATCGACCGCATCACCGTCTCTGAAAAGCAACACAACGATTTCGTCACCGACGTCGACCAGGCGGCGGAACAGGCGATCGTCGAGACCCTGCTGAAGGCCTACCCGGATCACGCGATCCTGGCCGAGGAAAGCGGCGCGTCCGCCAACCTGAACGACGAGAGTGAAAACGTGTGGATCATCGACCCGATCGATGGCACCACCAACTTCCTGCACGGCTACCCCAACTACTGCATCGCGATCGCCCTGCAACAGCGCGGCGTGATCACCCAGGCCCTGGTCTACGACCCGGTCCGCAACGACCTGTTCACCGCCAGCAAGGGCGCCGGCGCCTACCTGAACGACAAGCGCATCCGCGTGCGCAGCACCGACCGCATCGCGCGCGCCCTGCTGTCCAGCGGCCACGGCCCGGACCCGCGCGCGCTGGCCGAATACTTGCGCATGTACGAAGTCGTCGCCTCGCGCAGCCACGGCGTGCGCAGCGGCGGCTCGGCCGCGCTGGAACTGGCCAACGTGGCCGCCGGCCGCATCGACGGCTATTTCGAAAAAGGCCTGAAGGTCTGGGACATCGCGGCCGGTTCGCTGCTGGTGACCGAGGCGGGCGGCATCGTCGGCGAGTTCAACGGCGAGTCGGACTACCTGCATAAAGGCGACGTGATCGCCGCCGGCCCGAAGGTATTCGGCGGCCTGATCCCGCTGCTGTCGCCTTTCGCGTAAAATACCCTCCGTGCTTCCGGGATGGAGGCCGGCCACAAGCCTGCCCTGTCCCGCGTCACCGGCTGGAAAGTGCCCGTTAGTTTTGCACAAAACTTTCCATAGTGAAACATTCTCACTATAATCCCGGCTAGCCGCACTGCGCACTACGCGACATGCGGCAGCGTCCGGGCGGGATGCGGCTCGGCCGCCCGCCTGCACTATCCGATCCGAGTTTCCTGGACTGGCGCCTCTAGTGGGGCGACGGGCCACTCTTTACTGAGAATTTATGTCCTTTTCTACACTTGGTCTATCTGACGTCATCGTGCGCGCCGTTACTGAACAGGGTTACTCCGCCCCGACGCCGATCCAGGCCCAGGCCATCCCTGCTGTCCTGAACGGCGGCGACCTGCTGGCCGGCGCCCAGACCGG
>CBIHLT010000155.1:0-12603 GCA_966210615.1 uncultured Massilia sp.
CTCCCGGATCGCGCGCTTCGCATCCAGCTCCGCCGCCAGCGCCGCCCCGCCGATCTTGTGGAAGCCCGGCCCGCCAGTGGCCCCTTGCGCCGGCATCAGCTCCGCCAGGCTCTCCTGCCCCGCGCAGATCACCACGTTATCCACCTCCAGCAAGCGCTGCTCGCCCCCGACGGTGATATGCAGCCCCGCATCGTCGATGCGGTCGTACTGCACCCCCGCCATCATGGTCACGCCATTGCGCACCAGGGTCGCGCGGTGCACCCAGCCCGAGGTCTTGCCCAGCCCCGCCCCCGGCCGCGTGGTCTTGCGCTGCAGGAGCCAGAGCTGGCGCGGCGGCTGCGGCGGCACCGGCTCGGCCAGGCCCCCCGGCGTGGCCACATGGGGATCCACGCCCCATTCCGCCATCCAGTGCGCCGCCGGCACCGGCAGCGGGACGGCCGGATCGTGCACCAGGAACTCGCCCATGTCGAAACCGATCCCGCCCGCGCCGATGATCGCCACCTTTTGCCCCACCGGCTTCCTGTCGCGCAGCACGTCCAGGTAGCTCAGCACCTTGGGATGGTCGATGCCCTCGATGCGCGGCTTGCGCATGACGATGCCGGTCGCCACCACCACCTCGTCGTAGCCGCCGGCCAGCAGCTGCTCGCGCGTGACGCGCTCGTTCAGGCGCACTTCGACGCCCAGCAGTTCCAGGCGGCGGCCGAAGTAGCGGATGGTCTCGGCGAATTCCTCCTTGCCGGGCACGCGCATGGCGATGTTGAACTGGCCGCCGATGCGGTCCAGCCCGTCGAACAGGGTGACCCGGTGGCCGCGCTCGGCCGCCACCGTGGCCGCCGACAGGCCGGCCGGGCCGGCCCCGACCACGGCGATGCGCTTGGGCCTGGCGGTCTTGCGGACCACCAGCTCGGTCTCGTGGCAGGCGCGCGGGTTGACCAGGCAGCTGGCGCGCTTGTTCTGGAAGGTGTGGTCCAGGCAGGCCTGGTTGCAGGCGATGCAGGTGTTGATTTCGTCGACGCGCCCGCTCGCGGCCTTGTTCACGAACTCCGGATCGGCCAGGAAGGGGCGCGCCATCGACACCAGGTCGGCGCTGCCCGAGGCCAGCAGCCGTTCCGCCTCGCCCGGCATGTTGATGCGGTTCGAGGCCGCCACCGGAATACCGACTTCCTTGCGCAGGCGCGCCGCCACGTCGGCGAAGGCCGCGCGCGGCACCGAGGTGACGATGGTGGGGATGCGCGCCTCGTGCCAGCCGTAGCCGGTGTTGAGCAGGTTGACGCCGGCCGCTTCCAGGGCCTTGGCGGTGGCCACCACTTCGTCCCAGGTGTTGCCGCCTTCGACCAGGTCGAGCACCGAATGGCGGTACATGATGATGAAGTCGGGACCGGCCGCGGCGCGGATGCGGCGCACCACCTCCACGGGCAGGCGCATGCGGTTCTCGATGCTCCCGCCCCAGGCGTCGTTGCGCTTGTTGGTGCGCGCGCACAGGAACTGGTTGAGCAGGTAGCCTTCGCTGCCCATCACTTCGACGCCGTCGTAGCCGGCCATCCTGGCCAGCCTGGCGCAGCGCGCGTAGGCGCGGATGGTGTCCTCGATGCCGGCCTCGGTGAGTGGCTTGGGCGTGAAGCGCGAAATCGGCGACTTGATGCCGGACGCGGACACCACGAAGGGCTGGTAGCCGTAGCGGCCCGCGTGCAGGATCTGCAGCACGATCTTGCCGCCTTCCTCGTGCACGGCGCGCGTGAGCTTGCGGTGGTTGGGCACGTCACCCAGGAAATTGAGGGTGCCGCCGAAGGGCAGCAGCCAGCCCTGGCGGTTGGGCGAGATGCCGCCGGTGACGATCAGGCCGGCGCCGCCGCGCGCGCGTTCGCGGTAGAACGCGGCCAGCTTGCCGTAGTTGTAGAAACGGTCTTCGAGCCCGGTGTGCATCGAGCCCATGATCACGCGGTTCCTGAGGGTCGTGAAACCCAGGTCGAGCGGCGCGAGCAGATTGGGGTAGGCGTTGGTAGTCATCACGGCATTACACCGTGATTTCCTGGAGCCGTGTTTCTAAAATACTTAAGCCAGATGGCTTTCCCTGCTGCGCAGCTCTGCGAAGGACTCGATGTTGCCGATGCTGACCGTGACCGGATGCAGGCTGGCGTTGGGCGACAGCGAGCGCCAGGCGAACTGCCATTCCTTCTCTTGCGCGTGCATGGCGCTCTTCGAGAAGGCGGCGCCCAGGCGCGAGCGGGCGCCGTATTCGACCGGGCCGTCGATGCCGGCCCAGTTGGGCAGCAGGCGCTGCACCGCGCGGTGCAGGCGCTCGCCGAACAGCTCGGTGTTGTGGATCACCAGGCAGCTGTCGGCCGGGGCCAGGACGTCGAACAGGTGCTTGTCCCACACGGTCGAGAAGGACAGGGTCAGGAAGCCGCCCGCGGGCTCCAGGCGGAACTGCCCCGCGCTCAGCGCGGTCTCGAGGTCGGCGCGCAGTGCGTAGCGGTGCAGGGTCGGGGGGCGTTGGTAGTCGTGCATGATTTCTCTCGTGATGCGTCTTTCGATACCGCGTCAGCGCTCCTGCTGCAGCGAGTGCAGGTGCTGCTGGCGCATGAAGCGCGAGGCGATGAAGATCTCGCGCAAAAAATAAATGAAGCTGCTGATCAGGCCCAGCATCGCGAACACGAAGCAGGCGGCGATGTACTGGTCGAGCGGCAGGTTGGTGGTGTCGCCCAGGAACAGCATCGCGATGACCACGCACACCAGCAGGCCGCAGGCGGTGCTGGAGGTGATGGCGTAGTTGATCAGGTGCGAGCGCTGGTACAGGGTTTCGAGTTCGGACGCGTATTCGCCGTTGGGGCTGACCTTGAGCCGGTCCTCGAGGACGCGGGTACGGTCGATGATGCGCGCCAGGCGGTTGGTCAGGACCGTCAGCTTGGTGGCGACGCCGGTCAGGAGGAACACCGGCGCGATCGCCAGCTGGATGACATGGCCGATGTCGCTGATCTGGATATTCATGGGAACACGTTCGAATTGTTGTGGTGTGTCTTGGGTCTTAGTGTAGCAGTCCGCGGCAGGGAGACCCGTTCAATCGAAGCGGCCGTGGCGCTTGAACTGCTCGGTCGCCGCCACCAGGGCGCGCGCGATGCCGGTTTCCAGCGCGCCGTGGCCGCCGTCGGGAATCATGTGCAGCTTCGCGCCCGGCCAGGCGGCGTGCAGGCGGTAGGCCGACAGCGGCGGGCAGATCACGTCGTAGCGGCCCTGCACGATGGTGGCCGGCAGGTGGGCGATGCGCCCGATGTCGCGCACCAGCTGGTCTTCCTCGAGGAAGGCGCCGTTCAGCATGTAGTGCGATTCGAGCCGGCCCACGCCCAGGTCGAGGGTGTCGGAGGCGGCTTCCTCCGGCTGGGGCAGCAGGAACACGCGCCGCCCTTCGAAGCGGCTCCAGGCGCGCGCCGCCGGCCAGTAGACCTCCGGGTCGTGGCACAGCAGGCGGCTGGCGTAGGCCTTGAGCAGGTGGCCGCGCTCGGCTTGCGGAATCGGGGCCACGAATTCGTCGTACAGCTCCGGGTAGAACCAGCGCACGCCGTTGATGAACCATTCCACCTCGTCCTTCGTGCACAGGAAGATCCCGCGCAGCACGAAGCCCAGGCAGCGCTCGGGATGCGCCTGGCCGTAGGCCAGCGCCAGGGTCGAGCCCCAGGAGCCGCCGAACACCAGCCAGCGCTCGATCCCGAACAGGGTGCGCAGGCGCTCGATGTCCTCGATCAGCAGCTGGGTGGTGTTGTTGCGCCATTCGCCCAGCGGGGTCGACTTGCCGGCGCCGCGCTGGTCGAACAGGATCACGCGGTAGGTGCGCGGGTCGAAGAAACGGCGGTGCTGGGGCGACAGGCCCGCGCCCGGGCCGCCGTGCAGGAACACGACCGGGATGCCGTCCGGATTGCCGACTTCTTCCCAGTAGAGCGTGTGCAGCTCGTCGACGGCGAGCATGCCTTGGCGGATGGGCTGGATCGGCGGGAACAGCGACGGCGGCGTGACGGGCATGGCGGCTCTTTGCAGGGGTGGGAAGCCGATTGTAGCTTACGGCGCCCCGTCAGAAAAAGGTGTTCAGGGCGTAGCGCACCGTATAGGCCTCGTCCACCGCCAGCAGCAGCTGCCACTTGTCGAAGGTGGTGCAGGGATGCGAGATGCCGCAGCCGACCAGGTCGCCCACGGCCAGGCTGTCGCACAGCGCGTCGCCTTCCGGCAGCCGCAGGTAGGCGTGCTGGTCGTTGAGCTTGAAGATCGTGCAGCCCGGCGGCAGCGCGCTGGGGCTTGCCGCGCCGCTGTCGGGCCGGTGGCTGTAGAGCGGCACCGGCAGGTCGGCGTCGTAGGAGGCATCGCGCTTGCCCATGGTGAGGATCGCCAGGGTCGGCTCGGGACGCGATTGCACCATGCTCCACACTTCCAGGGCCGGCTGCAGGCCTTCTTCCTTCCCCCCTTCGCGCTCCTCGATCTCGGCGCTGTGGCGCAGGTAGGTGCCGTGGTCCGAGGTCAGGTAACAGCCGCTGCGCAGCACGGCGCGCACCGGGCGCGACAGGCCACTGACGCCCGCGAACCCGCGCGCCACCAGGTCGAAATAGGCCGAGCCCCCGGCCGAGAGCAGGATCTCGGGCGTGCCGAACAGCTGCTCCTCGTCGGCGGTGCGCACCAGGGCCGTGAGCTGGGCCAGGAAATCGTTCACCGCGCGCACGTCGGCGGCGCGGTCATTGGTGACCAGCAGGCCTTCGTAGCCTTCGAAGCCGGCCAGGACCAGGCCTTGCGCGCCGGCGACCTGGCGTGCGACCGCCAGCGCAGCCTCCGGCGTGCGGCAGCCGGCGCGCTTGCCGGCCAGGCCCAGCTCGACCAGCACCGGGAGCGGACGCGCCAGTCTCGTTTCCTGCACCGCGCGCGCCAGGCGCTCCGCGCCGGCCGGGGAATCGGCCAGCACCACGCATTCAAAGTCGGGATCGCCGTGCAGCAGCTCGAGCACGGCCGCGATGTCGGCGCGCCCCACCAGCTGGTTGGCCAGCAGCACGCGGCGCACGCCGAAACGGTGCGCTACTTGCACCTGGGCCGCGGTGGCCAGGGTGATGCCCCAGGCGCCATTGGCGAGCTGGGCGCCGAAGAGCTGCGGGCTCATCGTGGTCTTGCCGTGCGGCGCCAGGGTGACGCCGTGGCGCTCGCAGAAGCGGCGCATCCAGTCGAGGTTGTGGCGCAGCGCGGCATCCTTCAGCACGGCCACGGGGAAGCTGGTATCGCCGCGCAGCACGTTCCAGCCCTGCACGCCGATCGCGCCCTGGCGCAAGGGTTCGCGCAGGGGCAGGCCCTTGGTGCCGGGGAGCAGCACTTGTTCGTCGAGGCTGGACAGCGCCAGCGCGCCATGCGGCAAGGTAGACATCGGATTCCTCTTCATGCCAGGGTGGATACCATGCCATTGTAAATGGCGGCGGCATCATGCGGCATCAAGGATGCGGGGTCTTGCACCTGTGGAGGCCTGGCCGGGAACGGCGGAGCAAAAAAAAGCCCGGCCATTGCTGGACCGGGCCGAGAGCGCAAGCGCAGATCGGTGTGATCAAGCCATGCGGATCAATACATGTGCTGGCCGCCGTTGATCGCGATGTTGGCGCCGGTGACGAAGGCCGCTTCGTCCGAGGACAGGTAGGCGACCAGGCCGGCCACCTCTTCCGGCTTGCCCAGGCGTCCCATCGGGATCTGAGGGATGATCTTGGTCTCCAGGACTTCGCTCGGGATGTCCATCACCATCTTGGTGCCGATGTAGCCCGGCGAGATGGTGTTGACGGTCACGCCCTTGCGCGCCACTTCCAGCGCCAGCGCCTTGGTGAAGCCGTGCATGCCGGCCTTGGCCGCCGAATAGTTGGTCTGGCCGAAGGCGCCCTTCTGGCCGTTCACCGACGAGATGTTGATGATGCGGCCCCAGCCGCGCTCGACCATGCTGTCGCAGACCGGCTTGGTCATGTTGAAGACCGAGTCCAGGTTGGTCTTCATGACCGCGTCCCAATTCACCTTGTCCATCTTCTTGAAGGTCATGTCGCGGGTGATGCCGGCATTATTGACCAGCACGTCGACCGGGCCGATGTCCTGCACCACCTGGCGCACGCAATCCTGGGCCGAGTCGTAGTCCGACACGTCGCAGGCGTAGGCCTTGAAGTCGTAGCCCTGCTCGCGCATGCTGCTGAGCCAGCCGTCGACCTTCTTGTTACCCGGCGAAAAAGTAGTGACGACCGTGTATCCCAGCGCGGCCAGTTTGATGCACACCGCTTCGCCCAGGCCGCCCATGCCGCCCGTTACTAATGCTACTCTAGCCATTGTTCTCTCCAGTGTTGGTATTCGTCACTTCCCTAACATCCCTGTTATATGGATCGCCTGTCAGTCGCGTTCGACTGCCAGCGCCACGCCCATGCCGCCGCCGATGCACAGGCTGGCCAAGCCGCGCTTGGCATCGCGCCGGACCATTTCGTGCAGCAGGGTGACCAGGACGCGGCAGCCGGACGCACCGATCGGGTGGCCCAGCGCGATCGCGCCGCCGTTGACATTGATCTTCGAGGTATCCCAGCCCATTTCCTTGTTGACGGCAATGGCCTGGGCGGCGAACGCCTCGTTAATTTCCATCAAATCCACATCCTCGTGGCGCCAGCCGGCCTTCTCGAGGCACAGGCGCGAAGCCGTGACCGGTCCCATGCCCATGACGGTCGGGTCGATGCCGGTCGAGGCATATGCCTTGATGCGCGCCAGCGGGGTCAGGCCCAGTTCGCGTGCCTTCGAGGCGCTCATCATGATCACGGCGGCCGCGCCGTCGTTCAGGCCGGACGCGTTGCCGGCGGTGACGCTGCCTTCCTTGTTGAAGGCCGGACGCAGGCTGGCCAGCGCTTCCAGGGTGGTGCCGTGCTTCGGGTATTCGTCGCTGTCGAACACGATCGCGCCCTTCTTGGACGGGATCTCGATCGGGATGATCTCGTCCTTGAAGCGGCCTTCCTTCTGGGCGGCCTCGGCCTTGAGCTGCGACTGCAGCGCGAATTCGTCCTGCTCGGCGCGCGAGACCTCGTGCTTGCGCGCGACGTTCTCGGCCGTGACGCCCATGTGGTACTGGTTGTAGGCATCCCACAGGCCGTCCACGATCATGGTGTCGGTCATCTTGATGTCGCCCATGCGGAAACCGTCGCGCGAGCCGTTGAGCACGTGCGGGGCGGCGCTCATGTTTTCCTGGCCGCCTGCGATGACGATCGAGGCGTCGCCGCAGCGGATCGCCTGGGTGGCCAGATGGGTGGCCTTGAGGCCGCTGCCGCAGACCTGGTTGATGGTGCTGGCAGGTACCGTGTTGGGCAAGCCGGCCTTGATGGTGGCCTGGCGGGCCGGGTTCTGGCCCACCCCGGCGGTGAGCACCTGGCCCATGATGACCTCGCTGATGGTCGCGGGATCGATGCCCGTCTTGCCCAGGAGGTGGCGGATCACGTGCGCGCCGAGTTCGGCGGCGGGGATCTTGGCAAGCGTGCCGCCGAACTTGCCGACGGCGGTGCGGCCAGCGGCCACGATGACTACGTCTTCCATATCGATCTCCGTTCTGCCGGCCCGTTCAGGCCGGATTTGTCGAGACGGCGGCAGAATGCCGCCGGCATCCCTTGATTGGCGCCGGGGTTGCGAAACCCAAGCATATTACGTACGGTGCTGTGCCCTAGTTTGAGCAAAATCAATCTTATCAGCTTATTCACAGAATACAACCGCTGGAGAACCACCTTTCGACCTATGGCGCGACTTAATTTTTCGGGTTTGGCAAAGCATCAATTTCCACTAAGAATCATTTATCCGCGACGACCTTTTCTGTAAATTTCACAGTAGAATGCACGAGCGCAACGCCAACCACTCCCGTTTTATGCCGAAAACCACGCTGCCCATCGAAATCAAGATCTCCACGGTCGTCGCCATCTCGACGATCCTGCACTCGGCCGATCCGGTGGCCATCGATGCGGCCCTGACCCAGATGACCGGCGGCGTGTCCGACTTCTTCGAGGACGAGTTCGCGGTGATCGACGTGGCGGCGATCGCGCACGAGACGCCGGCCATCGACTGGCCGGCCCTGGTGGCCCTGCTCAAGAAATACCGGCTCAACGCCGTGGCGGTGCGCGGCGCGAGCCCGGCGATGGCCGAGGCGATCCGTGCCCACGGCCTGGCCCTGGACGACGGCTCGAGCGGCGCGCGCGCGCCGGAGAGCGCCGGGCCTGCCCCGGCTCCTGTATCGGTACCGGTAACGGCGCCGGCAGCCGAACCCGCGCCTGCTCCTGCGGCCGTCCCGGCGCCCGCGCCGACGGCCATGATCATCGACACCCCGGTGCGGGCCGGCCAGCGCATCTATGCGCGCGGCAGCGACCTGATCATCACGGCGGTGGTCAACAACGGCGCGGAAATCATCGCCGACGGCAGCATCCACGTGTATGCGCCGCTCAACGGCCGTGCGCTGGCGGGCGCGTCGGGCGACGCCGGAGCGCGCATCTTCGCCCTGACGATGCAGCCCGAGCTGGTGTCGATCGCGGGGGTCTACCGCACCTTCGACGAAGGATTCCCGAACAACCAGGCGCGCCAGCCGGCCCAGGTCCGGCTGGTCGGCGACCGGATCGACATCCAGTCGCTGGGCCCGGCATCGCCGCGCGCCTGAATCCCGAACTCACAGATATTGAAAAGGACTTTTTTGTGGCAAGAATTATTGTTGTGACGTCCGGTAAGGGCGGTGTCGGCAAGACGACCTCGAGCGCGAGCTTCTCGACCGGGCTGGCCATGCGCGGCTACAAGACCGCGGTCATCGACTTCGACGTCGGCCTGCGTAACCTCGACCTGATCATGGGTTGCGAACGCCGCGTGGTGTACGACCTGATCAACGTGATCAATGGCGAGGCGACCCTGAACCAGGCGCTGATCAAGGACAAGCACTGCGACAACCTGTTCATCCTGCCGGCCTCGCAAACCCGCGACAAGGACGCGTTGAGCGAAGAAGGCGTCGAGACCGTGCTGAACGAGATGGTCAAGATGGGCTTCGACTTCATCATCTGCGATTCCCCGGCCGGCATCGAGCACGGCGCCCTGATGGCCCTGACCTTCGCCGACGAGGCGATCGTCGTGACCAACCCGGAAGTGTCTTCGGTGCGCGACTCGGACCGCATCCTGGGCATCCTGCAGGCCAAGTCGCGCCGCGCCCAGAGCGGTTCGGAGCCGGTCAAGGAACACCTCCTGATCACCCGCTACTCGCCGAAGCGCGTCGAAGCCGACGAAATGCTGTCCTATCAGGACGTGCAGGAAATCCTGCGCATCCCGCTGATCGGCATCATTCCGGAATCGGAATCGGTGCTGCACGCCTCGAACCAGGGTAACCCGGCGATCCATTTCAAGGGCACCGACGTGGCCGATGCCTACGAAGACGTCGTTTCCCGTTTCCTGGGCGAGGAACGTCCGCTGCGCTTCACGAACTACGAGAAGCCGGGCCTGTTCCAGCGCATTTTCGGAGCCAAGTGATATGCCGCTGCTTAATTTCCTCTTCCCGGAAAAAAAGAAGAGCGCGACAGCCGCCAAGGAACGCCTGCAGATCATCATCGCACGCGAACGCAGCAGCCGCACCGGTCCGGATTTCCTGCCGGCCCTGCACCGTGAGCTGATCGAGGTGATTTCGAAGTACACCAAGGTCAACCCGGACGACATCAAGATCTCGCTCGACCGCCAGGGGAACCTGGAAGTGCTCGATGTGAACGTTGTGCTGCCGGACGCCTGATTTTTCAGGCGCTCTCTATCGATGCCCGCCTCGTGCGGGCATTGTCGTTTATAGCCTCGATGCATTTCTTAGATCTTTGCACTGTATCGCTTTGTGCGTCAGTTCACGTGGACTTTTACATCCTCATCCCTATCTCCCCTTACCAGGTATTGTTGCCGGGGAAGCTCTCCACCTAGCCGTAGCTCTTCTGATGAGCTGAGCCCGATCGCTAACGGGACATCGCCAGACGTGCATCTTGTGAGCAAGCTCAAATGCTATCTAAAGATGCATAAATACAATTCTTTCTCTGTGAATACTGATCATTGGATGATGCATCCAGTCATCGGCCACTTTTCAAAGAAAGAGGCATGTCGATGAACTTACAGGAGTTGGCAGGTTTGTTTTCGGGACTTAGCGAGGCAAATCGCCCTATACGGCTAAGGTTGTCGGGTGCGCAAAGGGTATTCGACGATGTGCTCCTCGTTAAAAGCGTCGCTGGACATGAAGCACTTTGCGGCGGTATCGAGTACCGGCTTCTGTGTGTTTCACTGAATGCCCAGTTACCACTGAAAGAGTTTGTCGCCTTACCCATCGAACTCCAGTTTGTCACCGCTGCAGGTGAACTGCGCTCCGTCTGCGGGATTGTCGCGCAAGCCGCATCGGGAAAGAGTGACGGTGGCTTGGCAACCTATCAGCTCGTTGTACGCGATGCATTGGCATTGATGGAACAACGCACAAATAGTCGGGTCTTCCGCAACACAAACGAAGTCGAACTTTCCGCTGCATTACTAGCAGAATGGCGCGCAGCGAACCCGATTCTCGCAAAAGCCTTCCAGACCGACATGTCGGGGATCGCAAATGATTACCCGCAGCGTGAATTCATCATGCAACACAACGAATCGGACGCTGGATTTTTGCGGCGCCTTTGGAAGCGTCGAGGGATATCCTGGTTCATCCGCCCTGGAGAAGCCAGCGCGCTGAGCAGCAGCAAAACACCGGCACACACGCTAGTGCTATTCGACAGATCAAATCTCCTAAGGCAAAACCCTGCTGGGACAGTTCGCTTTCGTTGCGATACCGCCACGCAAACGGTGGACAGCGTGTTTAGCTGGAGCGCCGCACGCACACTTAAGGCGGGCAGCATCATGCGACAAAGCTGGGACTACCGTAGAGGCAGCATGATGTCGACACAAGTTCCCACCATCATGGAGCAAGGAGAAACCGGCAATCAGTTTGCCTTCAGTCTCGAGGACTATATCGTCGATTCTCCACACGCTGGCGATGACACGCAGGATTATCGTCGCTTGGGTGAGCTCCGCATGCAGCGGCAGGAATATGAAGCAAAGTGTTTTCACGCCGAGAGTGGTGTGCGCGATCTTTGCGTGGGTGAATGGATACGTCTTACCGGCCATCCGGAAATCGACACCCATCCTGGCAGTGAGCGCGAGTTTGTCTTGACCGAATTGTCGCTGAGTGCAGAGAACAATCTTCCCAAAACAATCGAGGACAAGGTCCACCGCTTGTTCGCATCGAACCGCTGGCACTTGGCTCCCGTTTTCGCAGAATTGCGTTCAGCCAGCGAGCAGCGCGGGATGAAATACACGAACCGATTCACCTGCATCCGGCGCGGAGTTCCGATTGTCCCAGACTTTGATCCCCGCACTGACCTCCCACGCGTTACTTTACAGAGCGCCATTGTGGTCGGCCCCCCAGGAGAAGAAGTGCACTGCGATGTGCTGGGACGAGTCAAGTTGCGCTTTCTCGGTACCCGCGAACAGGACCATGCGAACGGTGCGGGTGCGTCCAATACCGGCGCCGATTCCGCTTGGGTGAGGGTCGCGAGCCATTGGGCCAGCGATCGCTGGGGGAGTATCAGTCTTCCTCGCGTCGGCGATGAGGTACTTGTCGACTTTCTTGGCGGTGATCCCGATAAGCCAGTAGTGGTGGCACGCGTCTATGGTGCGACGCCACCGCCGGCATTCAGTCACATAGGAGAACTGCCCGGAAACCGCTTCCTGGCCGGGATCAAAAGCAAAGAAATTAGAGGAATACGATATAACCAGTTACGGCTGGACGACACCCCCGGGCAAATCAGCGCCCAGTTGGCTAGCGAACACGGCCACAGTGAACTCAATCTTGGGTGGCTCACACGTCCTCGCATTGATGGTGGCGGGAAAGCGCGTGGCGAAGGTGCAGAATTGCGTTCTGATCAAGCAGTCGCAATTCGAGGCAAGGGTGGGGTACTCATCAGCGCGGATGCCCAGGATCGCGCCCACGGCGAGATGCTGCAACGCGACGCATTAGTTGATCTGACTAAGGTACTCCAAAGCGTGCAGCAACAGCTTTCGGAGTTATCAGAGAAACATCATGCCGATGCGACCGAGCCATCAAAGTTGGATGGTCTGATTCAGCGTCTGCAAACGTGGGACGCGACGTCGAACGTGGACGCGAACGGTACTGGAGGCGGGTCTCCTATAGTTGCCGTCAGCGCTCCCGCGGGGGCCTCCGTCAACAGTCACGACAATCTGCTGTTAGGCGCGCAAACCCAGACTGACTTGATCAGCGTCGGCAACACGCAAGTCACCACCGGCAAGGATTTTCTGGTGCGTGCTGCTAGAGTCGTCAGCATTTTCGCGCACAAATTGGGAATCAAGCTAATCGCAGCTTCCGGAAAAGTCGAGCTGCAAACGCATAAAGAGGACATTGAGCTGACTTCGGCAAAGCGCATTGTTCTGAGCGCGGCCGAGGAAATTGTCTTGCAGGCTCCAAAAGTACGGCTCGTGGCCAAAGGCGCCCAAGTCGACATTGGCGGCGAAGCGATTACGCAACTGTGTAATGGCGACTACACGATCAAGTCAGCG
>CBIHLT010000156.1:0-12406 GCA_966210615.1 uncultured Massilia sp.
TCGGTGGTCTACCCGATCGCCGAGAACGTGCACCGCGACGGCATCCTGTTCACCACCACCGTGCCGGGACCGAACGTGTCCGAGGCTTGCGCGCAGCAGGCCCAGGACGCGGCGCGCGCCATCGTCGCCCAGCTGGGCTACGTGGGCGTGCTGTGCATCGAGTTCTTCGTGCTGGAGGACGGCAGCCTGGTGGTCAACGAGATGGCGCCGCGTCCGCACAACAGCGGCCACTACACCATCGACGCCTGCATCACCAGCCAGTTCGCGCAGCAGGTGCGCGCGATGGCGCGCCTGCCGCTGGGCGACGTGCGCCAGCATTCCCCAGCCGTGATGCTCAACATCCTGGGCGACGTCTGGTTCGACGAGGGCAGCGCGGGTGACGCAAGCGAGGCACGCGAACCGGCCTGGGACAAGGTGCTGGCGCTGCCGGGCGCCAACCTGCACCTGTATGGCAAGGACGATCCGCGCCGCGGCCGCAAGATGGGCCACGTGACTTTCGTCGCGCCGACCCTGGCGCAAGCGCAGGACAGCCTGCGCCAGGCTTGCCTCATCCTGGGCATCCCGGAGTGACGATGGCGGAGCACACTCCCGGCCAGGCCGCGATCGACGCGGCCGTGCGCGCCCTCGAGCAGGGCGCGCTGGTCGCTTTCCCGACCGAGACCGTGTACGGCCTCGGCGCGGATGCCGAAAACCCGGCGGCCGTGGCGGCCATCTACGCCGCCAAGGGCCGTCCGCAGGACCACCCGGTCATCGTGCACCTGGCGCCGGGCGCGCCGCTCGATTACTGGGCCAGCGGGATCCCGCAGGAAGCCCATGCGCTGGCCGAGGCCTTCTGGCCCGGCCCGCTGACCATGATCCTCAAGCGCGCCCCGAATATCCCGGACGCCGTCAGCGGCGGCCAGGACACGGTCGGCCTGCGCTGCCCTTCGCATCCGGTGGCGATCGCGCTGCTGCGCGCCTTCAAGGGCGGCCGCGGCGGCGTGGCTGCGCCTTCGGCCAACAAGTTCGGCCACGTCAGCCCGACCCTGGCCCAGCACGTGCGCGACGAGTTCGGCGCCGACGGCTCGGTGGCCCTGGTGCTGGACGGCGGCGCTTCCCAGGTGGGCATCGAATCGACCATCGTCGACCTGTCCCGCCTGGCGACCCACGGCCCGGTGCTGCTGCGCCCCGGCCACATCAGCGCGGAAGCGATCGCCGCCGTGATCGACCAGCTGCCGGCCGCTCCCGACGCGGCCGCGCCGCGCGCCTCGGGTACGCTGGAGTCGCATTATGCCCCGCACACTCCGGTGGCGATGCAGGACAGCGCCACCTTGCGCGCCACGCTGGCGGACCTGGCCCAGGCCGGCCGCAAGGTGGCGCTGGTCCACTACACCGACATGCCGCCGACCCACGCGGCGCTGCGCCTGCCGGCCACGCCGGACGGCTTCGCCCACGCGCTGTATGCGGCGCTGCGCGCGATGGACGGGGAGGGCGCCGATGTCATCCTGGTCGAGGCGCCGCCGAAGGACGGTCCGTGGCTGGGCGTGAACGACCGCCTGCGCCGCGCGGCCCACGGCTCCACCGGCATCGTGCACGGCCTGCTCAACCGCCAACCGCAAGCTTGAGCTGAATCAAACATCCTCAAGATAGGGCCTGAACCGCCCTGTCTTGACGGCACACACGTGCGAAAAGCGCTTTTTCGGCTACGCATGAGAACGCTATAATCGCCTCCCTTTTTGCCGCTTCCGCCGCCTATGGGGCGGGGTTGCAAAAATTACGAAATTGCAATGATTTCGCTATACAAGCGAACTGAACACTGGCATATTAGTTGTGATACGAATAGCACGGGCGTTCGTTTCACAATAACCATCGTTAGGAGACACAATGCGTCAAACCAAACTCGCGCTTGCCCTGTTGTCGGCAGCGTTGCTGGCGGCCTGTGGCGGTACCAGCCCGGCCGGCGGCGACCAAACCCAGAAGACCACTTTCAGCCAGCAAGTGTCGTTCGGCGACAGCCTGTCGGACGTGGGCACGTATTCGGTAGGCGCAGTCAAGGCCGCGGGCGGCGGCAAGTTCACCATCAATGGCGACAGCACCAGCACCAACCCCGACCTGACCGGCAAGATCTGGCTCGACTTCATGGCCGCCCAACTGGGCCTGCCGGCGCCTTGCGCCGCCCAGACCGGCCTGGAAGGCGATGCGAGCCTGGGCTTCAGCGTACCGATCACGAACCACGCGAACTGCTTCAACTATGCCCAGGGCGGCTCGCGCGTCGCCAACCCGGTCGGCCCGGGCAACAAGGCGACCGGCTCGCCGATCGGCGAGATGACCCTGCCGCTCACCAACCAGATCGCCAATCACCTGGCCAAGACCGGCGGCAAGTTCACCGGCACCGAACTGGTGACCGTCCTGTCCGGCGGTAACGACGTGCTGATGCAGATGGCCGCGATCCAGACCGCCGGCACCACCGCCGGCGCGCAAGCCTTCGCCACCTCGCTGACCATGCAGCTGGCGGCCGGCGCGACCAATCCGCAGACCGCGGCCCAGGCCATCGGCGCAGCGATCGCCACCGAAAACGCACGTCCGGGCAAGACCGACGCCAGCGTGGTGCAGGCCGCCGTCACGGCAGCCGCCACCCAGCCGGGCAACCAGGCGGTCGCTTCGCCGGCCGTGTACGGCCCGATGGTCACCAAAGCCCAGGCCGACGGGACCGCCGCCGGCACCAAGGCCGCCGGCGACTACGCAAGCGCCAACGCCACCCGCATGGTGACCGAGCTCGGCACCGCAGGCGCCACCATGGCTGCACTGGTGCGCAACGAACTGGTCGGCAAGGGCGCGAAGTACGTGGTCGTGGCCAACCTCCCCGACGTGGCCAGCACCCCGGCCGCGAAATCGCGTCCGGTCGAGATCCAGCAACTGGTGACCGCCATGATCAACGCCTTCAACACCCAGCTGAAGACCGGCCTGGGCGCCGACGATCCGCGCATCCTCTACGTCGATCTGTACTGGGTCTCCAACGACCAGGTGAAGAACCCGGCCCCGTACGGCCTGACCAACACCAGCGCTCCCGCCTGCGGCGCGAACCCGCTGGGCTCGACCTCCCTGGTCTGCACCGCCAGCAACACGGTCGCGGGCGATGTGAGCCATTACATGTTTGCCGACACGGTCCACCCGACCCCGTTCGAGAACAACCTGATCGCACGCTACGTCCTGAAGGACATGGCTGTGAAGGGCTGGCTGTAAGGCTGCGGCAGGCCCGCCCCGCATCGAGCAGGTGCGGCGGGCCATCACATAAGAACCAGGAGAAAAAATGAAAGTACGTTTCAAGAGCGTCGTGACGATGCTGGGTGTGGCTGCCGCGCTGGCATGCGCTTCGACCGCGTCGGCCCAGTCCAAGGGCCAGTTGACCGTCAAGTTCGGTGTCAACGAGCTGACCCCGAAGGTCGAGAGCGGCGACATCAGCGCACCGGCCCTGCCGGGCACCAAGGCCGACGTTGGCAGCGACATGCAGCCGGTGCTGATCTTCGCCTACGGCCTGACCGACAACATCTCGACCGAGCTGGCGCTGGGCACCCCTTACAAGCACAAGATCTTCGGCGCGGGCGCGATCGCCGGCACCGGCGAGCTGGGGACGGTCGAGGCGCTGCCGCCGACCCTGTTCCTGCAGTACCGTTTCTTCGAGCCGAGCGCGACCTTCCGTCCTTTCGTGGGCCTGGGCGCGACCTATGCTTACTTCATGAAGGAGCGCGGCTCGTTCAAGATGACCGCGGTGACCAACCCGGGCAGCACCACGCCGACGACCTTCAGCATCGACAACAAGTTCACCTACACCGTGCAGGCTGGCGTGGCGATGAACTTCAACGAGCGCTGGTTTGCGGACGTGACGGTCAACAAGGCGCGCCTGCGCACCAATGTGAGCTTCTCGACGGGCCAGACCCAGGCGATGAAGCTGGATCCGGTGTCGGTGGTGGTGGCGCTGGGTTACAAGTTCTGACCGCTGCAAGTTCTTAAAGAAAAACCCGCTTCGGCGGGTTTTTTATTGGTGCTGCGAGAGCTGAGTCTATGCGAGGAATCCAAGTTTGCGTGCATCGAGTGACAGCAGCTTTTAGTGCAAACTCCGCGCATACTGCGTGAACTGCTCCGCACTCAAGGCCTGCTGGTACAGGTGCCCCTGGTAGATATGGCACCCCGCATCCGACAGGAACTGCCGCTGCCCCGGCGTCTCCACCCCTTCCGCGATCACCTGCAGCCCCAGGCTGTCCCCCAGCGCAATGATCGAGCGCACGATCGAGGCATCGTTCTGGTCGGTCAGCACGTCGCGCATGAAGCTGTGGTCGATCTTGAGCTGGTCCAGCGGCAGCTTGCGCAGGTAGGCCAGCGAGGAATAGCCGGTGCCGAAATCGTCCAGCGAGAACGACAGCCCGCGCCGCTTGAGCGTGGCCATGGTGTGCGCGGTCTGGGTGAAGTCGCTCACCACCAGGCTTTCGGTCAGCTCCAGCTTCAGGCTCGACGGCTGCACCCCGGTGTGCTCGAAGATCCGCTGCAGCATGGGCACGAAGTCCGGCTCGGTGAACTGGCGCGCGCTGACGTTGACCGACATGGTCAGCCCCGCCGTCTCCGGCGCGCTCTGCCAGCGCGCCAGCTCGGCGCAGGCGGTGCGCAGGGTCCAGCGGCCGATGTCGACGATCAGTCCGCTTTCCTCGGCCGCACGGATGAACTCGGCCGGATAGAGGATTTTCCCATTCGGCAGGCGCCAGCGCAGCAGGGCTTCGGCCCCGATCACATGGCCGGCACGGTCGAGCTGGGGCTGGTAATACAGCATGAATTCGTTGTTGCGCAGCGCCCGGCGCAGCCCGTTCTCGAGCTGGGCCCGCGCCGACCAGGCCGCCTGCACGGCCGGGTCGTGGAAGCGGAAGGTATTGCGCCCCGAGGCCTTGGCCTGGTACATCGCGGCGTCCGCCTGGCGCAGGGTCGATTCCACCGTGTCGGAGGTGCCGCACATGGTGGCCACGCCGACGCTGACCGACAGCGTGTAGTTCAGCTCGCCGAGCTGGAATGGCGCGGCCATCGCCGCCACCACCTTGGCCGCCACCGTCTCGGCTTGGGCCGCCGCGGCTTCGCGCGTATCCTCCAGCGGCTGGATCAGGATCACGAACTCGTCCCCGCCCAGGCGCGCCACCATGTCGGCCTCGCGCACGCAGTGCTCCAGGCGCCGCGCCACCGCCTGCAGCAGCATGTCGCCGGCCGCGTGGCCCTGGGTGTCGTTGAGGAACTTGAAGTTGTCCAGGTCGCAGAACATCAGCGCCCCGCACTTGCGCGTGCGCGCGCTGCCGAGCAGGGCGCGGCGCAGGTGGTCGAGCAGGTTGGCGCGGTTCGGCAGGTCGGTCAGCGGGTCGAAGAAGGCAAGACGGAAGATCTTGGCCTCGTTGTGCTTGCGCTCGCTGATGTCGGTGCCGATCACCAGGATCTTCTGGCTGGCGCCGAAGGCGTCGTCCGGAGCCAGCAGGGTCCAGCGGGTGTCGGTCTCGACCTGGGAGCCGTCGCTGCGCACGTGGGTCAGCTCGCCGGACCACTCGCCATCGGACAGGGTGTGCTCGTAGGCGCTCTGGTAGGCGGCCATGTCGTCGCACAGCAGCTCGCAGAAACGATTGCCGCGCGCCTCGTGCGCGCTCCAGCCGTACAGGCGCTCGGCGCCGTGGTTCCAGTAGGTGATGCGCGAATGCATGTCGATGGCGATGATCGCGTCGCGCGCGCGCTGCAGGAAGGAAGCCTGCTCCATCACCATCATGTCCGCTTCCTTGATGCGTGTGAAGTCGGTCATGAAGCCTTCCAGGGTGCTGCCGTCGCCGTCCGGACTGAGCGCGCCTTGTTCGCATACCCATTTTTCGGATCCGCAGGCGCAGCGGATCCGGTAGGTCAGCTGGAAATGGCGGTCCTCGGCGAGGGCGGCGGCGATGGTGCGCTGTACCCCGGCGCGGTCATCGGGGTGGATGATGCTGGCGAAGGACAGGCCGGGCTTGGCCATGAAACTTGCAGCGGTGTAGCCGGTGAGCTTTTCCACGCCGTCACTGATGAACTCCATCGTCCACTCGCCGTCGTTGCGACAACGGTAGGCGGCGCCGGGAAGATTACTCAACAGCAGTTCAAGCGACAGTAAGTGCGCACTATCTGAAGCAGTCTGATCCAGAGCCGAAAGAGCGTTCATCATGTGTCGCGGACAGTAAAAAATTGAAACAGCCGGGTTATGGAGAACGAATAACCGATGGTAGCTCAAAAGACAGACAATGCAACGCGCGCGATTGAAAATCGTAAAGAAATGTCGGGTGAGCGCAGCAGTTGGCAGCGCCCGGCGCTGCTTCGCCACGCGGCTTTCCGTTTCCCATGTGCAACGCAACTCCACTCCCGTGCGGGAAACAGGTATGCATGTGCTTGTCGTGCGGGATGATGTGGGCGCCTGGATCGTGGAGCACAATCCGGCGCCCGGCGCCACAGGCGGTGATCGGTCACAACCGGCCGCCGCGGCAGCCGGTTGCGCCGGGAGAAAATCAGAACGCGGCGATGCCGGTCTGTGCGCGTCCGAGGATCAGCGCGTGGATGTCGTGCGTGCCTTCGTAGGTGTTGACCACCTCGAGGTTGACCATGTGGCGGATGATGCCGAACTCGTCGGAGATGCCGTTACCGCCCAGCATGTCGCGCGCGACGCGGGCGATGTCCAGCGACTTGCCGCAGGAGTTGCGCTTCATGATCGAAGTGATCTCGACGGCGGCGCTGCCTTCGTCCTTCATGCGGCCCAGCCGCAGGCAGCCCTGCAGGCCGAGGGTGATCTCGGTCTGCATGTCGGCCAGCTTCTTCTGCACCAGCTGGTTGGCGGCGAGCGGCTTGCCGAACTGCTGGCGGTCCATGGTGTACTGGCGCGCGGTGTGCCAGCAGTCTTCGGCCGCGCCCAACGCGCCCCAGGCGATGCCGTAGCGGGCCGAGTTCAGGCAGGTGAACGGACCCTTCAGGCCGCGCACTTCCGGGAAGGCGTTCTCTTCCGGGCAGAACACTTCGTCCATGACGATTTCGCCGGTGATCGAGGCGCGCAGGCCGAACTTGCCGTGGATGGCCGGGGCCGACAGGCCTTTCCAGCCCTTTTCCAGCACGAAGCCGCGGATCGCGCCTTCGTCGTCCTTGGCCCAGACCACGAACACGTCGGCGACCGGCGAGTTGGTGATCCACATCTTGGAGCCGGTCAGCGAGTAGCCGCCCTCGACCTTGCGGGCGCGGGTGACCATCGAGGCCGGGTCGGAACCGTGGTTCGGCTCGGTCAGGCCGAAGCAGCCGATCCATTCGCCGGTGGCCAGCCTGGGCAGGTATTTCTGCCTGGTTTCCTCGTTGCCGAACTCGTAGATCGGGACCATCACCAGCGAGGACTGCACGCTCATCATCGAACGGTAGCCCGAGTCGACGCGCTCGACTTCGCGCGCGATCAGGCCGTAGGCGACGTAGTTCAGGCCCGGACCGCCGTACTGTTCCGGAATCGTCGGGCCGAGCAGGCCGAGTTCGCCCATTTCGCGGAAGATCGAGGTGTCCATCTGCTCGTGACGGAAGGCTTCCAGGATGCGCGGCTTCAGCTTGTCCTGGCAGTAGGCGGCCGCGGCGTCGCGCACCATGCGCTCGTCGTCGGTCAGCTGGCTGTTCAGGAGCAGGGGATCGTCCCAGTGGAACTGGGGTTTGGCTTTTTTGGGCGAATCGGAATGGTTCATTGCAACATCCTGTCTCTGGGTTCTTGGTCGAATGCGGGACGAGTCACGCCTAACCTGACCATTATAGGGAAGGCGGCGCGTTCGCATCTTTTCAAAGTGCGACAGTATTTTTTAGATTTGTCCGGCTAGCAACCCCGGCCGGGTAGCGGTTCAGCGGTGCGGGGTGACGCCGAATTTGCCGCCGTGAAAGATCAGCGAGGGCTGGGGATGGACCTGGCATTCCTCGACCTCGCCCACGAAGATGACGTGGTCGCCTTCGGGATAGCGGCTGCGGTTGTGGCATTCGAACCAGGCCGACACGCCTTTCAGGATGGGCTGGCCGGTGCGCGACAGCTCGTACTCGACGTCTTCGAAGGGATTGTCGCGGCGGCGCGAGAAGCGCATCGCCAGCTCTTCCTGGCCGGCCGAGAGGATGTTGATGACGTAGTGGGAATTGCCGCTGAAGATGGGCAGGCTGTTGGCGCCCGCGCCCAGGCTCCACAGGACGAGCGGCGGCTCCAGCGAGACCGAATTGAAGGAGCTGGCGGTCAGGCCACGGAAACTGCCGTCCTCCAGGCGCGTCGTAATGACGGTGACACCGGTGGCGAACTGCGACAGTGCGTGACGGAAATGCGTCGAATCGAAGCCGCGCGTGGCCGCGCGGGGGGAGCGTGTATTCATTGGTGCCTTGGATGTTGGCGCCATTATGCCATTGCCGGGGCATCTCTTGCCGCGCAACCCCGTTTCGGGACAACAAAATGCCTCAGGTCATGGTTCCGGAGTAAGGTCGGCATTCCCTGCGTCGCGCGCGCGACGGGCACTCTGCAGGGTCAGCTGCTTTGCGTTACATTAAGAGCTGTCGATAATGTCAGCGCAAAAAGGTGAGCTATGAATGAGCAAACGGGAACCGAGGTCGCCATCCTGGGCGGCGGATGCTTCTGGTGCCTGGAAGCGGTTTACCTCGAAGTGCGCGGCGTGACGCGCGTGGAATCGGGCTACATGGGCGGGCAGGTGCTGAATCCGACCTATGAGCAGGTATGTACCGGGCAGACCGGCCATGCCGAAGTCGTGCGCCTGGAATTCGACCCGTCGGTGATTTCCTATCGCGACATCCTGGAGATTTTCTTCACGATCCACGATCCGACCACGCCGGACCGGCAGGGCAACGACGTCGGCACGCAGTACCGGTCGGCGATCTTCTTCACCTCGCCCGAACAGGAAACCACCGCGCGCAAGGTGATGGCCGAGATGGCGGCGGTGTGGGACGCGCCTATCGTGACCCAGATCGTGCCGCAGGAAACCTGGTACAAGGCCGAGGAATATCACCAGAATTATTTTGCGCAGCATCCGCTGCAGGGATATTGCGCGTTCGTCGTGGCGCCCAAGGTGCAGAAGTTCCGCAAGACGTTTGCGGAGCGCTTGAAGGCTTGAGTTGGTATAGGGTGGCAGCGAACATATCGGCACGACGTCGATGTCAGCCCTATTGCGGCGCTACACGTACATGTAGCGCCGCGACCAGGGTATATCCCCCGGCTTTCCACCCGCCTTGCCGCACACGATCTGGTACAGGCTGATGCGGTCATGCGCGAAGGCGTAGGCGCAGCCGGCCAGGTAGATGTGCCAGATGCGGAAGCGCTTCGCATCGGTCAGCTTGCGGATCTGCTCCGCATTCCCCTCGAAATTCTCGGTCCAGGCCGCGCAGGTGCGCGCGTAGTGGCGGCGCAGGTTTTCCACGTCGCGCACTTCCAGCCCGCCTTCCTGCATGGCGCGGATCACCGTCGACAGGTGGGCCAGCTCGCCGTGGGGGAACACGTATTCGTCGATGAACTGGCCGCCGCCGTACGGCGTGGCGCCGTTGTCGACGTTGGTGGTGGTGATGCCGTGGTTCATGACCACGCCGCCCGGCGCCAGCAGCCGGCACACGCGCGCAAAATAGTCCTGCAGGTGCTGCACCCCCACGTGCTCGAACATGCCGACGCTGGTGATGCGGTCGAAATGGCCGTCGACGTCGCGGTAGTCCTGCAGACGGATCTCGATGCGGTCCTGCAGCCCGGCCTGGCGGACGCGCTCGCGCGCCAGGCGCGCCTGGTTCTCGGACAGGGTGATCCCCACGCAGCGCGCGCCGAACTGCCCGGCCGCGCGCAGCACCAGCGCGCCCCAGCCGCAGCCGATGTCGAGCAGGGTCTGGCCAGGCTGCACGCCGAGCTTGCGCAGGATGTGGTCGATCTTCTTTTCCTGCGCCGTGGCCAGGTCTTCCTCGCCGGTTTCGAAATAGGCGCAGGAATACACCATGTTCGGGTCGAGCCAGGCCGCGTAGAACTCGTTGGAGACGTCGTAGTGGTAGCGGATCGCCTCGGCGTCTTTCTCACGGGTGTGCTGGGAGCCGATCTTGAACCCGCCCAGGCGGCTGCGCGGCTTGTCGGGGAGGGCGCCGGAGGCGGCCAGGGCATTGCCGACGTCGATGATGTCGGCCGCCCGGCCCTTGACCTCGATCGCGCCTTCCACGTAGGCGCGTCCGAGGTTGTACAGGGAAGGGGAGGTGAGGTAGCGCAGCGCCGATTTATCCGGCACGCGGATGGTGACGCGCGGGACTTCGGAGGACAGCTCGATGTGCTCGCCGTTCCACAGTTCCACGCGCAGCGGAAGGGAAAGCTTGTTGCGCAGGCCTGCGCTCCAGGCCGAGAGCTTGATCTGATCGAACACGGTCACCTCCGAAGTGGCGGCCGGCCCCGACTGCTGCCGGCCTACGGTTGCAAACGCTGGCGCGTCCAGCTGCCGTCCGCCTGCCGCTCGTACACGATGCGGTCATGGAAGCGCGAGCGCCGGCCTTGCCAGAATTCGATGCGTTCGGGAACCAGCCTGAAACCGCCCCAGTTCGCGGGGCGCGGCGGATCCTCGCCTGCCTGCCGAGCCACCGTTTCGTAGTTCTCCTCGAGCGCGGCGCGGCTGGCGATCGGGGCGCTTTGGTGCGAAGCGATGGCCGACAGCCGGCTCTTGAGGGGGCGGCTGCGGAAATACCGGTCGCTCTCGTCGTCCGAGGTGCGCTCCACTCGTCCTTCGATGCGCACCTGGCGTTCCAGTTCACTCCAAAAGAACAACAATGCTGCAAATTTATTATCGCGCAAATCCTGGGCTTTTTTGCTGTCGTAGTTGGTGTACCAGGTGAAGCCCCGCGCGTCGAACTGCTTCACCAGCACGATACGCGAACTCGGGCGGCCTTCGCTTGATACGGTCGCCACCGACATCGCATTCGGCTCGTTGACCTCGGCCTTGAGCGCCTGCTCGAACCACCGCGTGAATTGCAGCATCGGGTCGTCCAGCACGTCTTCTTCCGTCAGGCTTGCCTGGCCGTAATCCTTGCGCAGGTCGGCCACCGCCTGGCCCACCAGGGGCGCCGCCGCGGCCTGCGCTTCGCCGCCCAGGCCGCGGCGGCGCTGCATGGCGGCACCCAGGCGCGTCATCTGCTCCGGCGAGAACAGGCGCATCGCCATCGGCGCGATCACGCTTTCCTCGCGTTCCATGTGCGCGCTGTAGCGCTGCACGAAGCGCTGCACGGCGCCGGCCGACAGGCTCGCGGCGCTGCCTTCGGCGACCAGGCTGAGCTGTTCGTGCAGGTCCTGCCACAGCGCGTCCATGTCCTTGTGGTCCTGCAGGATCACCGGCGCCAGCGCCTGCAGGGTGGCGGCATCCTCGCCCTGGGCCACGGCGCGCAGCATCGGGATCAGGTCCTGCTCTTCGTCCTCGTGGTGCAGGTGGGCGGCCTTGTCGAAATACTTCAGCACAGCGCCGGCGGCCTGGCGCGCCTGCTCGTCGGCGCCGTATTCCGGCAGGTGGACCAGCAGCTTGTCCAGGGTCGCCAGCTGCTTGCGGATGCGGCCATGGCAATGCTTGAGGACCGCGATCGGCTGGTCGAAATCGGGAGCGCTGTCGTGCAGGAGGGTGGTCATATGGCTTTTTGTTGACACGCGAAAAGAATTTAATTGACTGAGAAATATTTTAGTGCAGTTGCGAAAGTTCCGTCCGTTAAAATGGAAGAATGAACACGATCAATACCCATGAGTTCGCGGCAGCACTGGAAGAGGAAGTCGACTTTGCGCGCCGCTTCGGAGGCATAGCTCGCCTGTATGGCGAGCGTGCACTGGAACGTTTCCGCGCGGCGCACGTTTGCGTGATCGGCGTGGGCGGCGTCGGCTCCTGGATCGTCGAGGCGCTGGCGCGCAGCGCGGTCGGCCACCTGACCCTGATCGACCTCGACAACGTGGCCGAATCGAACATCAACCGCCAGATCCAGGCGCTGAGCTCGACCGTGGGCTTGCCCAAGATCGAGGCCCTCCAGCGCCGCATCGCCGAGATCAATCCGTTTTGCAAGGTGACCCTGGTCGAGGATTTCATCGACCCGGACAATATCGAGAGCATGGTCGCGGGCAAGGGTTTTGACTACGTGGTCGACGCCATCGACAGCGTCAAGCCGAAGGCGGCCCTGATCGCCTGGTGCAGCGCCAACAGGATGCCGCTGGTGGTCATCGGCGGCGCCGGCGGGCAGCTGGATCCGACCAAGGTCGAGATCCGCGACCTGGCGCGCACCGAGCAGGAGCCGCTGCTCAAGAAAGTGCGCAAGATCCTGCGCGCGCAGTACGGCTTCGCGCGCGGCGAGAAGAACAAGTACCACATCGACGCCGTGTTCTCGATGGAGCCGCTGCGCT
>CBIHLT010000157.1:0-12368 GCA_966210615.1 uncultured Massilia sp.
TTGTAAGGGATTCGGGGTGTACGGGTGTGCTGGCAAACTTGGGTTCCGGCCTTCGCCGGAACGACGTTCTAAAGTAGCTACTTGGCTTGATTGCACCTCTGCTCTCAGCGCGTCGTCCCGGCGAAGGCCGGGATCCAAGTTTGCTCGCAAACCGTCAGCTCAATAAAAAACCCGCGCCAAGCGCGGGTTTTTCACGAGGAGCAAAAGACTTACTTCGCCGTCTCGAACTTCTTGGTAATGACCCACTGCTGCGCGATCGACAGGATGTTGTTGACCACCCAGTACAGCACCAGACCCGACGGGAAGAAGAAGAAGATGACCGAGAACGCCAGCGGCATGAACAGCATCATCTTCGCCTGCACCGGATCGGTCGGCTGCGGGTTGAGTTTGGTGGTGATGTACATCGACACCGCGTACAGGATCGGCAGGATGAAGTACGGGTCCGGCTGGGTCAGGTCGGTGATCCAGCCCACCCACGGCGCGCCGCGCATCTCGACCGAAGCCTGCAGGACCCAGTACAGGGCGAAGAACACCGGCATCTGCACCAGGATCGGCAGGCAGCCGCCCAGCGGGTTGATCTTTTCGGTCTTGTACAGCTCCATGGTGGCCTGCTGCATCTTCATCGGGTCGTTCTTGTAGCGCTCGCGGATCGCCTGCATCTTCGGCGTCACCACGCGCATCTTCGCCATGCTGCGGTAGCCGGCGGCCGACAGCGGGAAGAAGGCCAGCTTGATCAGGATGGTCAGGGCCACGATGGTCCAGCCCCAGTTGCCCAGCAGCGCGTGCAGCTGGGTCATCACCCAGAAGATCGGCTTGGCGATCACGGTCAGCATGCCGTAGTCCTTCACCAGCTCCAGGCCCGGGGTGATCTTTTCCAGGGTCTGTTCGTCCTGCGGGCCCGAGTACAGGCGGGTGTCGGTCGACACGGTCGCGCCAGGCGCCACGGTGCCCAGCGGCTGCACGGTGCCGATCGCGTACAGGTTGGTCGCGATCTTCTTGGTGTAGATGTCGCGCTGCACCTTGTCGGCCGGGATGAAGGCCGAGACGAAGAAGTGCTGCGAGATCGCCACCCAGCCGTTGTCGGCCTTGGCCGAGTGCTCGGCCTTGTTCTTCTCGATTTCCTCGAAGGTCAGCTTCTGGTACTTGTCCGCTTCGGTGTACAGGGTCGGGCCGGTGTAGCTCGACATGAACCACGAATCGTTGGCCGGCTTGTTGCCGTCATGTTGCAGTTGCAGGTAGAGCGAAGGCTGGACCGGCGCGGCGCTGACGTTGGTCACGTCGTGGCGGATGCCGATCACGTAGTCGCCCTTGCGGAAGGTGAAGGTCTTGGTCAGGCGCACGCCGCCCTGCTCCGCATCCATCACCAGCTGGACCTGGTTGCCACCGTTGAGCGTGCGCACGCCCGGACGGACGGTGAACACGGTATTGTGGTTCGGCAGGGCGCCGGCGGCACTAGTGCCGATCAGGCCGGTCTGGCCCAGGTAGACGTTGTTGCCGCCGACGTCGAACAGGACCTGGTTCTTGGTCTTGTCGGTGTGGTCCGGATACTGCAGCAATTCGAGGCGCTTGATGACGCCGCCGGTGCTGTCGATGTTGACCTTCACCACGTCGGTGGTGACGGTGACGATCTGGCTGGCCGGGGCGGCGGTTGCGGCTGCCGGCGCGGCTGCGCCCGGCACGGCGGTGCTGCCCGGCTGGGCGGCGGCCGGCACGGCGGTAGGCACATCGGACGGCTTGGCCGGCTGCTGCTGGGCGACCTTGGCCGGCGGCGCCGGCGAGAACAGCGACTGTTTACCGCTAGCCACCATCCAGTTGTTCCAGAGAACAATCAGGGAGACGGCGAACACGATCCACAGGACGGTACGTTTATTGATATCCATTGGGTCTAGTCAGGAATGATGACAGCCTGGGGAGGCTGATGAGGAATCCTTGGCGCGCGCGGGCGGCACCAGGTCGACGCCACCCGCATTCCACGGATGGCAGCGGCACACGCGGCGCGCGGCCAGCAGCGAACCGCGCGCGGCGCCATGGGTGCGCAGCGCTTCGATCGCGTAATGGGAACAGGACGGGTAGAAACGGCATTTCGGCCCGAGCATCGGGGACAGCAGCAGCTGGTAGCCGCGGAGCAACCAGACAAGCAGCGTCTTCATGATGATGGGGTCGAAGGATTGCCGGCAGCCCTGCGCGGGCGCTGCGAAGCGAACAGGCGCGTCAGCTCGGCGCGCAGCGCGGCCTTGAGGGCGCGCGTGGTGGCCGGGCCGTCCTTGCTGTTGACCGGGCGCGACAGGCGCACGATGCAGTCGACGGCCTGGAGCTCGCTGGTGCGGAACAGTTCGCGGGTGACGCGCTTGATCGTATTGCGCGTGACCGCGCGCGGTGCGAAACGCTTGGCCGCAACGACGCCCAGCCGCGCATGCGGCAGCGTGCTGGGGCGGGTGTAGAGCACGAAATGCGCGGATTTTTGTGCCGGCCGCAAACGAAAAACGGATGAAAATTCATCCGTTTTAACGATGCGCCGAGCGCGCGCGAAGTCGTGCGAACCTTCGCTTGTCATGGCCAACCGCGTCGCTCTGCGGCGTGCCGGCTTAGACGACTGCCAGGCGCTTGCGGCCCTTGGCGCGGCGGGCGTTCAGAACCTGACGGCCACCACGGGTAGCCATACGTGCGCGGAAGCCGTGCGTGCGCTTGCGACGAACGACGGAAGGTTGGTAAGTACGTTTCATGGTGGTCTCGCTTAAAGCAAAAGAAATTGCAAAATCGGGTCTGACGTCTCGTCGTCAGGATTCGGCGCCAATGACAGTTCGCAGATGTTAAGCCAGCGTCAGCCACAGCAAATACTCTTAGCCCGGACTATCCGCTGTTATTGACAGCTTGACAGGGTGCACGGGCGGGGAACCCTGAATTAGACCCTAGTTCCGGCCCAGCTGTCAAGGCGGCTGTTGTTTCGTGGACCAGCCCCCGTCTCCCCCAAAGCTGCCCTGCCAAGCCCCCATTCAGTTGAAAATAGTCGACACAACCTGTGGATAACTATTGAAGAGACAGGTAAAATAGCGTGTTACGTATCAATTAGCGAAGTATGGAAAACTTTTGGCAGACCTGTTCCGCGCAGCTGGAGCTCGAATTGACGCCCCAGCAATACAGTGCGTGGATCAAACCGCTGGTCGCCCTCGACTACGAAGACGGCAAGCTGCGCATCGCCGCGCCCAACCGCTTCAAGCTCGACTGGGTGAAGACGCAGTTCGCCACGCGCATCACCGAGCTCGCCGCCCAGTACTGGGAAGCGCCGGTGGAGGTGCAGTTCGTCCTCGACCCGAAGACCAACCCGGCCAGGAAGCCGGCGGTTTCCGCTTCGTCCGGCGCCCAGGGCCTGGATGCCCCGCGCCCTGCCCCGGTCCCGGATAACCAGACCCAGAACCTGAACATCGCCAACTCGCCCAAGCGCGAGCAGAGCCGCATCAACACCGAGCTGACCTTCGACAGCTTCGTGACCGGTAAGGCCAACCAGCTGGCGCGCGCCGCCGCGATCCAGGTCGCCAACAACCCGGGCATCTCGTACAACCCGCTGTTCTTCTACGGCGGCGTGGGCCTGGGTAAGACCCACCTGATCCATGCGATCGGCAACCAGGTCATGGCCGACCAGCCGGGAGCGCGCATCCGCTACATCCACGCCGAGCAGTACGTGCGCGACGTCGTCACCGCCTACCAGCGCAAGGGCTTCGACGACTTCAAGCACTATTACCACTCGCTCGACATGCTGCTGATCGACGATATTCAATTCTTTGGCGGCAAGAGCCGCACGCAGGAAGAGTTCTTCTATGCGTTCGAAGCGCTGATCGCGGCCAAGAAGCAGATCATCATCACTTCGGATACCTATCCGAAGGAAATCACGGGCATGGACGACCGCCTGATCTCGCGCTTCGACTCGGGCCTGACGGTGGCGATCGAGCCGCCGGAACTCGAGATGCGCGTGGCGATCCTGCTCAAGAAGGCGCAGTCCGAAGGCGTTACGCTGAACGACGACGTGGCCTTCTTCGTGGCCAAGCACCTGCGCTCCAACGTGCGCGAGCTGGAAGGCGCGCTGCGCAAGATCCTGGCGTACTCGCGCTTCCACGGCAAGGACATCACGATCGACGTGGTGAAGGAAGCCCTGAAGGACCTGCTCTCGGTGCAGAACCGCCAGATCTCGGTGGAAAACATCCAGAAGACGGTCGCGGACTTCTTCAACATCAAGGTCGCGGACATGTACTCCAAGCGCCGTCCTGCGAACATCGCCCGCCCGCGCCAGATCGCCATGTATTTGGCCAAGGAACTGACGCAGAAGAGCCTGCCGGAGATCGGCGAGCTGTTCGGCGGCCGCGACCACACCACCGTGCTGCATGCGGTGCGCAAGATCGCCCAGGACCGCCAGAAGAATGCCGAGTGCAACCACGAGCTGCACGTGCTGGAACAAACCCTCAAAGGGTAAAACGCCTCCCTTGGCCCGGGGTTTGTGTTTAACCCGGGCAATGGCAAAATAGTGCAATAGCAACAAAAATCACGAAAACAACTCAGATCGAGGATAACTATGCAATTGGTCAAATCCACCCGAGATACGCTTCTCCGGCCACTGCAGATCGTGAGTGGTATTGTCGAGCGTCGGCACACTATGCCGATTCTGGCCAATATCCTCATTCGCAAGAACGGCGAAAGCGTGTCCTTCCTGTCGACCGACACCGAAGTCCAGATCACCACGCTGGCCAACATCGGTTCGGGCGACGAGGTGACGGGCACGACCGTAGCCGCGCGCAAGCTGCTGGACATCCTGCGCGCGCTGCCGGAGTCGGGCGACGTGACCATGACCCTGCAGAACAAGCGCCTGGCCGTCCAGAGCGGCAAGTCGCGTTTCGCCCTGCAGACCCTGGCGGCCGAGGAATTCCCGACCGTCTCGGTGGCCGACAGCTACAACGCCTCGGTGACCCTGCCGCAGAAGACGCTGAAGCACCTGTTCAACATGGTGCACTTCTCGATGGCCCAGCAGGACATCCGCTACTACCTGAACGGCCTGCTGCTGGTGCTGGACGGTAACAACATCATCGCCGTGGCGACCGACGGCCACCGCCTGGCCTTCTGCCAGGTGGCGTCGGAGCAGTCCTTCGAGCGCCAGGAAGTGATCATTCCGCGCAAGACCATCATCGAGCTGCAGCGCCTGTTGGAAGAAAGCGATGAGGAAGTGCGCCTGGACATCGCGGCTTCGCAGGTCAAGCTGACCTTCGCCGACATCGAGCTGGTCTCGAAGCTGGTCGAGGGCAAGTTCCCTGACTACACCCGCGTGATCCCGAAGGGCTACAAGAACGACTTCACGATCAGCCGCGACGAGCTGCTGCGTTCGCTGCAGCGCGCCGCGATCATGACCAGCGACAAGTTCAAGGGTGTGCGCTGCATCATCACCCCGGGCAGCATGAAGATCAGCTCGACCAATGCCGACCAGGAAGAGGCGGTGGAAGAACTCGAGATCGATTATGGCGGCGACGCGATCGATATCGGTTTCAACGTCACCTACCTGCTCGACGTGCTGAACAACCTGAAGTGCGACCAGGTGAACATCGCCCTGGGCGACTCCAACTCCTCGGCGCTGATTTCGATTCCCGACAATGGCGACTTCAAGTATGTCGTCATGCCGATGCGTATTTAAGCGCTGACAGGAACCGGTCACGACGAATAGTAATAACCCGTCATCCCCGCGCAGGCGGGGACCCAAGTTAGTGGCACAACTGCGAAACTTGGATTCCCGCCAAGGGGCCCGCCCAGGGCGGGAACGACGGTGTTTTTAGGTTGCGGGTTCAAGCGGGCACGCAACCTGAATCCAACGTTTTATAGAAAGCAGTCCATGTCCGAGAATACCCAAGCTCAAATGTCCGCCCCGAAGGGCGATGAATACGGCGCCTCCTCGATTCAGATCCTGGAAGGCCTGGAAGCGGTACGCAAGCGTCCGGGCATGTATATTGGCGACACCTCGGACGGAACCGGCCTGCACCACCTGGTGTTCGAAGTGCTGGACAACTCGATCGACGAGGCGCTGGCCGGCTTCTGTTCCGAGATCCACGTCACCATCCACTCCGACAATTCGATCTCCATCACCGACAACGGCCGCGGCATCCCGACCGGCATCAAGATGGACGACAAGCACGAGCCGAAGCGCTCTGCGACCGAGATCGCGCTGACCGAGCTGCACGCCGGCGGCAAGTTCAACCAGAACGCCTATAAGGTGTCGGGCGGCCTGCACGGCGTGGGCGTGTCCTGCGTGAACGCGCTGTCGAAGCTGCTGCGCGTGACCGTGCGCCAGAACGGCAAGGTGCACCAGCTGGAATTCGAACGCGGCGTCCCGCTGAACCGCCTGATCGAGGTCGTCGACGGCGTCGAAGTGTCCCCGATGAAGGTCATCGGCGACACCGACAAGCGCGGCACCGAAGTGCACTTCTGGGCCGACGAGGAAATCTTCACCACGGTCGAGTTCCACTACGAGATCCTGTCGAAGCGCATCCGCGAACTGTCCTTCCTGAACAACGGCGTCAACATCAAGCTGAGCGACCAGCGCACCGGCAAGGAAGAAGTGTTCGCCTTCGAAGGCGGCACCCGCGGCTTCGTGGAGTACATCAACAAGGCCAAGACCGTCCTGCACCCGACCGTGTTCCAGGCGACCGGCGATCGCCTGTCGGACCAGGGCACCAATATCTCGGTGGACGTGTCGATGCAGTGGAACGACGCCTACAACGAGCAGGTGCTGTGCTTCACCAACAACATCCCGCAGCGCGACGGCGGCACCCACCTGACCGGCCTGCGTGCGGCGATGACGCGCGTGATCAACAAGTACATCGACGAGAACGACTTCGCCAAGAAGGCCAAGGTCGAAATCTCGGGCGACGACATGCGCGAAGGCCTGACCTGCGTGCTGTCGGTGAAGGTGCCCGAGCCGAAGTTCTCGTCGCAGACCAAGGACAAGCTCGTGTCGTCGGAAGTGCGCGGCCCGGTCGAAGAAATCGTGGCGAAGACGCTGACCGACTTCCTGATGGAGAAGCCGAACGACGCCAAGATCATCTGCGGCAAGATCGTGGAAGCCGCCCGCGCGCGCGAAGCCGCACGCAAGGCGCGCGACCTGACCCGCCGCAAGGGCGTGATGGACGGCCTGGGCCTGTCGTCGAAGCTGGCGGACTGCCAGGAACGCGACCCGGCGCTGGCCGAACTCTACATCGTCGAGGGTGACTCCGCAGGCGGCTCGGCCAAGCAGGGCCGCGACCGCAAGTTCCAGGCCATCCTGCCGCTGCGCGGCAAGGTGCTGAACGTGGAAAAGGCGCGCTTCGAAAAGATGCTGTCGTCGGAGCAGATCACCACCCTGATCGCGACCCTCGGCACCTCGATCGGCCCGGACGAATTCAACGTCGACAAGCTGCGCTACCACCGCATCATCATCATGACCGACGCGGACGTCGACGGCGCCCACATCCGGACCTTGCTGCTGACGCTGTTCTACCGCCAGATGCCGCAGCTGGTCGAGCGTGGCCACATCTACATTGCGCAGCCGCCGCTGTACAAGGTCAAGGCTGGCCGCGACGAGCGCTACCTGAAGGATGACGTCGAAGAGGCGAGCTACATGATGACGGTGGCGCTGAACGGCGCTTCCCTGATCCCGCGCGAAGGCGCCGAGCCGATCAACGGCGAAGCCCTGGGCGAGCTGGTGCGCCAGTACAACCTGGCCAACGCCATCATGATGCGCCTGACCCGCGTGATCGACCGCGCGGCGCTGACCGCGATCATGAGCGGCGTGACCCTGGACATGACCTCGCTGGAAAACGCCGAGGCCTCGGCCCGTGCGATGGAAGCGGCGATCAAGGACCCGGCTGTCAAGGTCGTGGTGCGTTCGGACGAACTGTCGGAGAAGTACTCGCTGCGTATCGAGCGTATGCGTCACGGTAACGTGCAGGTGACCGCGATCGATGCGGACTTCGTGCAGAGCAATGACTACGCCGTGCTGGCCAATGCGGCAGCCACCTTCCACGGCCTGATGGGCGAAGGCGCTATCATGCGCCGCGGCGAAGGCGAGAAGATGAAGGAGTTCGCGGTGCGCGAGTTCCACGAGGCGATGATCTGGCTGCGCGAAGAAGCGGAGCGTGGCGTGACCAAGCAGCGCTACAAGGGTCTGGGCGAGATGAACCCGGAACAGCTGTGGGAGACCACGATGGATCCGACCGTTCGCCGCCTGCTCAAGGTGCAGATCGAGGACGCGATTGCGGCGGACCAGATCTTCACCACGCTGATGGGCGACGAGGTGGAACCGCGTCGTAACTTCATCGAGAGCAATGCGCTCCAGGCGGGCAATATCGACGCCTGATCGTCCTGCCTGAGGATGTTGCGACGATGGCCCTTCGGGGCCATTGTCATTTCCGCGCCAGATGCCAAGGTCAGCGCCGGCGCGGCGCCAGCAGCCCCGAATGCTGCTGGAAATGCGTCCACAAGGCGTTCGCCACCGGTCCATGCGGCCGATCCGCACGGCGCGCCAGCACCAGGTCCTCCACGCTTCCCGTCAGGTAGCGGCCGGCCAGCGAGACCAGGCTCCCGTCGCGCACTTCGTTCTCGATCAGGAAATCGGGCAGGTGCCCCCATGCCAGCCCCTGGAGGATGACTTCCTTCTTCATCTGCTGGTCGGCCACCGTGCACTGGTGCGCGCCCTCGATCACATAGTAGGGGCGGCCGGGAGCATGGCGGGCGCTGTCGCGGATGATGCACTGGGTGTAGGGACGCATGTCTTCCTGCCTGATCGTCCGCTTCACGGGAAACGGCAGGAAGCCCGGCGCCGCGACCGGCACGAAGCGCACCTTGCCGAGATCCAGCCATTCGAGGCGCGGGTCGTTCTTGTCGACGCCATGCAGGACCAGGTCGGCCTCGCCGTCCAGCAGGCGCTCCGAGGGACCGGCCACGGATTCGAAATGCAGGTGCAGGCGCGTACGCGGGTGCGCGGCGAAGAAGTGGCTGAGCGACGCCAGCGCCGGCGCATAGGGACACAAGTCGCCGAGCACGACATGCAGGTCGGTTTCCTCGCCGGCCGCCAGCTGGGAAGCATGCACGCGCAGGCTCTCCATCTCGTGCAGCAGCGAACGGGCCTTGCCATGGAAGGACTTCCCCGCTTGTGTCAGCTGCACGCGGTAGCCGCCGCGATCGAGCAGTTGCACGCCGAGCTGCCGCTCCAGCTTGCCGACCGCGGCGAACACCGCCGGATGCGAACGGTGCAGGAGCTGGGCGGCCGCCTGGAAGCCGCCCGCGCGCACCACGGCGTCGAAGCATTGGAGGTCGTGAAAGGTGAATGGAACCATGTCAGGAATATCTACAAAGACTGGCTTAACTTTGTAATATATTTGCGCGCCCGCCGCAACTACCATGGCTTCACACACCCGGCGTCAATCCGGGTCCGCAACCACAGGCAAAGGAGAAGACCATGCAGGCAACGAACACTTCATTCATCCCGATGGGCGACGGCGCCCGGATCGCGTACCGGCTGGAAGGAGCGGCGGACAAGCCGGTGCTCGTGCTGTCGAACTCGATCGGCACCACGATGCAGATGTGGGACGGCCAGATGCCGCAGCTGACCGAGCACTTCCGCGTGCTGCGCTACGACACCCGCGGCCATGGCCAGTCGGACGTGCCCGTCGGGCCGTACTCGCTGGACCGGCTGGGCCGCGACGTGATCGAACTGCTCGACGCGCTCGGTTTGGACAAGGTGCATTTCCTGGGCTTGTCGCTGGGCGGCTTCATCGGCCAGTGGCTGGGCGTCCACGCTCCCGCGCGGCTCCGCCGCCTGGTCCTCAGCAATACCTCGCCCTACCTCGGACCGGCCGCGCAATGGGACCAGCGCATCGCCGCCACCCTGGCGGCGCCCGACATGCGCGAGATTGCCGAAGGCTTCCTGGCGAACTGGTTCCCCGCCTCGATGCGCGAGGAAGCCGATCCGGCCGTGGATGCGTTCCGCTCCATGCTGCTCGGCACCGAGCGCCAGGGCCTGGCGGGAGCGTTTGCGGCGGTGCGCGACGCCGACCTGCGCCGCACCAATGCCCTGATCCCCGTGCCGACCCTGGTGGTGGCCGGACGCGACGATACGGTCACGCTGGCCAGCCATGGCGAACAGATCGCCGCCACCATCCCCGGCGCCCGGCTGGTCGTCCTGCCGGTGGTCCACCTGAGTAACGTCGAACTGCCGGAACGCTTCATGGACGCGGTGCTCGGCTTCCTGCTGGCCTGAACCGGGGCGTCCTTAGTCCTGCTCGGGAATCGGCCGTACCACCAGGAACAGGTAGGACATCGCGCCCAGGAAAGCGATGCCGGCGCCGGTGAGCAAGGCCGGTACGAAGGACCAGGTCTGGGCGATGTAGCCGGTCAGGATCGGCGCCAGCGCGCCGCCGAGGAAGCCGCCGAAGTTCTGCAGCGCCCCGAGCGAAGCGACGCGGCTCGGTGGCGCGGCCACGGTGGCGAGCGACCAGGCGCAGGCCGAGGAAGCGTTGGCGAGGAAGATGACGATCGAGATGCAGGCGACTGCCACTACATTGCTCTCGACCAGTGCGGCCGGGATCGTGAATACCACCATGCCCAAGGTGGCCACCACCACCGCCTTGCGGCGGCCGGATACCGGCGAAGCCGCGCGCCGGGCGACCTGGTCGGAAGCCCAGCCCGCAACGAGGGCGCCGGCGAAACCGCACACAAACGGAATCGACGCAGCCAAGCCCGCATAGGCCAGGTCCATGTGCCGCTCGGTGCGCAGATAGCCAGGCAGCCAGGTCAAGTACACCCAGTTGAGGTAGACCGAACCGAAGAAGCCGAGCATCATGCCCCAAGTGGTGCGGTGCCGGAACAGCGCGCGCCAGGCGGCGAAGTCAGCCTTTGGAGCCAGTTCAGCCGCCTTGTCCACCTCCAGATAGGCGCGCTCGGCGGCGCTCATGTCCTTGTGCACCGGATCGCGATACAGACTCACCCAAACGAAGGCCGCCACGAGCCCGAGTCCGCCGGTGACGAAAAATGCCCAGTGCCAGCTGGTTGCGACGATCAGCGGCGTCAGGCACAAGGGTGCCAGGGCGACGCCCAGCGGCGAAGCCGAATTGAAAATGCCCGTGGGCGTACCGCGCGAACGTGGCGGGAACCAGTTGCTCACGACCCGCGCCGCGGCTGGGAACTGCGGCGCCTCGCCGATGCCGAGCGCGATACGGGCAAGCACGAACCAGCCGAACGTCGACACCAGGCCGCCCGCCGCCTGGGCCAGCGACCACACGACCAGCCCCATGCCGAGCAGCCAGCGCGGGCCGATCTTGTCGACCAGCGCCCCCACCGGGAGCTGGCACAGGGCATAGCTCCAGGAGAAGGCCGACAGCAGCAGGCCCATCTGGCCAAGCGAGAGGCCGAGGTCCGCGCGGATGTATTCGTTGGCGACCGCGAGCGTGGCGCGGTCCAGGTAATTGATGACACCGGTGACCACCAGCAGCACAAGTGCCAAGGTTTGACGACGGCGAATGCGGGGAGGGGTTGCTTGACTAGCGGAAATATCGTTCATGGCAGGATGCTACCAAACGAAAGCCCGCAGGGCGACGATATTCTGCTGTGGAAAGGCATGGATACGACAAATGGGTGCGCGCCACCTTCCTCCTGCGTTCGATTGCCGAAACGCAAGCCGTAATCCGGCGGCTGAATTGCTATAGTCGGTTTTCCCAACCAGCCGGAGCATCTTCCCATGCGACTTCGAAAAGCCGCCGTCACGCTCGGCGGAAGCCTGCTTCCCACACTCGCCATCGCCGCTCCTGATATGCAGGCCGCGGCGTTCATCGATATCTATGCTTCGCATTGCATCAAATACCTGCATGACTTCGACGGCCTGCGCAAGCAAATGGGCCCCGCGCCCCAGCTCTCGGCCGACAAGGCGGCGGTATTCCTGAAAGGTTCGCGCGGCAGCGCCTGGATGGTGCCCAGTCCACATGGGCAGTTCATCCTCGTTATCAATACGGAAAAGCAGCTGTGCGCGCTGTACGCGAAGACGGTTCCCGCTGCCGCGGCGCAGGAATTGTTCGAGAAGGTCGTTGGCAATGCCCCCGCACCTTTCCGCAGCGAGAAGAAGCGGGCCAGTTCAGCCACCGCCGACGGCAGCGTCAACAGCACCGTGGCCTATGAATGGATCAAGGACAATGCGCAGGCGAAGCCGCTGTTCTCGCTCACCGTCACCACCAGCACCTCGAGCGTCGCCCAGGGTGTCGCGGTCGCCGCTATCGGGCATTAGGGTCAGGCATAGGCGCGCAGCTCGCGCGCAAAGGAGCGCAGCTGCGGGCACATCGCCCTGGTCGCGCGGGCGCACCATCCGGACA
>CBIHLT010000158.1:0-12294 GCA_966210615.1 uncultured Massilia sp.
ATCCTGCTCGAAGGCGGCAGCCTGGGATTCTCGTTGCGTGAAGTGGCCGCGCGGGCCGGAATCAGCATCAGCAACGTCCAGTACTACTTCCCGACCAAACCGGCGCTGCTGCGCGCGGTGGTCGAGCCGGTCATCGATGCCTATCTGGGCGAACTGAAGAGTGCGATCGACAGCGATGCGCCGCCCCAGATGACGCTGGATGCGCTCGCCGCACGGGCGCTACGGGAAGCGAAGAGTCCTGAGTCTTCGGCGCTGTGGTGGCATTTCGTGTCGTTCGCCCTGATCGATGAAGAGTGCTCGCGCCTTCTCGACGACTGGTACAAGGCGCTGACCTGCGGGATTGCCCAGCTCATTCGCGCTGCGTATCCGGAGTGCAGTGCGGCCGACAGCCTGCACCGCGCCATGCTGCTGATCGCGGTGACCGATGGTCTCAACTGCCAGTCGGGGGGCGCGCGCCGCAAGCGCGCAAGCCCCCGTGGCCTCGACGCAAGCTACCTGGCGGCCGCCAATTGTCTGCTGCGCGGAGAGTTGCCGATCGAGCGGTAGGCGAGGGGTGGAATGCCCGCGCAGGCAGGAAAACGACAGCGAGCGCCTGTCGTTTTAATTTTAATTCTTCCTGATTGGTTTTTTGTCCTAAGTTTGGTAGGATGTACTACATCAAGAACGGCGCGGCCGGAGGGAGAACCGGCCGCATAACCTTAAAAAGGAGACACGCATGATTGGCTTGTACAAATCCACGGCACTGCCGCTGGCCGGCTTGACCGGTTTCGAGACGCCCTTTAGCGAGGAGGAAAACGCCATCCAGCACAGCGTCCACCGCTTCGCCCGCGACGTGCTGCGCCCCGTCGGCCGTGAACTGGACCGCATGGCGCCGGAGGAGGTGATCGCGCCCGGTTCTCCGTTCTGGGTCGCCATGGCCGAAAGTGCGAAGCTCGGTCTCGATCCGCAACTGATCGCCCAGTTTCCGCCCGAGACCGCCGTACGGATCGAATCGCTGATCGGCGAAGAACTCGGCTGGGGCGATTCGGGGCTGGCGATTTCGCTGGGCGTGGCCACGGCGCCCCTGATGATGGCCCAGGCGGTCGGCAACCAGGAGCTGATCGACATGTGTACCGGAAAGGTCGGTTGCTGGATGATTACCCAGCCCGACCGCGGCTACGATTCGGGCCTCCTGTATCGCGAAGAGGTCTGCGCCGGGGGCAAGCAGGCGGTCGGCAACGTCACCGCCAAGGTCGGGGCCGACGAAATCGTGATCAACGGGCAGAGCTCGGCCTGGATCTCGAACGGGTCCGTCGCGCAGGTCGCGCTCGCCTACATGGCGGCCGACTACGGCGACGGTTTCTACGGCACCGGCGACCAGGCTGCCCTGACCAACGGCATCGCGGTGATCATCCCCCTCGACCTGGCGGGTATCTCGCGCGGCAAGCCCCTGGACAAGATTGGCCAGCGCGCGCTGCCCCAGGGCGAGATCTACTTCGACAACGTCAGGATCCCGAAACGTTTTGCCATTGCGATGAAGGACGAGTATCACGGCAATATGTCGTCGATGTGGTCGCACGCCGGGACGCATATGGGCCAGGTCTTCGTGGGCGCCGCCCGCGCCGCCTTCGAACTGGCGCTGGCCTATTGCCATGAGCGCAAGCAGGGCGGGGCGCTGCTGATCGATCACCAGGTGACCCAACTGCGGCTTGGCGACATGCTGCGCCGGCTGGAAATGGCGCGCGCCATCGCCCGCCGCAGCCTGGCATTTGCCCGCATGTCGCCGCAGAGCCATCCCTACGTGACTGCGCAAGCCAAGGTCAGTGTGACCGAGGAAGCCATGAAGATCACCCACGAGGCATTCCAGCTCTTTGGCGGGAACGGCACCACCCGCGAATTCCCGATCGAGAAACTGTTCCGCGACGTACGTTCGGCGCTGATCGAAGACGGCGAGAACACTACCCTCACGTTCCGCCTGGGCGCGCTGGCAGGGAAGCTCTACCGGAACGGCTGGACGCGCGATTAAGGCGCGACCTGGCCCGGCCCGAGCCGGGCCGCTCCCCGCCCTCGCTTGGCCGGGGAGCGCTTCGCGGCTGAATCAAGCTCACCATCACGAGCACTGGAACGAATCATGGAATTGAAAATTTATACCTACATTCTTGCCGATGTCATATTGATAGTCAGCTCGCTGATCTACGGTATGAAATTCCTCAAGAAGCGCAATTATCTTCTGGCCGGGGAGCTGCTGGTCGTGACGTTCTCGGCGACGAATCTACTGTTGAACGCCCTGACGGATGCGCCGCTCTACCTGAATATTTCGTTGTTCTGCGACGCGTTTTCGCGATGCTTCGGCATGCCGGTCATCAGCATCGCGGGCTTGATGGCCCTGACGCACGGGTACAAACCGTCGAAAGGCACGGACTTCGCCTTCTTCGTGGCGGGCATCGCAGTCACCGTCATTGTATGGACCGCCGACTTCATGGTCGGGATCAAACCCTATTTCTACCTGGTCTTGTGGTCTGTTTTCTCGCTCTATTTCGCCTATTTCGGCAAGCGACTGCTCGACGTGGGAGAGAAATTCCACGCCTCAGCCGTGTTCCTGGCGCTGGTATCCGCGCAAGTCATTGCGAGCATCTACGACTTTTACCATCTGCCTGGCGACGATGATCACATGATCTTCTACATTTTCGCCTTGCTTGCCTGGTCGCAGCTGAGCGTCACGATGTACTACGCGTACTGTGCCCTGGAACGCGCGCAGGAAAATGAACTGAGGCTCGATCGGGCACATGTGTTCAGCGGCCTGCAGCGGCATTTCTGAAGGCTCGAGGGTCGGGCGCAACAGCCGGCGCAGCGATCCCTGACAGTTGTCTCCTCCATCCCTCCAAGAGGATGGCATTTGCCCGGCAGCTCCAGGGCTGCCGGGATTTTTTTCGCCGAACAAAAGAATCTCTGGTCCGTAAAACACCATCAGGCGAGCAGGGCGGGGTATCCCGCTCGCGCTTCGCCAGCCCTTGGGCGAGGTAATCCTATGAGCAGCGCCACCGAAGTAGCCGTTCTTTATGAAGTCGCCAATGGTATCGCCAGCGTGACGATGCACAGGCCCGCGTGTCACAACACGCAGAATGCGGAGATGGCCGGTGCGCTCGACGCCGCATTCCGACGCGCGGCCGAGGACGACAGTGTCAAGGTCATCGTCCTGCGTGGCGCCGGCCCGCACTTTTGCGTCGGCCATGGGAGCGGGCCGCAAGACCGCGACGATCACGCCGCGCAAGAGCAGGAAGTCTATCTCGCCATGTGCCGCCGCCTGCGTGAACTGCCCAAGCCGACCATCGCGATGGTCCAGGGCGCCTGCATCGCGAGCGGCCTGCTGCTGGCCTGGGTATGCGATCTGATCATCGCCTCGGAAGATGCGGTGTTCTCGAACCCGATCGTGCGCATGGGCATCCCGAGCATCGAGATTTTTTCCTATGCCTACGAACTTCATCCGCGCATCGCCAAGGAATTCCTGTTTCTCGGCGAGCGCATGAGCGCGCAACGCGCCTATCAGATGGGCATGGTCAATCGCATCGTGCCGCGCCATTTTCTCGAGGAAGAAGCGTATTGCATGGCCGCGCGCATTGCACAAATGCCCGCTCCCGGGCTGGCGCTGGCCAAACAGGCTGTCAACCGCATGGAAGGGTTTCAAGGCACGCCTGCGACGGCCGCATGAAATCTATCCGCAAGTCGCGCACCGCATTGGTGGCGGAACTTGTCAATGCCATGACAGCTACTGCCAATGACGCGCTCGAGCCGGTCAATTAGAGTTTATCTGTCACTTCATTTTGGGTCTGACTATATGAATATTGAAGCGCTGTTTGGCTTATCGGGGAAGATTGCACTGGTCACTGGCGCTTCCAGCGGTATCGGCCTGCATATGGCGAAGGTATATGCCCAGGCCGGCGCGCACGTCGTGCTCGCCGCGCGCCGCCTGGACCGGATCGAAGAGGCGGTCGCCGAGCTGAGGCGGCAGGGGTACCGGGCCTCGGGCGTCTATCTGGATGTGACCAAGACCGATTCCATCGCCGCGGCATTCCAGCAGATCGAGACCGAGCTCGGCGCGGGAGTGGATGTGCTCTACAACAACTCCGGGGTGATCTATCAAAAGGCTTTCCTGGAGCAGGAGGAAGCCGACATCGCGCGCCTCTTCGACACGAACCTGAAAGGCGCGATGCTGGTGGCGCAGGAGGCGGCGCGCCGCATGGCGGTGCGCAAGAGCGGGGTCATCATCAATATTTCGTCCACGGCGGGCCTGCGCGCCGGCGGCATGCTGTCGAGCTATGCCGCATCGAAGGCGGCGCTGATCCAGCTGACCCTGGTGATGGCGCTGGAGCTGGCGTCCAAGGGCATCCGGGTGAACGCGATTTGCCCCGGCAATATCGCCACCGACATGCAGGACAGCCTGAAGGAATTCGAGCAGGCCTTGATCAAGCGCACGCCCATGCGGCGATTCGGCACCCCCGACGAACTCGCCGGTGTCTCGCTGCTGCTTGCTTCCGAAGCGGGGCGCTACATGACGGGCGTCGCCATCCCGGTGGATGGCGGCCAGGTGCTTTCCTGGATGTAGCGTCACACCGCGCACGCTTCCTGTAGGCGGCGCCAGTTCAACTTTCATTCCTTACATCACCATGAATTTTCCAGTTACGTTTGTCCAGGAAGGCAACATCGGCCTGATCCGCATCGATCACCGTCCGGTCAATGCCATTTCTCCCCAGGTCGTGCAAGCCCTGGAAGCATCGTTCAACGAGTTCGAAGGGCGCGGCAGCCTCGACGCCCTGGTCATCTATTGCGCGGGCCGCACTTTCGTCGCGGGCGCCGATATTTCCTGGTTCGAAAACAGCGACTTCGACCCGCGGCCTTACAACGGCCTGCTGGCGCGGATCGAAGCGTGCAGCAGGCCGGTCATCGCGGCCCTGCACGGCACCGTGCTGGGCGCGGGGCTCGAGCTTGCCATGGCCTGCCACTGGCGGATGGCGGAGCCCGGCACCAGGTTCGGTCTTCCCGAGGTCAAGCTGGGACTGCTTCCGGGATCCCTGGGCACGCAGCGCCTGCCGCGGCTGGTCGGTGCGACGACGGCGTTTGAACTGATGTCGAGCGGGCGCATGGTCGGCGCGCACAACGCCCTGGACATCGGCCTGATCGACGAAGTGTGCAGCGGCGATGCGCGCGCGGCCGGGAAAGCCAGCGCCCAGCGTCTGCTCGAGGCCGGTACGCCCTTGCGCAGGGCGAGTGCCTGCACTGTCCCTCCTGTCGAGGAAGCGACGTTCGCCGCCTGGCTCGCCGACGCCGGTAAGAAGCAGCACTACCCGGCGCGGGCGGCCATCGTACGCTGCGTCCAGGCTGCCGTCGAACTACCGTTTTCCGAGGGAGAGCAGGTGGAAGCGCGCGAATTCGCGACCCTGCTCGCCTCGACGGCGTCGAAGAGCCTGCGCCATCTGTTCTTCGCCGAGCGCGAGGCGGCCAAGCTGCCAGGTGCGGCCGGCGATCCGGGGCTGCGTTCGATACGGCGCGTCGGTGTCGTGGGCGCGGGCACGATGGGCGGCGGCATTGCGATGAACTTCGCCAACGCGGACATCCCCGTCGTGCTGCTCGATACCACGCAAGAGGCATTGCAGCGCGGCCTGGATCTCATCCGCAAGAACTATGAAGCGAGCGCCGCGAAGGGCAAGCTCACCCTGGAGCAGGTCGAACACCGCATGCGCATGCTGAGCGGCGCGCTCGACTATGACGCGCTCGGGGAGTGCGACCTCATCATCGAAGCGGTGTTCGAAGACTTCGAGCTCAAGAAGCGGGTCTGCGAAAACCTCGGCAAGGCCGCCAAGCCCGATGCGATCATCGCCACCAACACGTCCACCCTGGACGTCAACCTGCTCGCCCAGGCAAGCGGACGACCCGCGAATTTCCTGGGCATGCATTTCTTCAGCCCCGCCAACGTGATGCGGCTGCTGGAAGTCGTGCGCGGCGATGCCACCGCACCCGAGGTGCTGGCCACCGTGATGAAGCTCGCCAAGACCATCGGCAAGACCCCGGTGGTGTCCGGCGTGTGTTTCGGCTTTATCGGCAACCGCATGCTGGAAGTGTATTTGCGCGAAGCCGAGTTCCTCCTGATGGAAGGCGCCGAGCCGCAGCAGATCGACGAGGCCGTCGAATCGCTGGGCATGGCCATGGGGCCATGCCGGATGCTGGACATGGCGGGCGTGGATGTGGGCGCCAAGGTCGTCATCGAGCGAGGCAAGGCGGGCGGCCTGCCCGCGGATCCGAGCTACCGGGCCGTGGTCCGCAAGCTGTTCGAGCTGGGGCGCTTCGGCCAGAAGACGGGCGCGGGCTATTACCGTTACGAGGGACGCACGCCGATCCCGGATCCTGCCGTGTCGGCGAGCGCCCGGTCCCTCGGCGAGCTGCATGGCATCCGCTATCGGGAGGAGATCAGCAGGGAGGAAATCGTCGAGCGCCTGCTGTATCCGCTCATCAATGAAGGCCTGTGCATCCTGGAAGAAGGCATCGCCTACCGCTCCGGCGACATCGACGTCGTCTGGATCGCCGGCTACGGCTTCCCCGACCACCGGGGCGGGCCCATGTTCATGGCGGAGCAGATCGGCCTGGACAAGATCGCGCAGCGCCTCGCGCACTATGCGCAGGAGCGCGGCAACGCCTTCGGCTACTGGAGCCGGTCCGCGCTGCTCACCCGCCTGGGCGAGACCGGGGAAGCGCTGAGCAAGTGGACGCGCGATTGATCTAAACAACAGCTAGGGAAGCATCATGAGAGAAGCAGTCATCGTTTCCACCGCACGCACGCCGATCGGCAGGGGCTTTCGCGGTGCACTCAACAACATCAAGTCCCCGACCTTCGTCGGCCATGCGATTTCGCATGCCGTGCAACGCGCAGGCGTCGACCCGGCCGAGATCGAGGACGCCGTGATCGGCTCCGTCCTGACCGCGGGCACCGCCGGCATGAACGTCGCCCGTTACGGAGCGCTGGCCGCCGGCCTGCCCTTGACGGTCTCGGGGCAGACCATCGACCGCCAGTGCGCCTCCGGCCTGATGGCGGTGGCGACCGCCGCGAAGCAGGTCATGGTCGACGGCATGGACGTGGTCGTGGCGGGCGGGCAGGAGAACATCTCGGCGCTGCAGACACCGTATTTCGACTGGGCGGCGCGCGAGAAGGATGACGAGGTCCTGCTGCATGCCGCGCACGCCTACATGCCGATGCTGCAGACGGCCGAATTCGTCGCGCGGAAATACGGCATTTCCCGCGAAGACCAGGACCGGTATGCCCTGGAGTCCCAGCGCCGCACCGCCGCCGCCCAGGCGTCGGGGCGCTTTGACGCCGAGATCGTGCCGATCACCGCCACGATGGCCGTGGTCGACAAGCAGACCAAAAGCCTCTCCCATCAAGCCGTGACCCTGTCCCAGGACGAGGGGAACCGTCCCGACACCACGCTGGAGCAGCTGCAGGGCCTCAAGCCGGTCGTGGAAGGCGGCGTCATCACCGCCGGCAATGCCAGCCAGTTGTCCGACGGCGCGTCGGCCTGCGTGGTGATGGATCGCGCCCTGGCCGAGCGCCGCGGACTCCAGCCGCTGGGCCTGTACCGGGGCATGGCGGTGGCCGGATGCGCGCCCGAGGAAATGGGCATCGGCCCGGTGTATGCGATCCCGAAGCTGCTGAAACGGCATGGCTTGAAGGTCGGCGATATCGGATTGTGGGAGCTGAACGAGGCCTTCGCCTGCCAGGCGCTATACTGCCGCGACAAGCTCGAGATCGATCCCGCGCTGTACAACGTCAACGGTGGAGGTATCTCGATCGGCCATCCGTATGGCATGACGGGCGCGCGCCTGGTCGGCCACGCCCTGATCGAAGGCCGCCGGCGCCTGGCGAAATACGTGGTCGTCACGATGTGTGTTGGCGGCGGCATGGGCGCCGCGGCCCTGTTCGAGGTGATGTGATGAGCATTGATTACTCCGCGATCCGGCAAACCCTGGATTTCTTCCTGAATGACTGGCTGAATACCGGCGAGTTGTGCGAGCGTCCGCGTTTCGCCGAGCATGGCCCGGAGACTTTCGCCGGCGTGCTCGACCTGTGCGAGCGCCTGGCCGCCGAGCGCTTCGCGCCCTTCAACCGCCTCGCCGATACCGAAGAACCGCACTTCGACGGGGTGAAGGTCAGCCTGCCTGCCGCCACCGAAGCCGCCTGCAGGGCCTATGCGGAATCGGGCATGCTGGCCGCCGCGCAGGACGGCGAGATCGGCGGCATGCAGCTGCCCTGTACCGTCGAGATGGCGGCCAACAGCTTCTTCAGCGCGGCCAGCATCGGCATCAAGGCGTATTCGATGCTGACGGTGGCGAATGCGAACCTGCTCATGGCCTACGGCACCGAGCGCCAGCGCCGGGTATTCGCGCACCCGCAATTCGAAGGCCGCTGGTTCGGCACCATGAACCTGAGCGAGCCCCAGGCCGGGTCGAGCCTGTCGGACATCGCCACGCGCGCGCTGCCGGACGGCGCCGGGTTTGAAAGCGATCCGCTCGGGCCGCGTTACCTGATCAGCGGCCGGAAAATGTGGATCTCGGGCGGCGAGCATGACATGGGCGAGAATATCGTCCACCTGGTGCTGGCCAAGATCCCGGATGCCGAAGGCAGGCTGCCGGCCGGCACCAGGGGCATTTCGCTGTTCATCGTGCCGAAGTTCCGCGTCGACGCGGATGGGCGCCTGGACGGGGAGCGCAACGACGTCTCGCTGGCGGGCCTCAATCACAAGCTCGGCTACCGCGGCACCGTGAATACCTTGCTGAACTACGGCGAGGCTGGCGGCGCCGTGGGCTACCGGGTCGGCGAGCCCGGCCAGGGCCTGGCCATCATGTTCCACATGATGAACGAGGCGCGTATCCAGGTCGGCCTGGGCGCCGCCATGCTGGGGATGGCGGGCTATCTGGAATCGCGCGACTACGCGCACCAGCGGCCGCAGGGACGCAGGCCGCAGCCGGGCAGCGCAGGCAAGGACCCCGCACAGCAACCCGTGGCGATCGTGCAGCACCCGGATGTCAGGCGCATGCTGGTGACGCAGAAGGCCTATAGCGAGGGCGCGATCGCCTTGTGCCTGATGTGCAGCCGCCTGGTGGACGAGGAGCGCACCGCCAGCGAGGCGGTGGCCGGCGAAGCCAAGGCCCTGCTCGAGATCCTGACGCCGATCGCCAAGAGCTGGCCGAGCGAATGGTGCCTGGAGGCCAACAGCCTGGCGATCCAGGTATTGGGCGGCTACGGCTATACGCGCGATTTCCCCGTCGAGCAGTACTGGCGCGACAACCGGCTGAACATGATCCACGAGGGCACGCACGGCATCCAGGCCATGGATCTGCTGGGACGCAAGGTGGTGATGGACAAGGGCGAGCCATTGCGCCTGCTGCTGCAACGGATGCGGCGGACGACCGCCGCCGCGTCGGACATGCCTTCCCTGGCGCCGCTGGCCAGCGCATTGAGCGGCGCCGTCGATCGCATCGAGGCGGCCACTGCCCAGGCATGGGCAAGCGGCAATGCGCAGGAAGCACTGGCGAATGCGACCGCCTACCTCAGGGCCTTCGGCCACGTGGTGCTGGGATGGGTCTGGCTGGACCTGGCACGTGCCGCGGTCCAGGCGGGAAGCAGCGGACGCTGTTCAAGCATTTTCGTCGAAGGAAAGCTGGCGGCGGCCCGCTACTTCCTCCTGTACGAGCTGCCTCTGGTCGATGCCTGGCTGTGCCCGGTCGAGCAGGGAGAAACGATGTGGCTGGACCTGCCGCCAGAGGCGGTCTGACGGAGGCAGGCGGACCTCGTCTCGCATCGGATTGCCGTCCATGGCCAGGCTAGCCTTGACACTCTCGTCGGCATTCGTCAATGCCTTCCTGCACGCTGCGGAAGTGGACGGCGCGGCAGCCATGGACGTGCTCGAGCGCGCCGGGATTCCGCCCGGCGTACTCGGGGAGGCGAGCGGACGCGTCACCGAAGAGCAATTCGCCGCCCTGTACCGGCTGATCGCCGAGCGCTACGACGATGAGCTTCCCAGGTTCCTGTCCCACCCGCTGCGGGGCGGCGCGCTGAAATTCGGCGTGCTGGGCATGATCAACGCGCCGACCGTGGGGATCGCCCTGTACCGGTACACCCGGTTCCTGCGGCTTGCGGTCCACGATTTCCAGGTCGAGCTCATCCACAAGCCCGATATCAGCCGCATCGTGATCGTCGAGCCGGACGGCGGAAGGCGCTGCAAGACCATGGCGATTCCGATGCTGCTCAAGGTGGTACACGGACTGGCGTCTTGGCTGATCGGGCGCGAAGTCCGGCTGCTCCGGGTGGATTTCGCCTTTGATCCGCCTCCCTACGCACAAGAGTTCCAGAACCTGTTCCCCGGTCCGGTGTTTTTCGGCCAGCCGGCGAGCCAGATCGTGCTGGACAGTGCCCAGCTGGCCCTGCGGATCCAGCGGGTTCCCCGCGACGTGAAGCCCTTCATCGCCCGCCTTCCCAGGGACTGGATCTTCGTTTCCTTCGAAGAAACGCTGGTCACCCACCAGGTGCGGGAGCAGCTGATGCGGATGGGAGCGGGGAGCATGAACATCGAACAGGTCGCCGACGCCCTGAACATGTCTTCGCGCACGGTGTGCCGCAAGCTCGAGGCCGAACAGACCTCGTTCAAGCAGGTGAGGGACGATTTGCGGCGCGACCTCGCGATCGAACGCCTGCATGACCCGCATGCTTCCATCGCGGAAATTGCGCAGGAACTGGGCTTCGGCGAAGTGTCTTCGTTCCACCGGGCCTTCCGCAGCTGGACCGGGACGACACCGGGAACCTACCGCCAGGCGACGAACAGCTGAGCAGGCACGGGACGGCACGGCCCGTGCGCGCGCTTGCTTGTGGTTTTTGGTATACATGCATAACATATGCGTTTCGTCATATCATCCGACCTTGCCAAGAAAAGAGAAGCAAATGAAAGAGCCCACCGAACAACGCACGGAAAGGAAACGCCGCGCATCCGCCGAGGCCGCGCCAGAGGGTGAACGCAATTTGCGCGCCCAGGGCGTGCGCACGCGCAATGCGATCATCGGCGTCGCCAAGGAGCTCCTGCTCGAGGGCGGCAGCCTGGAGTTCACGCTGCGCGAGGTCGCCCAGCGCGCCGGCATCAGCATCAGCAATCTGCAGTACTATTTTCCGACCAGGCTGTCGGTGCTGCGCGCGGTCGTGGAACCGATCGTCCACGCCCACCTGGCCACCTTGAGGCAGGCGCTCGAGTCCGATGCGCCGCCCCGCACCATGGTCGGCGCGCTCATCGAGCAGGCCTTCAAGGACGCGAAAAATCCCGAGCGCACCGCATTGTGGTGGCATTTCGTGTCGCTGGCCGCCATCGATCCCGAATGCTCGCAGCTCCTCGACGAATGGTACGAGGAGGTCACGCCGGGGATCGCCAACTTCATTCGCGCCGTCGATCCCGAGTGCAAGCCGGCCGACAGCATGCATCGCGCCACGCTGATCATCGCCATGGTCGACGGTATCGCCTATCAGCTCGGCGCCGGCCGCCGCCGGCGTGCCTACACGCGCGGCCTCGATGCGAAATTCCATGCGGCCGTCGAATCCATCATGCTCGGCGTACAGCCGGCGCCTGCGACGGAGTAATGCCGCCGGCGCCGGGCGCGCCGGGAAAAGACAGGTCATGCCTGTCTTTTCGAACGCGCATCAGAACTGGTTCATCGTATTGAGCCTGCCGCCGGCCTTCAGCGCCGCTTCGCCGCTGAAGTACTCCTTGTGGTCGTCGCCGATGTCCGAACCCGACATGTTCTGGTGCTTGACGCAGGCGATGCCCTGGCGGATTTCCTTGCGCTGCACGCCGGCCACGTAGCCCAGCATGCCTTGCCCGCCGAAGTAGTCCTTGGCCAGCTCGTTGGTCGACAGCGCGGCGGTGTGGTAGGTGGGCAGGGTGATCAGGTGGTGAAATACGCCCGCCATGCGCGCGGCATCGGCCTGGAAGCTGCGGATGCGTTCGTCGGCCACGCGGGCCAGGATCGACTTGTCGTATTCCGCGCGCATCAGCTGCGAGCGCTCGTAGTACGAGACTTCTTCTCCGCGGTCCTTCATGCCGTCATACACCTGCTGGCGGAAGTTCAGGGTCCAGTTGAAGGACGGGCTGTTGTTGTACACCAGCTTGGCGTTCGGCACCGCTTTGCGGATCTGGCTCACCATCCTGGAAATCTGGGCGAGGTTCGGCGTTTCGGTTTCGATCCACAGCAGGTCGGCGCCGTTCTGCAGCGAGGTGATGCAGTCGA
>CBIHLT010000159.1:0-12104 GCA_966210615.1 uncultured Massilia sp.
CACTAATTGTTGTCTGTACAAGCGTGCATCGGCCGACAAAAGGCTTGCCAATCTTCACAGCTTGTTGTTATAGTCAGACGACCAACCGGACCCCGTATGCGCCAGAACGTTTTCTTTACCTGCTACTTTTACTTTAGCGATTCCAGCCCGACGGCGGTGGAGTAGCGGCAGGTTCACGCGACAACGAACAAGTCCCAGCAAATCCAGACAAACCGCCAGCGATGGCGGTTTTTTCATTTTCAGCCCAGACATCACGAAACGGAGTACAGCATGCCTCGCACCGACGACTTACGCATCCGCGAAATGAAGGAACTGACGCCGCCCTCGCACCTGATCCGCGAGTTCCCGGTGAGCCCGCAGGCCGAGCAGACCGCCGCGGATGCGCGCGTGGCGCTGCACCGCATCCTGCACGGCCAGGACGACCGCCTGATGGTGGTGATCGGCCCCTGCTCGATCCACGATCCCAAGGCCGCGCTCGAGTACGCGCGCCGCCTGCTCGAACAGCGCCGCCGCTTCGCCGGCGAGCTCGAGATCGTGATGCGGGTGTATTTCGAGAAGCCGCGCACCACGGTCGGCTGGAAGGGCATGATCAACGACCCCTACATGGACAACAGCTTCCGCATCAACGACGGCCTGCGCATGGCGCGCGAGCTGCTGCGCGACGTCAACGAGATGGGCCTGCCCGCCGGCACCGAGTTCCTCGACGTGATCAGTCCGCAGTACATCGCCGACCTGATTTCCTGGGGCGCGATCGGAGCCCGCACCACCGAGTCGCAGGTGCACCGGGAGCTGGCTTCGGGCCTGTCCTGTCCGGTCGGCTTCAAGAACGGCACCGACGGCAACATCAAGATCGCGGCCGACGCCATCAAGGCGGCTTCGCAGCCGCACCACTTCCTGTCGGTGACCAAGGGCGGCCACTCGGCGATCGTGTCGACCTCGGGCAACGAGGATTGCCACATCATCCTGCGCGGCGGCAAGTCGCCGAACTACGATGCGGCCAGCGTGGAAGACGCCTGCAGGCAGCTGGCGGCCAACGGCCTGGCTTCGCGCCTGATGATCGACGCCTCGCATGCCAACAGCAGCAAGAACCCGCAGAACCAGGTGCCGGTGTGCGCCGACATCGGCAGCCAGATCGCGGCCGGCGACGACCGCATCGTGGGCGTGATGATCGAGTCGCACCTGGTGGGCGGCCGGCAGGACCTGGTGCCGGGGCAGGAGCTGACCTACGGGCAGTCGGTGACGGACGGGTGCATCGACTGGGAGACCAGCCTGGGGGTGCTGGAAGGGCTGGCGGGGGCGGTAAGGCAGCGGCGCTTGCGGCAGGAGTAAGGCCGACACGGCGCTGCGAACTTGGGCCCCCCTTGGCGGGGCCCCAAGTTTGCCGGCAGCGACGCAGCTTCAACCGCAGCAAGAAAATAAAAAAACGGCGCACCGAAGTGCGCCGTTTTCATTTACGCCATCCCGATCAGAACTTGGCGGTCAGGTTCAGGAAGATGTGGCGGCCCATCGCGTCGTACACCTGCGGATAGGTGTTGCCGTTGCCGAACACGGCAGCGACCACGCCGGTCACCGGCGGATCCTTGTCCAGCAGGTTGTTGACGCCGACACGGAAGGTCAGGTTCTTGTTCATGGCCCAGCTGCCGACCATGTCGAGGTAGTTGCGTGCGCCCAGGCGTTCGTCAGCCGGCTCGAAGTCGCTCGCCAGCAGCGGGTTGTCGCTGGTTGCGTCCAGCTTCACGCCCTTGATGTAGCGCCAGGTCGCGCCCACCTCGATACCGCGCCACGGGGTGCCCCAGACGGCGCGCGCCTTGTGACGCCACTTCGGCAGCGGGGTGCCGCAGGTGGTGCCGTGCAGGCCGGCGCAGTCGTACTCGCCCGAACCCGGGAAGTCTTCCGCCTTGAACTCCTTCAGGTAGGTGCCGACCAGCGACAGGTCCAGGCTGCCCCAGCCGCCCAGCTTCATGCCGTAGTTGGCGCCCAGGTCGATACCCTTGGTCGAACGCATGCCCAGGTTCAGGTTGGTCGCGATGATCTGCGCGGTCGGCAGGGCCCACAGGGTGCCCAGGCGGTCACGGGTGATCAGCGAGCAGAAGGTCGGATCGCCGGTCTGCAAGCACTGGGTCAGGGTGGTCGATGCCGGCATGCCGCCGATCACGCCCTTGACCTTCATGTCGAACGCGTCGATGGTCATCGACAGGTTGCGCATCGGGGTCAGCACCAGGCCCAGGGTGTACGAGTCCGATTTTTCCGGCGCCAGCGCGGTGTTGCCGCCGCTGATCTGGTTGTACTGCTGCGCCGGGCTATCCTCGATGTTGCCGTACTGGGCAGCGGTGACGCCGGTCAGGGCGCACTGTGCCAGCGTGGCTTCCGGGGTCGCGCCTGCGCACGGATCGTTGGCCATGCCGAACAGGCTCAGGCCGGCCGGGGTGAACAGTTCCACCACGTTGGCGGCGCGTGCCGCGCGCTGGTAGCTGAAGCGCACCTTGGCCGCCTGCACCGGCGCCCATTCGACGCCCACACCGTAGGAGCTGGTCTTCTGGCCGGTCGAGTAGTCCGACTTGCGGTAGGAAGCGTTCAGGGTCAGCGCATCGGCGAACGGCATCTTCTCGAGCACCGGGATGCGGGTCTCGGCGAAGTATTCGCGCACGCTGAACTGGCCGGACACGCCCATGGTCGGGCCGCCCTGGCCGGCCAGGTCGCCGGTCTGGAAGGCGGTGTCGGTGTCCAGGGTCAGCTTCTCGGTGCGGTGCTCCCAGCCCAGCGCCAGGCCGACGCCGCTGTTGCTGGTCGGCAGCTTGATGCCGTACTCGCCCAGGTCGGTGTTCACGTTCAGGCCTTGCACCGACTGGTGGGTGCTGCCCTTCTGGAAGCCCGGGGTCTGCAGGTAGCTCAGCGCTTCCGGCGTCACGCCGCCCAGGCGCCAGATGTTGTACGGGACGCAGTTCGGATCGGTGCCGTTGGCGAAGCTGCGGCAGACCGGGTTTCCGTTGGCGTCGGCGATGACGTCCAGGGCGCGGCCGATGCGGGCGTTCGAGAAGTCGTTGAAGTAGGTTTCCGAGAACAGGACCTTGCCCACTTGCGCGAACAGGTCGTATTGCCAGTTGCCGATGTCGCCCTTCAGGCCGGCCACGCCGCGGTAGGAGGTGTGGCGCTGGTCGTCCTGGCGGCCGCCGCCTTCCACGTTGCGGCGGAAGATGATGGCGTCGGCGGTGGTGCCCGGACCGGTCAGGCCCAGGTCGGCGCGCCATGCGTCGGTCAGGAAGGGGTTTTCGTAGCGGATTGCATTGCCGCCCGAAGCGTCGAAGCCGAACAGGCCGGACGGCGCGATCTGCGCGACGGTGTGGTCGTCGTGGAAGCTGGCCTCGGTGTACAGCTTCATGTTGTCGTTGATGTTGTAGTGCGCGAACGAGCTGAAGGTGTAGCGCTCGGACGGACGGCGGAAGTAGTTCAGCGGGCCGTAGTTGTACTGGTCGGTGGCGGCCACGTACGGACGGGTGTTGCCGGCGGCGTCAGCCACGGTGCGCTGGCCCGCGGCGGTGAAGAAGCGGCCAGGGAAGCTGGTGCCCGAACCGCCGCAGTTGAAGGTGTCGCCCGAGCTGAAGCCGTCCAGCGAGCAGGCGGTGAAGTCGCGCTCCGATTGCAGCAGCGGGTCTTCCTTCTTGTAGCCGATGAAGACCACGGCATTGCCCTTGCCGTCGGCGAAGTTACCGCCCATCAGCAGGTTAAGGTCCTTGACCTTGGCGTCGGCGCTCTTGTCGCCGGCGACCGGGAAGTTGCGGCGGTTTGCCGCATCGGCAGCGGCGCCGCCGTTCTGCTGGTGGTTGTAGAACTGGTAGTTGCCTTCGATCTGAACGCCCTGGAAATTGTCGTTCATGATGAAGTTGACCACGCCGGCCACGGCGTCCGAGCCGTAGATGGCCGATGCGCCGCCGGTCAGGACTTCGACGCGCTTGATCAGCGAGGCCGGAATCTGGTTCAGGTCGGCTGCGGTGTTGCGCGGGGAACCTGCCGGCAGGCGGCGGCCATTGACCAGCACCAGGGTGCGGCTGGCGCCGAAGTTACGCAGGTTGACGGTCGCGGTGCCGGTCGAGCCGTTCGAGATCTGGCCGCCCTGGTCGGCGAACGCCTGGGGCAGGTTGTTGATCAGGCTTTCGACCGAACGCACGCCTTCGAGCTTGATGTCCTTGGCGCCGATCACGGTCACCGGGCTCACGCTTTCCAGGTTGGCGGTCGCGATGCGCGAACCGGTCACCTCGACGCGCTGCAGCTGCTGGCCTTCGGCCGGAGCCTGCGGCGCTTGCTGTGCGTAGGCAGCCGACGCGGCAACTGCCATACCACCTGCGAAGATCAAACGTACTGAGCGAGATAAAACTGTTTCAACCATCATGTAAGTTTCCCAGTTAGCCCTGCCGGCGGTTTTCCGCCCGCGCAGTGTTGTCACAAGCCGTCGATGCAAGAACGGCATCTTTTACCACTCGGCAATAAAAACATTCGCGTGCATACGTTGTCAATCGTAAAGACAAGGCGAGCAAAAAAAACAACTACTTTTCTAGAAATATTTACTTACATAAAATTTGGTGATATGGCTGGGAAATAAAAGAAGCTTGTCTGTACAGCTGGCCTTCTTATCTACGGAATTCCCAACCGCGGTGCGCAAGGGTGCACTGCAACAGTGCAGGATTGAGAAGTTGCTTTTTTGCCACAAAGATTGTTGTTGTAGCATCCTGGTCGAGGCGCCCAGTCATGTCTTAAAGATATAACGTGGGACTATTGGTCCAGCACAGCCTGTGTCTGTCCACTCCCGGCGATATGCGCTATCGTTAGGCCTTTTCGGCCCGGCTGGCTTGACGCGGAGGCAAGCCCATCCCCGGGGCATGATCGAAGTTCGGGAGTTCCATGCTTGCTTATATCCTGCGCCGGCTGTGGCAGATGCTGCCGACCATGGCGGGCGTCGTCGTGCTGGTGTTCGTGCTGTTCAACTGGGTCGGCGGCGATCCGGCCTACCTGCTGGCCGGGAAGATGGCCGACACGGCGGCGATCGAGAACATCCGCCGCCAGCTCGGCACCGACCAGCCTTATACGGTGCAGCTGTGGATCTTCGTGAAGCAGATCCTCAGCTTCGATTTCGGCAACGCCTGGAGCACCGGCGAGCCGGTCTCGCACATCATCTCCAGCCGGCTGGGGCCGTCGCTGACGGTGCTGGTGCCCCTGACGGTGCTCGAAACCCTGTTCGGCATCGCGCTGGCGCTCGGCATCGCCTTCGTGCGCGGCTCGCTGACCGACCGCGCCGTCATGGTGGCGTGCACGGTCGGCATGTCGGTCTCGATCCTGGTCTACATCATCGTGTTCCAGTATGTCTTCGCCTACAAGCTGGGCCTGTTCCCGGTGCAGGGCTGGGGCGAATCGCTGGGCGAGAACCTGCTGCGTTATGCGCTGCTGCCCATCATCATCGGCCTGGCCGTGTCGGTCGCGCCCACCCTGCGCCTGTACCGCAGCTTCGTGCTCGACGAGGCCGGCCAGGACTATGTGCGCACCGCGCGCGCCAAGGGCCTGTCCGAGCGCCGCATCGTCTGGGTGCACGTGCTGCGCAATGCCGCGATCCCGATCATCACCCATGTCATGGCCAACCTGCCGGCGCTGCTGATCGGGGCCTTCCTGCTCGAGCGTTTCTTCGGCATTCCCGGCATCGGGCGCGAAGTGATCCTGGCGGTGGAGCGCAGCGACTTCCCGGTCATCAAGGCGATCACGGTCTACGTGGCCGCCGCGACCATGGTGTTCAACCTGCTGGCCGACCTGCTGTACCAGGCGGTCGACCCGCGCGTGCAGCTCACATGAACCCGGCGGCGACCATGACGATCCATTCCGCATCCCCCGGCCTGTGGACGCTGGCCTGGCGCCGCCTGCGCGCCGACCGCATCGCCATGGCCTCGCTGGCCGTGGTGGCCGGCTTCCTGGTATTGCTGCTGCTGTCCGCCGGCGGCCTGGTGGCGGCCGACTGGGAAGACGAGGTGGCGGTCAACTATGCGCCGCCGGGCTTCGTCGGGGCGGACGCCGCCACCCGCGCCCTGGCGGCGGCCCAGGCGCCGCGCCCCGTGCCGCCCAACGCCTTCGATCCGCTGGCCGCCGAGCTGGCCGAGCTCAAGGCGCAGGCGGCGGCCGCAGGAGCGCCGGTGGAGAAGCGCACGACCTTGCCCTTCGGCGCCGACAAGTGGGGCCACGACATCGTCAAGAAGACCATCAAGGGCGGCGAGACCTCGATCGTGGTGGGACTGGTGGCGGCCTTCCTGGCGGTGGCGCTGGGCACCGTGTTCGGCGCGCTCTCGGGCTTCTACGGCGGCTTCGTCGACGACCTGTTCAACTGGTTCTACAGCGTGTTCACCTCGATACCCTCGATCCTGATGATCCTGACCGTGGCCGCCGTGCTGCAGCAGAAGGGCGTGACGACCATCGTCCTGATCCTGGGGCTGACCGGCTGGACCGGGCCCTACCGCCTGATGCGCGCCGAGTACATGAAGCACAAGGCGCGCGAGTACGTGATGGCGGCCGACGCCATCGGGGCGTCCGCCTGGCGGCGCATGTTCGGCCACATCCTGCCGAATGTCTCGCACGTGGCCCTGGTGCAGATGTCGATCCTGGTGGTCGGCTTCATCAAGGCCGAGGTGATCCTGTCCTTCCTGGGGTTCGGCGTGCCTGTCGGCGTCGTGTCCTGGGGCAGCATGCTGAACGAGGCGCAGAACGAACTCATCCTGGGCAAGTGGTGGCAGCTGGCCGCGGCCAGCGGCGCCATGGCGCTGCTGGTGACGGCCTTCTCGCTGTTCGCGGATGCGCTGCGCGACGCCCTCGACCCGAAACTGAAGTGACCATGAACCAGGATTCCATGTTGCTGTCGGTGCGCGACCTGCGCATCTCCTTCAAGACCGGCAAGACGACCACGGTCGAAGCGATCAAGGGCATTTCCTTCGACGTGCCGATGAACGCCACCGTGGCCCTGGTGGGCGAATCCGGCAGCGGCAAGTCGGTCAGCTCGCTGGCCGTGATGGGCCTGCTGCCGCCGGACACCACCATCGTGCACGAAGGCGCCAGCGTGCGCTTCGGCGGGCGCGAGCTGCTCGGGCTGTCGGTCGCCGAGCGCCGCAAGCTGTGCGGGCGCGAGATCGCGATGATCTTCCAGGAGCCGATGTCCTCGCTCAACCCGGTGTTCACGGTCGGTTTCCAGATTGGCGAAGTCCTGCGCCTGCACATGGGCATGGGCAAGCGCGCGGCGCGCGCCCGCACCCTGGAATTGCTGGCGGAGGTCGGCATTCCCGATCCGGAAAACAAGATCGACGCCTATCCCTCGCAGATGTCGGGCGGCCAGCAGCAGCGCGTGATGATCGCGATGGCGATCGCCTGCGAACCCAGGCTCCTGATCGCCGACGAGCCGACCACGGCGCTCGACGTGACCATCCAGAAAGCAATCATGGAGCTGATCGCGCGGCTGCAGAAAAAGCACCGGATGGCGGTGCTGTTCATCACCCACGACCTGGGCCTGGTGGGCGAGATCGCCGACCGCGTGATCGTGATGCGCCACGGCGTGGTGCGCGAGGAAGGGGCGGCGGCCCAGGTGTTCGGCGCGCCGCGCGATGCCTATACGCGCGCGCTCCTGCATTGCCGGCCGAAGCTCGACCAAAGGCCGCTGCGGCTGCCGGTGATCGACGACTTCATGGGCGGCGCGGCGGGCCCGGCCCCTGGGGCGGCGCCGGAGCAGCGCGAGCGCGGAACGTCGGCCCAGGACCGGCCGCTGCTGGTGGTGAAGAACCTGTCCAAGAGCTTCTGGCTGCGCGAAGGCCTGTTCGGCAAGCGCGAGTTCAAGGCGGTCAAGGATGTCTCGTTCACACTGGGGCGCGGCAAGACCCTGGGCGTGGTCGGCGAATCGGGGTCGGGCAAGACCACGGTCGGGCTCACCCTGCTGCGCCTGCACCGGGCCACGGGCGGCAGCGCGCTGTTCGACGGGCGCGACCTGGTGGCGATGCCGGACCGCGATTACCAGCCCTACAAGCGGCGCATCCAGATCATCTTCCAGAATCCGTATGCCTCGCTCAATCCGCGCTTCACGGTGGGCCAGATCCTGCTCGAGCCGATGCGCATCCACCGTATCGGCGCGAACGACGCCGAGCGCGTGGAGATGGCGCATTACCTGCTCAGGCGGGTGGGACTGCCGGAGCAGGCCTATCACCGCTATCCGCACGAGTTCTCGGGCGGCCAGCGCCAGCGTATCGCGATCGCGCGCTGCCTGACCATGAAGCCGGAGATCCTGGTCTGCGACGAATCGGTGTCGGCGCTGGACGTGTCGGTCCAGGCGCAGGTGCTGAACCTGCTGCAGGACCTGCAGGACGAGTACGGGATGAGCTACATCTTCATCTCGCATGATTTGTCGGTGGTGAAGTACATCTCGGACCAGGTGATGGTCATGCATCATGGCAGCGTGGTGGAGATGGCGGATTCGGATGTGTTGTACCGCGAGCCGCAGCATCCGTACACGCGCTCGCTGCTGGCGGCGATTCCGCGCGGGGCGTAGCTGCGTGCTGATCGTACTGCGCGCACGCACCGGCTTCACCGTTGCGAATATGCCAAACCGCCTGTGGCGCCGCCCTGTGAGCGCCCCTGAATTGGGCTACTATAGAACAATGCCCCCGTTATCCGACCTGATCCAGATGTACGGCGTGCTGATCGTGTTCGGCATCGTCCTTGTCGAACAGTTCGGCCTGCCCATCCCCGCCTATCCCATCCTCATCGTGGCCGGCGCGCTCGCGGTCGATGGCGGTGTCAGCTGGGAGCTATGCCTGCTGGCGGCGGTGGGCGCCTGCCTGATCTGCGACCTGTTCTGGTTCCGCGCCGGGCGCTTCTACGGCAAGCGTATCCTGCGCCTGCTGTGCAAGATCTCGCTGTCCCCCGATTCCTGCGTCAACCAGACCGAGGACCGCTTCCGCCGCTTCGGCGTGAAGTCGCTGCTGGTGTCGAAATTCATCCCCGGCTTCAATACCATCGCCGCGCCGCTGTCGGGCGCGATGGGCACGCATACCCGCCAGTTCCTGGCCTTTTCCATCACCGGCGCGGCGCTGTGGAGCGGCACCGGCATCCTGCTGGGCTCCATGTTCCACGACAGCGTCGACGGCGTGCTGGAACTGCTCTCGACCATGGGCAGCACCGCGCTGTCGGTCGTCCTCAGCCTGCTGGGCCTGTTCATCGTGGTCAAGTACATCGAACGCCGCCGCCACCGCGCCCGCACCGCCATGCCGCGCATCGAGGTCGGCGAGCTGCTGGCCCTGATCGACGGCGGCCACGAGCCCCTCATCATCGACGCGCGCAGCCTGACCGCCCAGGAGCTGGAAACGGCGATCCCGGGCGCCGTGGTCTACCAGGCCTGCCAGCCCGACCAGCTGATGGCCTCGCTGGACCGCGACCGCCACATCGTTGTCTATTGCAGCTGCCCCAACGACGTCACGGCCGCCGAAGTGGCCAAGCAATTCCTCGCCAACGGCTTCCATCGCACCCGTCCGCTCAAGGGCGGGCTCGACGCGTGGAACGCGCATCACAATCCGGACGCTGCGCTCGACCCGGCGACCTGCTGATTCCTGCCTGCCTTCCTTCCCTGAGGCCGCCCCAAGGGGCGCGCTTTGTTCGCCTTTCGTATGACTTGAAGTAGTCGGACTACTACATAATTTCACTGCTTTTCGGCTAAAGATGCGTCCCGGATCCCACGGTCTGTACCTAAACTACAAAATCTTCTTGTAATCGCAGCAAAAAGTTTAGTAAGCTTGGTGATCACTTCTTTTTGATCCGCAATGACCGCTTCCTCGCTCACCGCCAGTTCCGCGTCCGCCACCCATGCCGGCGGCGCCCGCCTGCTCGCCGATATCGGCGGCACCAACGCGCGCTTCGCCCTCGAATTCGGGCCGGGCCGGATCGAGCTGATCGAGGTGCTGGCTTGTAACGATCACCTGACCCTGGCCGCCGCCGTACGCGCCTACCTGAATTTGCCGGCCGTGCTGGAAGCGGGCCCGGGCCCGGTGCGCCATGCCGCGATCGCGATCGCCAATCCGGTGGTGGGCGACTATGTGCGCATGACCAATCACCATTGGGAATTCTCGATCGAGGCGCTGCGCCGGGAATGCGGTTTCGAGGTCCTGGAAGTGGTGAACGACTTTTCGGCCCTGGCCCGCTCGCTGCCCCACCTGGGCGGCCAGAAGCGGCAGGTCGGCGGCGGCGCTCCCGTCGCGGACGCACCGCTGGGCCTGCTGGGCGCCGGCACCGGCCTGGGCGTATCCGGCCTGATTCCCTGCGGCGCCAGCTGGACCGCGCTGCGCAGCGAGGGCGGCCACGTGAGCTTCTCGCCGGCCAATGAAACCGAAGTGGCGATTCTCCAGTATGCCTGGCGCGAGTTCGAGCACGTCTCGGCCGAACGCCTGCTGTCGGGCGCGGGCGTGGAGCTGATCTACCGCGCGCTGGCGGACCGCGCCGGCCGTCCGGGCGACAGCCTGGCGGCGCCGGAAATCTCGCGCCGCGCCCTGGCCGGCGAGTGCGCGCTGTGCGACGCGACCCTGGAAGCCTTCTGCGGCATGCTCGGCACCGTGGCCGGCAACCTGGCGGTGACCCTGGGCGCGCAGGGCGGCGTGTACATCGGCGGCGGCATCGTGCCGCGCCTGGGCGAACGCTTTGCGCGCTCGTCCTTCCGCAGCCGTTTCGAGCAGAAGGGCCGCTTCGCCGGCTACCTGGGCCAGATCCCGACCTATGTGATCACCGCCGACTATCCGGCCTTCCTCGGCGTATCGGCCATTTTGTCGGAAAAACTGTCCGGCTGAGGCAAATCGCGCGGATGCGCGTCCGAAAGCCTTGCGTCGCAAGGGGTTTTATCGGTTACAATGACCGGCAGTTGAATGAAACGACGTTGTCCGCTCGCGCGCCTGCCTTGTCGGTATCCAACCAAGGCGCCTGGTATCCTCGTGAAGCCGAGCCCGCGTTTCGCTTGAAAATCAACAGCGAGCAGCCCAGCCATCCGGCGGGCAGCCTGCGCAGCGCAGGTCCCTAGTCGCTAGTCCCTGCCTGCCACGTAATGCCAGCCCGGCGCGTCCAAGCCCGGGCCCTTGATTCCAGTTTGACGAACGCAGTAGACCGTGGCGGCCATGCCATCCAAGGCCCGCCGAAGGCCGGACATCCGCGATGCCCGCGCGCCTGGTCTGCTAACCCGGTATTGTTTGATGTTCTTTGCATTCGAGCCTGACGACATCGTGATATGAATACAGACGAGGCCAAGCGGGTCCTCGAGACCGCCTTGTTGTGTGCCCGGGAGCCGATGTCGATCCATGGCATGAAGAAGCTGTTCGCCGAAGTCGACGCCAACGGGCGCCAGCTCGGCGCCGGCGTGGGCAGCGACACGATCAAGATCCTGCTCGAGGAACTGCGCCAGGACTGGCAGGGCAGGGGCATCGAGATCGTCAGCCTGGCGTCCGGCTGGCGCTTCCAGAGCCGGCCCGAGATGAAAATCTATCTCGACCGCCTGGCGCCTGAAAAGCCGCCCAAGTATTCGCGCGCCACCCTGGAAACGCTGGCGATCATCGCCTACCGCCAGCCGGTGACGCGTGGCGACATCGAAGAGATCCGCGGCGTCGCGGTCAATTCGCAGACCATCAAGATGCTGGAAGACCGCGGCTGGATCGACGTGGTCGGCCACCGCGAAGTGGTGGGGCGGCCGGCCCTGCTCGGCACCACCAGGCAGTTCCTGGACGACCTCGGCCTGGCCTCGCTGTCCCAGTTGCCGCCGCTGCAGGAAGTGGCGGACGTGCCGGACAGCCGCAGCCTGGAAGCCCTGGAAGCGGCGCTGAAAGAGAATTTTGACAAGGCGGACGTCCCCATGCCCGCCGACGAAACGATTACTTCACCTGTTGAAGTCCCGATTCATGACCGGGAGACGGCGGCCGACGCTGGGCCGGGTCTGCACAATAAAGATACGAATGATGACTACTGAACAGAACGAGACGAAGCCCGTGGAATCGGGCGAGGTCGCCGTCAAGCCGAAGCGCCGCACCAAGGCGGCGGCAAGCGCCGAGGCTGCGCCCGTCGTGGAC
>CBIHLT010000160.1:0-11991 GCA_966210615.1 uncultured Massilia sp.
GGGAGGGGAGAGCACGGTTGGGGTTCGTGGCTGCTCAACGAACTTGGTTCCCAGCAATCCGTTACCATCTCCGTTCACCCCAACGACTGGAGCCCGCAGTGCACTACATCCTGACGTACGACCTCGCCCCCGACTACCTCGAACGCCGCGCCGAGTTCCGCGATGCGCACCTGAAGCTTGCCTGGGCAGCCCAGGAGCGCGGCGAACTGGTGCTGGCCGGCGCCCTGGCCGAGCCGGCCGACCACGCCGTCCTGGTGTTCAACTGCGAGACCCCGGAACCGGTCCAGCTGTTCGCCGCCAGGGACCCCTACGTCACCCACGGCCTGGTGAAGGCCTTCCACGTGCGCCAGTGGAACACCGTGGTCGGCGATCTCGCCGCCACCCCGGTCCGCCCGGCGTAAAACGCTGCCGGCGTGTATGTGAACATGGAGTAATATTCCCCGGCTTTCACAATAACAAGCTGGAGACTCCATGCAATCTGCCGTCAACCTGTGGCCGCTGCTCGGCGTAGCGGTCATCGTCGCGGGCTTCCTGCTGCGCGCCAATCCGGTGCTGGTGGTGGTTGCCGCCTGCGGCGTCACCGGCGCGGCGGCGGCGATGCCCGTGATGGCGATCCTCGAATCGCTCGGCAAGGCCTTCGTCAAGACCCGCAACCTGCCCCTGATCCTGCTGCTGCCGCTGGCCGCCATCGGCCTGCTGGAGCGCTTCGGCCTGCGCGAGCGCGCCCAGACCGCCATCGCCAAGGTGCGCTCGGCCACCGCGGGGCGCCTCCTGATCGTCTACCTGTTCGCGCGCGAAACCACCGCCGCCGCCGGCCTCACCAGCCTGGGCGGCCACGCCCCGATGGTGCGTCCGCTGGTGGCGCCGATGGCCGAAGCGGCCGCCGAAGCCAAGTCCGGCCCGCTGCCCGAACACCTGCGCCACCGCATCCGCGCCATGGCCGCCGCCACCGACAACGTCGGCCTGTTCTTCGGCGAAGACATCTTCGTCGCCTTCGGCGCCATCGTGCTGATGCAGACCATCCTGCAGGCCGAGGGCATCAATGTGAATCCGCTGCACATGGCGCTATGGGGCATCCCGACCGCCATCACCGCCTTCATCATCCACGCCTGGAACCTGCGCCGCCTGGACGCGCACATCCGTCGTGAAATGGGGGGCGCATGACGCTCACGCTCGACCATTTCTACATCCTGGTCGGCCTGCTGCTGGGCGCGGTTGCCGTGATGAACCTGCTGGACCGCAGCAACCCGCGCCGCGTCACGACGGCGCTGTTCTGGGGCCTGTACGCGCTGCTCTACCTGGCCGGCGAACGCATGCCGCCCGCCGCCGTCGGAGCACTGATGATAGGGATGGCCCTGGTCGCCGGCGTCGGCTGGGTACGCGGCGGCAAGCCGTCCATGCCGGACGAGGAAACGCGCCGCGCCAGCGCGGCCAAACTCGGCAACCGGCTGTTCCTGCCGGCGCTGCTGCTGCCCATCGTGACCGTGATCGGCGCGACCCTGCTCAAGGACGTGCAGTTGCAAGGCCTGCCGCTGCTGGACCAGAAGCACCTGACCCTGGTGAGCCTGGGCTGCGGCGCACTCATCGCCCTGGGCGCGGCCTGCTGGCTGACCCGCGCGACGCCGCTGCAGGGCGTGCGCGAGGCGCGCCGCCTGGTCGATGCGATCAGCTGGGCGGTGGTACTGCCGCACATGCTGGCGGTCCTGGGACTGCTGTTCACCGAGGCCGGCGTGGGCAAGGCGGTGGCGCACGTGACCACCTCCTACATCAACATGGATTCGCGCCTGGTCGCTGTCGCGGTATTCTGCCTGGGGATGGCGCTGTTCACCGTGGTCATGGGCAACGGCTTCGCCGCCTTCCCGGTGATGGCCGGCGGCGTCGGCATTCCGGTCTTGGTCAACATGTACGGCGCCAACCCGGCCGTGATGGCCGCCATCGGCATGTTCAGCGCCTACTGCGGCACCCTGATGACGCCGATGGCGGCCAACTTCAATATCGTGCCGGCGGTGCTGCTCGACCTGCCGGACAAGAACGCGGTGATCCGCGCCCAGATACCGACCGCGCTGCCGCTGCTGGGCGCGAATATCGTGCTGCTGTACTTCCTGATGAACCAATGATGAAAACTGTCCTGCTTACCGGCTTCGAGCCGTTCAACCAAGCCACCATCAACCCCGCCTGGGAAGCCGTGCGCGCGCTCGAGGGCTGGCGCGGCAAGGAGTTCCGGGTCGAAGTGCGCCGGCTGCCCTGCGTGTTCGGCGAAGCCATCGCCGCCATCACCCGGGCGGTCGACGAACTGCGGCCGGACATCGTGATCGCAGTGGGGCAGGCGGGCGGGCGGCCCGATATCTCGGTGGAGCGGGTGGCGATCAACGTCGACGACGCTTCCATCCTCGACAACGCCGGCCTGCAGCCGGTGGATACCGCCATCGTGGCGGACGGCCCGGCCGCCTACTTCTCGACCCTGCCGATCAAGGCCATCGTGCGCGCGTGCCGCGATCGGGGCCTGGTGGCGGGCGTGTCGCAGACGGCCGGCACCTTCGTGTGCAATCACGTGTTCTACGGCTTGATGCATCACGTGGCGGAGCGCGGCGTGAAGGCCGGCTTCATCCACGTGCCTTTCCTGCCCGAACAGGCGCAAGGGCGGCCGGGCAATCCCCCGTCGATGGCGCTGGACGACATCATCGCCGGGCTCCGCACGGCGGTCGAGGTATCGCTGGCGACCGAAACGGACCTGGCCGAAGCGGGCGGCGCCACGCACTGATCCCGGACTTAGAGCGCCTAGCAAAACCTCCAAGGCTGCGTTGCATCGTCTCGCCGTACAGCCGTACTGCCTTCGACTCTGCGTCTTGCCCTGAAGGTTTTGTTAGACGCTCTTAGCCGGCGCGCGCCTTGGCAATGATCGTCGCGACGTTCTCGAGTTCCTTGACGACGCCGACGATGGTCGGCTCGAAGCGCTCGAACATGTATTGCGTGGCGGCTTCGGCGCTGAGGCCCTCGGGTGTTTCGTGGACCAGGCGCTTCATCGCCAGTTCGCGCACGTGATAGGCGAAAAGCAGTTCGTTGACATCCATGGGCGCCTCCGGAAAGTTGAAAGCCCCACAATAGCACTACCGCCCCAGCTGCTGCGCCAGTCCGTCGATATAGGCGAGCACGGCGCGCTCGGCTTCAAGCCTGGGCGTGACGCCGGGTATCCCGTCGCGCAGTTCGCGGTACAGGCGAACGCATGCGTTCAGGGCGCGCAGGCAGTCGGCCGCATCGTAGGCGGGAAGCGTATCGCGCAGCGCGGCGGCGAAGGCCGGGTCGGCCGTTTCGATGCGGCGTATGCCTTGCGGGCGGGCGCCCGCGCGTTGCAGGGCCAGCGGCCCCAGCACGCTGGCGCGCACGAAGCCGATCATGTCGATCGCTTCGAACAGTTCGCCGCGCCCGATCTTGAGGGCACCGTAATGCATCCAGACCCAGAACCTGGCCTCGATCCATGCGATGTCGGGCTGGGGAAAACGGCCGCTTGCCAGCGCGAGCGCGGCTGTCACCTCGCCATCGCGTTCCCACAGCACCCGCGGATCTTCCACGCGCACATGCACATCCGCCAGCGAGACGAACTTGAGGTCCACGTGCAGCAGCGGCCCGCCATACAGGGTGATCAGGACGCGCGGCTCGCCCACGTGCTCGCCGCTGAAGCCGACGATGTAGTCGCCCAGCCGCGCCGCGATCGCGTCGCGGTCGCGCAGGACCTCGTCCTGCCGTCCAGGTGCGGTGACGACGATCAGGTCGAGGTCGCTGAACGCATCCATGCTGTCGGTCAGGAAGGAGCCGGCGGCGGCCAGGCCCAGCAGGCGCGGGTCCTCGGGCAGCACCGCCAGGGCGCGCTCGATGAAGCGGCGGTGAGGAAGGGGAAGGGTGGCGGGCAGGTCCTGTCTCATGGCGTGCTTTCGTGACTGCTGGGCTGCCAGTCTAGCAAGCGCATGAGAACGACGGCAAGGTCAGGCCTGCTTCTCTTCCGGGAACAGGATCTTCAGGAAGGCCCGCACCACCGGCGCATCGTCCTGCGCCAGATAGCTGATGTACAGGTTGGCCGAAGGCGGATTGGTCCGGATCGGCATGAACTTCACGCCCGGCCAGCCGATGCGGCCCGTGGTCTGGGGCAGCAGGGCCACGCCCAGGCCCGCGCCGACCATGGCCAGCAGGGTCTGCGGCTCGGCCGCTTCCTGGAAGATCATCGGCTCGAAGCCGGCGTTGACGCAGCACTGGATCAGGTAGCGCGGCTCGGCCGACTGGGTCAGGTGCAGGGTCAGCATCGGTTCGTTGGCGATGTCGATCAGTTCGATCGCGTCCTGCGAGGCCAGCGGATGCTTCTCGTTCATCGCCACGCACACGTTCTCGGGGAAGCACAGGTCCTGGCGCAGGTTGGCCTGTTTCAGCACTTCCGGCTCGATGCGCGGCTCGCGCCAGAAGCCGACATCGATCTGGCGGTTGCGCAGGGCTTCCCACTGGTCGTTCGGGCCCAGCTCGTGGATGGTCCAGGTCACGCGCGGGAACTGGCTCTGGAACTGCTCCAGCATGCTGGGGATCGGTCCCCACATCGCCGAGCCGACGATGCCCACGCGCAGGCGGCCGACTTCGCCGCGGTCGATCTGGCGGATGGTGTCGATCGTCATGCGCATCTTGGCCAGCAGCTCGGCCGCTTCCACCATCAGGGCCTTGCCCGCGACGGTCAGTTCGAAGCTGCGCGTGGTGCGCGTGAACAGGCGCACCCCAAGCTCGCTCTCCAGCTTCATGATCTGCTGGCTCAGCGGCGGCTGGGAAATGTGCAGGCGCTCGGCGGCGCGGCTGAAGCTTTTTTCTTCCGCCACCGCGAGGAAGTACTTCAGCTGTTTGAGATCGATCGACATGGCTTCCTATTCGCTTGCGCTCTGGTTCAGCGCCACGGCGAGGCGTGCGCCGACCAGGGCGTTGTGCTTGACCAGGGCGATATTGGTCGTCAGGCTGCGGCCGCCCGTCAGTTCCTTGATGCGCGCCAGCAGGAAGGGCGTCACCGCCTTGCCGCTCACGCCGCGATCGCTCGCCTCGCCCAGCGCCTGCTGGATGATGCCGTCGATCTCGTAGGGCTCCATCGCCGCTTCCGGCGGCACCGGGTTGCTGACCACCACGCCGCCGGCCATGCCGAGCCGCCACTTGGTGCGGATGAAGGCGGCCTGGTCTTCCGGCGCATCGATCTGGAAGTCGGCCTTGAAGCCGCTGTCGCGGGTGAAGAAGGCAGGGAAGGCCGGCTGGCCGACGCTGACCACCGGCACGCCGTGGGTTTCCAGGTATTCGAGGGTCAGGCCGATGTCGAGGATGGACTTCACGCCCGCGCACACCACCGCCACGCTGGTATTGGCCAGCTCCTGCAGGTCGGCCGAGATGTCGAAGCTGGTCTCGGCGCCGCGGTGCACGCCGCCGATGCCGCCGGTGACGAAGACTTCGATGCCGGCCAGGTCGGCGCAGATCATGGTCGCGGCCACGGTGGTGGCGCCCAGCCTGCCCTGCGCCAGCACATAGGCCAGGTCGCGGCGGCTGACCTTGACCGCGTCAGGAGAAGAACCCAGCAGTTCGAGCTGTTCGTCGGACAGGCCGATGCAGATCTTGCCGCCCATGATGGCGATGGTGGCCGGCACGGCGCCCGCATCGCGGATCACCTGCTCGACTTCGCGCGCGGTGTGCACGTTCTGCGGGTAGGGCATGCCGTGCGAGATGATGGTCGACTCCAGCGCGACGATGGGCTTGCCGGCGGCGCGTGCGCTGGCGACTTCGGGAGAAAAGAGGAGGAAGGAGTGCATGGTCAGTCCAGGATGAGTTCTTGAAGAAGGCCGTCGAGCTGGCCGGGGGCGAGCTGCGGGCAGACGGTCTGGGCGCAGCCGATGGTCATGGCGGCCAGCTGCAGGCCGCGGCGGCAGGCCAGCGCCAGGCCTTCGTCGCCGCTGTGCAGCGACCAGCAGACGGCGGCGGCGAAGGCGTCGCCGGCGCCGGTGACGTCGACCACCGGGGCCTGGGGCGCGGGCAGGTGGGCGAGGCCCCCGGGGCCGGTGTAGAGCACGCCGGCGCCGCCCTGGGTCACGATCAGGTCCTGCACGCCGTCGCGCTGGAGTTCGACGCAGGCGCCGGCGATGTCGGCCTTGCCCTCCAGCGGCCGGCCGACGCGGGCCGACAGTTCGCCCACGTTGAGGATCAGGAGGCGCACGCCGGCCAGCTTGCGCGGCAGGCGCGTCATTTTGGGTTCGGATACCGCCACCAGCACCAGGGGCACGCCGTCGCGCGCCGCGTCGCCGATGATGGCGGCGATGCTTTCCTGCGGCAGGTTGAGGTCGGCCACGACCAGGGCGGCGCTGCCGCGCTGCTGCGCGCGCGCGGCCAGGATGGCGGGGGTGATCTGGTCATGGATCGCCATGTCGGCCAGGGCCACGGCCATGCCGCCGTCCTGGTCCAGCACCGCCGTGTAGGTGCCGGTCGCATGCCCGCTCAGGCGCAGGGCGGCGCGGGTGTCGATGCCCGTGTCTTCCGCATGGGCGAGCAGGGCGCGGCCCGAGGCGTCGGCGCCGACCGCCGTGACCAGCGAGACCGGGGCGCCCAGGCGGGCCAGGTTCTCGGCGATGTTGCGCGCCACGCCGCCGAAGGACTCGATCTGGCGCGCCGGATTCGAGGTAGCCATGGCAAGCTTGCCGAGCGTGCGCAGCTTGCGGTCGAGGTTGGCGGCGCCGATGCAGACGATGGGACGGTGGTCGGGCAGGACATAGGCGCGCCCCAGGATGCGGCGTTCGCGCACCAGGGTGGCGATGTAGTTGGCGACGGCCGAGCGCGACAGGCCCAGCTGCGCGGCCAGGTCTTGCTGCGAAATGAAGGGGTTGGCGCGGATCAGCTCATAGAGCTGTTCTTTCTTGGGCAGGTCGCTCACGATCTCGTCTTAAAACAAATGTTTGTCGATACTAGATAAATGTTTGACCGGTGTCAATCGTGGTGTCCAGGCATGGTAGCACCACCGGCGTGATTTATTGCTTGCTCGTATAAATCGGGAAGAAAAATGGTATTTGCCATACATAATCGACCTCATGCATAGTTATAATATTCGGCTACCCCGGCGTCACCTTCAGCTCTGCCGCGCAGCCTCTCCAGAACACGTCCCCCGATACAGCACAACAAGGAAGCCCCATGTCCAGCAATACCCCATTCGAAGCCGCCGACATCATCCGTGCCCGCAAGCCGGGCTTTACGCCGCGCGTGGCGCTGATCCTCGGTTCCGGCCTGGGCGTGCTGGCCGAGCAGATGGCGGATGCGGTGGCGATCAGCTATGCCGACCTGCCGGGCTTCCCGATCAGCACCGTGCACGGCCACGCGGGCGAGCTGGTGCTGGGCACCCTGGGCGGCGTGCCGGTCGCGTGCATGAAGGGCCGCGGCCACTTCTACGAAGGCTACGGCCCGGGCGTGATGACCTCGGCCATCCGCACCCTGAAGCAGATCGGCTGCGAACTGCTGTTCGTGACCAATGCCGCCGGTTCGCTGCGCGTCGAAGCCGACGCCGGCTCGCTGGTCGCGATCACCGACCACATCAACTTCCTGCCGGGCAGCCCGATGGCCGGCCCGAACGACGAGCGCTTCGGCCCGCGCTTCTTCAGCATGGCCAACGCCTATGACGCGGAAACCCGCGAACTGGTCAAGGCGGTCGCGGCGGAGAAGGGCATCACCCTGAACGAAGGCGTCTACCTGGCGGCCGCCGGCCCCCACTTCGAGACCGCCGCCGAGATCCGCGCCTTCCGCACCCTGGGCGCCGACGTGGTCGGCATGTCGCTGATCCCGGAAGTGATCGCCGCCCGCCACTGCGGACTGAAGGTCGCCGCCGTCTCGGCCATCACCAACCTGGCCGAGGGCCTGACCCCGTTCGCGCTGTCGCACGAGCAGACCCTGAAGTACGCCGCCGTCGCGGCCAAGGACATGGTCACCCTGATCCAGTCCTTCATCGAGCGCCTGGGCGCGACCCCGCGCGCCACTGCCTAACTTACTTGATTAGCGAGGGATACCATGTCACGCGCTTTCATCCTCCTGCTTGACTCCTTCGGCCTGGGCGCGCTGCCCGACGCCGACAAATACGGCGACACGGGCGCCAACACCTTCGGCCACATCGCCGAATGGGCCGCGAAGGAAGGCAAGCCGATGTCGCTGCCTCACGTTGAGCGGCTGGGCCGGGGGGGAGCCGGCCACAAGGCCAGCGGCGAGTGGGCGCCCGGCTTCGCGCTGCGCGACGGCTTCACCGGCGCCTGGGGCGTCGCGCGCGAGCAGTCGACCGGCAAGGACACCCAGAGCGGCCACTGGGAAATCGCCGGCGTGCCGGTGCTGTTCGACTGGGGCTACTTCCCCAAGACCGTGCCGTCCTTCCCGAAGGAACTCACCGACAAGCTGCAGGAGATCACGGGCGTCGCCGGCTGGCTGGGCAACTGCCACGCCTCCGGCACCACCATCATCGACGAGCTGGGCGACGAGCATGTCGCCAGCGGCAAGCCGATCCTCTACACCTCGGCCGACTCGGTGCTGCAGATCGCCGCGCACGAAGAGCACTTCGGCCTCGAGCGCCTGTACCAGGTGTGCGAAGCAGCCTACCAGCTGGTCAAGCCCTACAACATCGGCCGCGTGATCGCGCGTCCCTTCCTGGGCGCGAACGGCAAGTACAAGCGCACCGCCAACCGCCACGACTACGCCGTGCCGCCGACCAGCCCGACCCTGCTCGACCACGTCAAGGACGCGGGCGGCGAAGTCATCGCACTGGGCAAGATCAGCGACATCTTCGCGGCCCAGGGCGTGACCCAGCTGATCAAGGGGCCGGACAACATGGCCCTGTTCGACCGCCTGCTGGAAGTGGCCGACAGCGCGCCGGCGCAATCGCTGAGCTTCGTGAACTTCGTCGACTTCGACATGCACTTCGGCCACCGCCGCGACGTCGCCGGCTACGCCAACGCGCTGCACGAGCTGGACGCGCGCCTGCCGGACTTCATCGCCAGGCTGAAGGAAGGCGACATGGTCGTGATCACCGCCGACCATGGCTGCGACCCGACCGCGCCGGGCTCGGACCACACCCGCGAGCACATTCCGATGATCTTCTTCGGCCCGGCCGTGAAGGCGCAGGAACTGCCGACCGCTTCCACTTTCTCCGATATCGGCGCCACGCTCGCCAAGCACCTCGGCGTCAAACCACTTTCGAATGGAACCGCACTGCTATGACCCAGCCTCTGGATTTCAAACGTAACACCGCCGTCGGCCTGGACCTGGGCCTGGTCAACGGCCTCAAGGTCAACCGCAATGCGGCAGACCGCCGCGCCGCCAGCCTGGCCAACCGCCGCACGGTCAAGAAGGAATACCAGGCCGCCTGGCTGATCCGCGCCGTCGAGTGCATGGACCTGACCACCTTGTCGGGCGACGACACCCCGGGCCGCGTCGAGCGCCTGTGCATGAAGGCCATGCGCCCCATCCGCACCGACCTGATGCAGGCCCTGGGCCTGGAGTCGCTGAGCACCGGCGCGGTCTGCGTGTACCACGAGATGATCCAGCCGGCCGTCAAGGTCCTGCAGGGCCGCCTGCCGATCGCCGCGGTCTCGACCGCCTTCCCGGCCGGCCTGTCCAGCCTGGAAACCAAGATCCGCGAGATCGAGCTGTCGGTGGCCGCGGGCGCGACCGAGATCGACATCGTGATCACCCGCCAGCATGTCCTGACGGGCAACTGGCAGGCGCTGTACGACGAGATGCTGGCCTACCGCCAGGCCTGCGGCGAAGCGCACGTGAAGGCCATCCTCGCCACCGGCGACCTGGTGACCCTGGAAAACGTGGCCAAGGCCTCGTGGGTGTGCATGATGGCAGGCGCCGATTTCATCAAGACCTCGACCGGCAAGGAAGGCGTGAACGCGACCATCCCGGTTTCCCTGGTCATGGTGCGCGCGATCCGCGAATACTACGAGCAGACCGGCTTCATGGTCGGCTACAAGCCGGCCGGCGGCGTCTCGACCGCCAAGTCGGCCCTGCAATACCTGACCGTGATGAAGGAAGAGCTGGGCAACGAGTGGCTGCAGCCGCACCTGTTCCGCATCGGCGCATCGAGCCTGCTGACCGACATCGAGCGCCAGCTCGAGCACTACGTCACCGGCAACTACTCGGCTGCCCACCGCCACGCGCAACCTTAAACATCCAACGGATTCGTCATGCCAACTATTAAAGAGATTCTTCAGACCATGGATTACGGCCCCGCACCAGAAAGCACCAAGGAAGCGATTGCGTGGCTGGACCAGCATGGACGCCGTTTCGGACTGTTCATCGACAACGCCTGGACCGAAGCAGGCGAGACCTTCGCCACCAGCAACCCGGCCGACGCCAGCGAGCTGGCCCAGGTGACCCAGGCGACCAATGCCGACGTGGAGCGCGCCGTGGAAGCCGCGCGCCGCGCCCAGCCGGGCTGGGTGGCCCTTGGCGGCCATGGCCGCGCCAAGATCATGTACGCGCTGGCGCGCCTGCTGCAGAAGCACTCGCGCCTGTTCGCGGTGCTCGAGACCCTGGACAACGGCAAGACCATCCGCGAAACCCGCGATGCCGACCTGCCGCTGGCCGCGCGCCACTTCTACCACCACGCAGGCTGGGCCCAGCTGCAGTCGGAAGAATTCGCCGACTACCGCGCCGTGGGCGTGGTCGGCCAGATCGTGCCGTGGAACTTCCCGCTCCTGATGCTGGCATGGAAGATCGCCCCGGCCCTGGCCGCGGGTAACACGGTGGTGTTCAAGCCGGCCGAGTACACCCCGCTGACCGCCTTGCTGTTCGCCGAGATCTGCCAGCGCGCAGGCGTGCCGGCGGGCGTGGTCAACATCGTCACCGGCGACGGCCGCGTGGGCGAAGCCATCGTGAATCACCCGGGCATCGACAAGCTGGCCTTCACCGGCTCGACCGAAGTCGGCCGCCTGATCCGCAAGGCCACCGCGGGCAGCGGCAAGAAGCTGTCGCTGGAACTGGGCGGCAAGTCGCCCTTCATCGTGTTCGAGGACGCCGACCTGGACGCGGCCGTCGAAGGCCTGGTCGATTCGATCTGGTTCAACCAGGGCCAGGTCTGCTGCGCGGGTTCGCGCCTGCTGGTGCAGGAATCGGTCTACGACAAGTTCATCGCCAAGATCAAGGTGCGCATGCAGAACCTGCGCGTCGGCTCGCCGCTGGACAAGTCGAACGACATCGGCGCGCTGGTGGACCCGGTCCAGCAGCAGCGCATCCACGGCCTGGTGGAATCGGCCCGTTCGGAAGGCTGCGAAGTGTGGCAGCCGGCCTGCGAAGCGCCCGCCACCGGCTCCTGGTACCTGCCGACCCTGATCACCGGCGCCTCGACCTCGGCCGCCGTGGCCCAGGCCGAGATCTTCGGCCCGGTGCTGGTGGCGATGAGCTTCCGCACCCCGGGCGAAGCGGTCCAGCTGGCCAACAACACCGTCTACGGCCTGGCGGCCTGCGTGTGGTCGGAATCGATCTCGCTGGCGCTGGACGTGGCGCCGCAGATCAAGGCCGGCGTGGTGTGGATCAACACCGCCAACCAGTTCGACGCCGCTTGCGGCTTCGGCGGCTACAAGGAATCGGGCTACGGCCGCGAAGGCGGCAAGGAAGGCATGTACGAGTACCTGACCCCGCTGGCCGAGGATGCACGCCCGGCCGCTCCGCTGCTCGCGGAGAAGGGCAAGCTCAAGCCTGCGGACAACGACAGCCCGTTCGCCGTCGACCGCACCGCCAAGCTCTATATCGGCGGCAAGCAGGCCCGCCCGGACGGCGCCTACAGCCGCGCCATCCACGGCGCCAACGGCGACTTCCTGGCGGACGTGGGCGAAGGCAACCGCAAGGACATCCGCAACGCCGTGGAAGCGGCGCACAAGGCGTCCGGCTGGTCCAAGGCCACCGCGCACAACCGCGCGCAGGTGCTGTACTACATCGCCGAGAACCTGGCGATCCGCGCCG
>CBIHLT010000161.1:0-11953 GCA_966210615.1 uncultured Massilia sp.
GCGGACTCGGGGTTGATGGCGGACCAGCCGCTGCCTGCCTGTTCCTTGAGGCGGGTGAGGGACTGGATATCGTTCTGGTATTGAGACATGTCGGCTCCTGAGTGGTGATTGAGTTCGTCGCGCTTTCCCGGCCTGCCGCGCATCGCTGCGCAGCGGCGTTCGCATGACTTCATGATACGCCAGCGGCGGGCAAAGATTTGCTGTCTTATATACGACATATGACATAAAAGTTATCGACGAAATTCAAGGACTTACGACACCGTTTTCAGGATGCGGGACGGGGTTTTGCGAAACGAGATGCAGACGGGGACGCCGGCAGCGGGTGCATCTTGCGATGTGAAATGTGGTTCGGCCGTATGAAATGGGATGGCGTGGCGGCGCGGGCGCGCCGGGTCCCGGGTAAAGGCAGGGCGGGTATTGTCTGGACCGATGAAAAGATGGGTAAATGCCGGGCCTTGGATAGGGGCCGTGGCTTGCGTCGGGCCGATACGCTTGCTTGGCAGAGCGTGGCAAGCTGGGTGGCAAGGCCGGACCGCTGCGATGGCGAGTTGCCCTGGACGCTCATCCACTGTCCGGGCAGCGGGATTAGAGGTCTCGCCGCCGCATGGCCTTCACGGCTCCAGTTGGCCCATCGAGGCTACAGTGCGAATCCGCCGGCCGTCTGGGTGAACTGGTTGATCCCCGCCGTCATGGCCGTGATCATCGCGCGCTCGGCTGCCGACAGCTGCGGATGCCAGACATCGAAGATCAGCACCACGCGCAACTGCTCGCTGTCGTTCCAGGCTTCGTGTTCGATGGTGTCGTCGAACACCCAGGCCTTGCCCGTTTCCCACTCGCGGGTATCGTTGCCGACCCGGAAGCCGCAGCCCGGCGGCACGATCAGGGGCAGGTGGGTCACCAGCCGCACATTGCTGACGCCGGTATGCGGCGGAATGCGCGTCTTCGGCTTCAGCAGCGAGAACATGGCGCTCGGTGTACGGCCCGGCTGGTCGGGCTGGGGCGCGCCGCGCAGCGCCGCCATGGTGCGCGGGCAGCGCCCGGCATTTCCTGCGACGGCTTCGCCCTTGTCGATCAGGTGGAAGGCGGTCCAGTCCGGCGACTTGTTCAGCCCGGCCCACTGGTTCAGCGGCTGGTCCTCGGAATAATTGATATACGGCGTGAACCCTTCCTCCGCCGCCAGCACCGCCAGGAATTCCTCGCGAATGTCGTGCGTCGCCGCCTCCAGCGCATCCAGCCAGGGAAACGCGCTGCGCTCGAAAAAGCTGGTCGGCAGCAGGCCCTGGTAGTGGAACAGGGCGGGCTGGGAGTCGTAACGCCGCTTGCGGCCGGTCATGATGTCGACGGAGTCGCGGAAGCGCCGCAGGTGTTCGCCTTGCATCCCGCCCAGGTGGGGCGCCAGGTAGGCGTCGAGGAAATCGCCGAACTCGCGGTTGTAGGCATCGTGCCAGTCCAGGGCCTCGCGTACCGCCGGCTGCAGGTCGGGCGGCAGGGTGTGCAGCGGCGGCGCCACGGCGGCCACCGCGGCGCAGGCGCCGGCCGCCGCCTGGCGCCGCCCCTGGCGGATGTACAGCCGGCTGCGCAGCACCAGCGCCACCAGGTCGTAGGGATCGACGCTGAGCGCGCCGCGCAGCGCCGCTTCTTCGCCGTCCTCGTCCTTCTGCGCCAGGCAGACCACGGACAGGTTGAGCCATTGCTGCTTGTCGCGCCCGTCGACTTCGACCAGGCGCTGCAGCAGTGCGCGCGCATGATCCAGGCGGCCGGCGCTGAAGGCTTCGTGCGACAGCGCGCGCAGCGCGCGCGGGTGGGCCGGCGTGCGCGCGAGAATCGCTTCCCAGCACTGCACCGCGCGCCGCCGGTCGCCACGTCCGTCCGCCTCCAGCGCCTCTCGTTCCAGCGCCGCGATCTCCCTGTTGTCCGCCATCGTCCTGCCTTTATTAGTATGTACGGCTGATTTTGTACATACATATGCATATTGGCAAGTAATATTTACAGCCGACCATTCTTCTAGGGGGAAGGAAGGCCACTCCTTCGTGTCTGTCGCGCCGGCAAGCACGCGGCTAAGATGTGGCCGGTTTGACTTCCGACGGACGAGACGATGGCGATCCCGCAACGCATTTTCCTGCAACCCAGCTCCGCCGCCACCGCGCCGGTGACGCGCTTGTGCCTGCTGATGCTGTGCGCGGCCTACCTGCAAGGAGGCATCGACAAGGTATTCGACTTTCCGGGCGCGGTCGCGGAGATGGCGCACTTCGGCCTGCGCCCGGCGCTGCCGCTGGCCGTGCTGACCATCGCCGGCGAGCTGGGCGCATCGGTGATGGTGGTCGGCGGCTGGTGGCGCTGGGCCGGCGCCGCCTGGCTGGCGCTGTTTACCCTGGCGGCGAACGGCATCGCCAACCGCTACTGGGAGCTCGCAGGCCCGGCGCGCCGCATGGCCGAGAACGGCTTCTACGAGCACCTGGGCCTGGCCGGCGCCTTCCTGCTGGTGGCCTGGTGCGATCTGGACGTGCGACGGCGGCCTGCCTAGCCGGCTTTATTGGAGAGGAAGGGGGCGCCCATCGGGCGCAGTCGTGCCGGCCGGGCGGATTTCAGTGCTCTGGTGCAGGGTATTGCGCCAGCCGTCCGGCTGCAGGGTCCAGATCCGCACGTAGCGTCCACGGAACTGGCGCGGCGTGCGCTGGCCCTGCGTCTGCGCATGGAAGCGTCCGGTCACGATCGCGGCGCGGCCGCTGCCGAGAACGGTAATCTCCATGTCGTCCAGCCCATAGCCGCTGATCCTGAATTCATTGCGCATCAGCGCTTGCAGGAATTCGGTCTTGGTGCGCACCCGGCCGTTGCTCTCCACGTGGTAATACTCGCCGCCGATCAGCTTGCGCAAGGCATCGATGTCGCCGCTCGCCACCGCCGCCGCGCGCCTGCGCTCGGCGTCCCGGATGCCGGCGGTTTCCTGCGGCGCAGCTCTGGCCCCAGCTCTGGCTCCAGCGGTGGCGCCAGCGGTGGCACGAGCATTGGCGCCAGCGGCGGCGGCGGAGGCGGCGTGGACAGGAGCGGAAAACAGGATGGCGGCGAAGGCCAGGCAAAGGACGCGCATGGGTGACCGAGGCAGTGGTTGTCGCCCATAGTATATAAATTCCCAACCGTAAGATTGTAACGAAATATTTCTTGCGGCCGACACAATCCGACACCGGACATTGTCTGGAAGCGGCGGGGACATCTGCTACAGTGGGATCCATGCAGTGCCGCCATGGCTGCCGCCACCCTTACCACTTCTACCATCCGACGACATGCCTGCCGCTCCTTTGCCGTCCGACGAAGCCGAACGCCTGGCGCTGCTGCGCGCGCTGGCCCTGCTCGACACCCCGTCCGAGCCCGTGTTCGACCGCGTCACGCGCCTGGCGAGCCGCCTGCTGGACGTGCCGGTGGCGCTGTTCACCCTGATCGACGCCGAGCGCCAGTGGTTCAAGTCGCGGGTGGGGCTGGACACGGCCGAAACCCCGCGCGAGCTGGCCTTCTGCGCCCACGCGATCCTCCAGGAGGCGCCGCTGGTGGTCCCCGACACCACCAGGGACGAGCGCTTCCGCGGCAACCCGCTGGTCACCGGCGCTCCGAATATCCGCTTCTACGCCGGCGTCCCGGTCCGCACCACGGCGGGGGTGGCGATCGGCACCCTGTGCGTGGGCGACACCCGCCCGCGCGAGCTCGGCGACGACGACCTGGCGCTGCTCGCGGACCTGGCCGCCATCATCACCGAGGAAGTCCGCTACCGCGAACGGCTGGCGGTGGCGCGCGCCCAGCTGGAGCGCACGGGCGAGGTGCTGGGCGCCAGCGAAGCGCGCTTCCGCTCGGTGTTCGAGGCCGCCGTGGTCGGCATCGCCCTGGTCCTGCCGGACGGCACCTGGGTCAGCATCAACCCGGCCCTGTGCCAGATCCTCGGCTACACGGAGCCGGAGCTGCTGGGGATACGCTTCCCGGAAGTCACCTATCCGCCCGACCGCGCCGACGACGCCGAGCTGATCCGGCGCCTGCACGCCGGCGAGATCGAGCGCTTCACCCGCCAGAAGCGCTATGTGCGCAAGGACGGCAGCCTGGTCTGGATCCAGGTCGATGTCTCGCGCATGCTCAGCCCGAATGGCGAACACGAGTACAACGTCGCGGTCGTCAAGGACATCGACGCGCAAAAGCGGGCGGAGCAGCAGGTGGCGGCCCTGAATGCCGACCTCGAACGGCGGGTCGACGAGCGCACCCGCGCGCTGCAGGAGGCCATCCAGCGCCAGCGCCAGGCCGAGCACGAACTGCGCGCGCGCGAGGTGCTGCTGAGCACCGTGATCGAGAATGCCTACGACGCCTATATCAGCCTGGACCGCCATGGCCGGGTCACGGCCTGGAACCGCCAGGCCGAGGAAACCTTCGGCTGGAGCGCCGAAGAAGCCCTTGGCGCCACGCTCGAACGCCTGATGATCCCGCCCGAACTGGCGGGCGCGCACCAGGCCGGCATGCGGCGCTACCTGTCGACCGGGGTGGCGAAGGTGGTCGACCGGCGCCTGGAGCTGCCCGCCATGCGCCGCGACGGCAGCCGCCTGATGGTGGAGCTGCGCCTGCGCGCGCTCGACATCGACGGCGAGCCGCTGTTCAGCGCCTTCCTGCACGACATCACCGAGCGCAAGGAAGCCGAGGCGCGGCGCGAATACGAAAGCCGCCACGATCTGCTGACCGGCCTGCCGAACCGGCGCGCCCTGATGGACGCCATGCCGGTGGTGCAGTCGCGCGCGGCCCGCAGCGGCCGCACCATGGGCCTGCTGTTCCTCGACCTGGACGGCTTCAAGGCCATCAACGACGCGTTCGGGCACGACGCGGGCGACGCCTTGCTGCGCGTGCTCGCCGACCGCCTGCGCGCCGCGGTGCGCAGGACCGACAGCGTGTTCCGCCTGGCGGGCGACGAATTCACCGTGGTGCTGGAAGACCTGGGCGATGCCTGTGACCATGCGTGGGGCGACGCGCGCGCCGTCGGCGCCAAGCTGATCGACGTCTTGTCGGAGCCGGCCAGCCTGTGGAGCACCCAGGTGCAGGTCGGGGCCAGCGTGGGCATCGCCCTGTGTCCGCCGGGAGCGGGCATCAGTCCCGAGGCGCTGATCCGCGAGGCCGACCAGCGCATGTACGAGGCCAAGCGGGCCGGGCGCGGCTGCATCCGGCCTGAGCAGCCCGAGCTGTCCTCACAAAGTCCTTGACCTTCCCATCGTGGGAAGGAATATGCTGTCCATATGTGATCGAGGAGCAAGCATATGGATAGCACAGCAGGAATCCGGGATACGACGCTGCGCATCGGCGGCATGACGTGCGCCTCCTGCGTGGCGCGGGTCGAGAAAGCGCTGCAGGCGGTGCCGGGCGTGGAACGCGCGAGCGTCAACCTGGCCACCGAAAAAGCCAGCGTGCATGGCGCCGCCGCCCCTGGAGCGCTGCGCGAGGCAGTGAAGGCCGCCGGCTACGACGCCGCCGAGGTCGAAGAGGGCGCGCCGGCGCTCGCGCCGGTGGAAACCGGCAAGGGCGGGCTGCCGTCCTGGTGGCCGGTGGCCGCCGCCGCGCTGCTGAGCGCGCCCCTCGTGGCCCCAATGTTCGGCCAGCTCGTCGGCATCGACTGGATGCTGCCCGGCTGGCTGCAGCTGCTGCTGGCGACCCCGGTGCAGTTCTGGCTCGGCGCGCGCTTCTACCGCGCGGGCTGGAAGGCCTTGCGCGCCTTCAGCGGCAACATGGACCTGCTGGTGGCGATCGGCACCAGCGCCGCCTACGGCCTCTCGCTCTACCTGCTGCTGGCGCACGGCGGCCACGCCCACCTGTACTTCGAATCCTCGGCAGTGGTGATCACCCTGGTCCTGCTGGGCAAATGGCTGGAAGGCCGCGCCAAGCGCCAGACGGTGCAGGCGATCGAGGCGCTGGAGGCCTTGCGCAGCAGCGACGCCCTGGTGCGCAGGGACGGGCGCGAGCTGCGTATCCCGCTGGCGGAATTGGCCAGGGGCGACCTGATGGTGGTGTTGCCGGGCGAGCGCGTGCCGGCCGACGGCCTGGTGGAGGAGGGCGCCAGCCACCTGGACGAATCGCTGCTGACCGGCGAGAGCCTGCCGGTGGCGAAGAAGGAGGGCGACAGGGCGACCGGCGGCGCCGTCAACGGCGAAGGCCTGTTGCTGGTGCGGGCCACGGCGGTCGGCGCGGAATCGGTGCTGGCGCAGATCATCCGCATGGTCGAGGATGCGCAGGCGGTCAAGGCGCCGATCCAGCGCCTGGTCGACCGCGTCAGCGCCGTGTTCGTGCCGGTCGTGCTGCTGATCTCGCTGGCGACCCTGCTCGGCTGGGGCATCTTCACCGGCGACTGGCAGCAGGCGCTGCTCAATGCGGTGGCGGTGCAGGTGATCGCCTGTCCCTGCGCGCTGGGCCTGGCCACGCCGACCGCGATCATGGTCGGCACCGGCGCCGCAGCGCGCCACGGCATCCTGATCAAGGACGCCGAGGCGCTGGAGACCGCGCATGCGGTCGATGTGGTGGTGTTCGACAAGACCGGCACCCTGACCGAGGGCAAGCCGGCGCTGGCGGCGGTGGAGGGCAGGGACCAGGATGCGGTACTGCGGCTGGCCTGGGCCGTGCAGCAGTACAGCGCCCACCCGCTGGCGCGCGCGGTGGCCGGGGCGGCGGCGGAGCGCGGCCTGGCCTTGAAGCCGGCGGCCGGTGCGGCGGCCCTGCCGGGGCGGGGCGTACGCGCGGACATCGATGGGGCCACTGTCTTCCTCGGCAACCGGCGCCTGATGGAAGAGCTGGGCGTGCGTGACGGCCTGGAAGCTGCGGCGGCGCACGAACAGGCCGGGCGCACCGTGTCCTGGCTGGCGGAGCGGCGCGGCGAGGTCGTCGAAGTGCGCGGCCTGCTGGCCTTCGGCGACCGCCTCAAGCCGGGCGCCCAGGCAGCCGTGGCGCGCCTGCTGGCCATGGGCGTCGAGCCCGTGATGCTGACCGGCGACAACCGCGGGGCCGCCCAGGCGGTGGCGGCGCAGCTGGGCATCGCGCGCTTCCACGCCGAGGTGCTCCCGGCCGACAAGGCGCGCGTGGTCGAGGCGCTGCGCCAGGCAGGGAAGAAGGTCGCCATGGTCGGCGACGGGATCAACGATGCGCCGGCCCTGGCGGCCGCCGACGTCGGCATGGCCATGGCCGGCGGCACCGAGGTCGCCATGCAGACCGCCGGCGTGACCCTGATGCGCGGCGACCCCGGCCTGGTGCCGGACGCGATCGCCGTGTCGCAGCGCAGCTACCGCAAGATCCGCCAGAACCTGGGCTGGGCCTTCATCTACAACCTGGTCGGCGTGCCGCTGGCCGCCTTCGGCCTGCTCAATCCGGTCCTGGCCGGCGCGGCGATGGCGCTCAGTTCCGTGAGCGTGGTCGCCAACGCGCTGCTGCTGCGGCGCTGGGCGCCGTCCGCCGCGCCGGCGCAAGCCGAAGCACCCGTTTCAAGCAAGCCCGGGGCCGCCGCGCCCCGCCAACAAGGAGGAAACACCATGTATGAACTGATCGTTGAGGGCATGAGCTGCGGCCATTGCGTCGGACGCGTCACCAAATCCGTCCAGGAGGTGGACCGGGACGCCAAGGTCGTGATCGACTTGCCGACCAAGAAAGTGCGCATCGATAGCCAGCTTGACCTGGACCGGATCGCCGCCGCCATCGACGCGGCCGGCTATCCTGTCAGCGCCCGTTCGGCCGCCTGAACCGGTGCCGGCGGCATGTCGTGGATAGCGATAACAGGTCAAAAAATCTGTACCGCCGGTATCTATTTACGTTATATTTTGATAGAAACTGAACAAGGCAACACCGCATGACGAGCTGAACCGAAACGACTTCCGCCGGGCATTGCCGGCGGCTTCCTGGGACAAGCAATGCGAGATGGCGTGCTGGCGGAACCGACGGACCTGGCGAAACACCCACCCACGCGCACGCAATTGCGCAATGTCATCGGCGTTCTCGTCATCCTCGCCCTGCTGTTCGCCGTCCTGGCCCCGGCGGCCGGCACGCCGCTGCCGGTGGCGCCGGAATTCATTCCCATGTACCAGTCGGTGCTGGTGGCGAGCAACCTGCTCACCGGCATCCTGTTGCTGGGCCATCTGCATACCGGGCGCTCGCTGGCGCTTGGCATCCTGTCCCTGGGCTACCTGTTCACCGCGCTGATCGCGGTGGCCCACATGCTGACCTTCCCCGGCCTGTTTTTCGACTACGGCATGCTGGGCGGGAATACCCAGACCGCGCCCTGGCTGAACATCGCCTGGCACCTGCTGTACCCGCTGTTCGTGCTCGGCTACACGGTCCCTTACCGCAGCCCGCTGCCGGCCCACTTCATGCGCCTGGGCGGCCTGCTGACGGCCCTGTTCGTGGCGGGCCTGCTGCTGATGTCGACCTCGGGCGCGCGCTACCTGCCGCCCCTGATGGACGGCGCGCGCTACCTGCCGCTGTACCGCTGGCTGAGCGTCGCCATCCTGGCGCTGTCGCTGTGGACCCTGTGGACCACGGCGCGCAAGCGCCCGAGCAGCGTGCTCGATGTCTGGCTGACGGTGGCGATGGCGGCCTGGGTGTTCGAAGTGGCGCTGTCCGGCGTGCTGAATGGGGCGCGCTACGACCTCGGCTTCTACGGCGGCCGCCTGTACGGGCTGGCCGCCTCGCTGTTCGTGCTGGGCGCGCTGGCCAAGGACAATATCGGCCTGCACGCGCGCCTGCAGGCGGCCTTCCACGAGATGGTCGAGACGCGCGCCCGCGCCCAATGGCAAAGCCTGCTCGGCACGGTGTTGCGCCAGCTGCCGGACGGGGTGCTGATCGTCGACCGCGAGGGCCGCTGCGTGATGGCCAACGACCAGGCCATGCGCATGGCCCAGCACTTCGTGCCCGCCGGGACGGAGGCCGGGGCGGAGATGGGTCCTGGCCCGGCCACCATGCTGTCTCTGATCGGCGAGCCGGTGCGGCGCGCCATCGAAGGCCAGGGCTTCCGCGACGCGATGCTGGAGACCACCTCGGGCGAGAGCCGGCGCGTGTACGCGGTCAGCGGCGCCCAGCTGCGCGACGGCGCGGCGGAGCTGGCGGCGGCGGTGGTGGTCCTGGACGACATCACCGAGCGCACCGAGGCCAGCACGGCCCTGGCGCGTGCGCTGGACCAGACCCGCTACCTGATCGAGCACACGCCGCTGGCCGTGATCGAGTGGGACCGCGACTTCAGGATCAAGCTGTGGAACCGGCGCGCCGAAGAGCTGTTCGGGTGGCGTGCCGGCGAGGCGATCGGCCAGCGCATCGACGCGCTGCCCTTCATCCACGAGGAAGACGCGGCCAGGGTGGCCGAAGTGGTGACGCGCCTGCTCGACTCGGCCACCAAGTACGTCAAGTCCAGCAACCGCAACCGCACCCGCGACGGGCGCACATTGTGCTGCGAGTGGTACAACTCGGTGCTGCACGACGAGCGCGGCGAGATCGTGACCGGCTTCTCGCTGGTGCTGGACGTGAGCGAGCGCGAACAGGCGATGGACGCGCTCAAGGACGCCGACAAGCGCAAGGACGTCTATATCGCCACCCTGGCGCACGAGCTGCGCAACCCGCTGGCGCCGATCGCCAACGCCGCCTCGCTCCTGCGCAGCAAGCAGCTGCCGCCGGACCGCATCGAATGGATCGCCGCCATGGTCAGCCGCCAGACCGGCCAGATGTCGCGCCTGCTGGATGACCTGCTCGACGTTTCGCGCATCAGCCGCGGCAAGATCGAGCTGCGGCGCGCGCGGGTGGAGCTGGGCCGCCTGATCCGCGACACCCTGCAGACCAGCATGCCGCTGATCGAGGCCGGGCGCCACCAGGTGCAGCTCGACCTGTGCGCGGAGCCGCAATGGGTGGACGCCGATGCGCTGCGCCTGACCCAGGTGCTGGCCAACCTGATCAACAACGCGGCCAAGTACACGCGGCCCTGCGGCATCATCGAGATCGCGCTCAAGACGGTGGATGGCATGGCCGAGGTGACGGTGCGCGACAACGGCGTGGGCCTGGAGCCGGACATGCTCGAGCGCGTGTTCGACCCCTTCGTGCAGGTCGCCAGCGCCAGCCACCTGGCCCAGGGCGGGCTGGGCATCGGCCTGTCGCTGGCCAAGGGCCTGGTCGAGCTGCACGGCGGCACGATCACGGCCGGCAGCGGAGGCGCCGGCAAGGGCTCGGCCTTCACCGTGCGCCTGCCGCTCGACACTGGCATGGAGGCGGCGGCCGGCGAACCGCCGGCGCCGGACGTGGAGGGGACGCTGTGCTGCGACATCCTGATCGCGGACGACAATGCCGATGCCGCCGAATCGCTGGCCTGGCTGCTGCGCTCGGAAGGGGCGAGCGTCCAGGTGGCCCACGACGGCGCCCAGGCGCTGCGCCTGTTCAATGCGCGCCCGGCCCAGATCGCCGTGCTCGACCTCGGCATGCCCGAGATGAGCGGCCTGGAAGTAGCCCAGGTGCTGTCGCGCCGGTCGCCCCGGCCTTTCCTGGTGGCGGTGACGGGACGGGGACGGAAGGAAGACCGCCTGGCCTCGTTCGAGGCGGGCTTCAATGAACACCTGACCAAGCCGGTCGCGCCGCAGCAGCTGATCGAGCTGCTGCGGCAAGCCTGCACCTAGTGCGGCGTGCGTGCAACATCTGCTCTCATTCGATGATTGCTATATTGTTAACATCCTGCTAGCATCCCCGCACCTTCATTACCGGGAAAGCCTGCCGTGGAAATGCTGACGCGCCTGTTCGTGCCACGCCGCCGGAAGAACCAGCAGGAAGTGGCCGGGCGCGCCGCCGAGGTGATCCAGCAGGTGCTGTTCGACGTCGGCGTCGACCGTTTCCTGAACGGCACGGTGCTGCTCGATCCGCAATTCCGCCTGCGCTTCTATTCCGCCGCGCCGCCGGCCTGGCCGGAGGGCGCCGTGCTCATCGCGATCAGCGAATTGCCGGAAGCGCCGATCCTGCGCGCCTGTGTGGGCGACGCCGCCCTCGACGCCGCCGCCGTGCGCCGCCACACGCCCTTGCTGGCCGATGGCCTGATGCGCGCGCTGCTGGCGCGCTCGCCCGGGCTGCGCGCCTTGCCGGCGCTGAGAGCCGCGCCGGCCCTGCGCGGCCGGCGCACGCAGTTGCGCTGATGCTGCGCTGATCCGGTGCGCGCCGCCGCGCGCAGCGGCGCTATGCTAGCGTTGCGCGCCTTCGGCGCCGCCCGATCAGCCCAGGAAAGGAGTCGCCCATGCTTCCGGCAAGCCGTTGTTCCGCCCATGGTCCCGCCCACGGTCCCGTCCTTGCCCGGCGTCCGCCGCGCCGATGAGTGTCCGTAACCTGGACCGGCTGTTCGCGCCGCGCTCGGTGGCACTGATCGGCGCCTCGGAGCGCGAAGGCAGCCTGGGCGCAACTTTGCTGGGCAACCTGCTGGAGGGCGGTTTCCGCGGCCAGCTCTACCCGGTCAATCCCAAGTACGAGCAGCTGGCCGGGCGGCGCTGCCATGCCTCGGTGGGCGATTTGCCGGCCGCGCCCGACCTGGCCGTGATCTGCACCCCGCCCGCCACCGTGCCCCAGCTGGTGCGCCAGCTGGGGGAGCTGGGTACCCGCGCAGCCATCGTGCTAACCGCCGGGCTGGCCCAGGCCAAGGATCTGCGCGGCCGCAGCCTGCGCCAGGCGGCCCTCGACGCCGCCCATCCTTTCCTGTTGCGCCTGCTGGGGCCGAACAGCGCCGGCCTGCTCGCGCCCGGCCTGGGCCTGAACGCCAGCGTGGCCCGCAGCGGCGCGCTGCCGGGGCGGATCGCCTTCGTGTCGCAATCGGGCTCCCTGATGACCGGGGTGCTGGACTGGGCGCGCACGCGCGGGATCGGTTTCTCCCGCTTCATCGCGCTGGGCGACTCGAGCGACGTCGACCTGGGCGACACGCTGGACTACCTGGCCAGCGACGGCGGCACCT
>CBIHLT010000162.1:0-11899 GCA_966210615.1 uncultured Massilia sp.
ATCGACTCGACGCGGTTGCGGCCGCTGCGCTTGGCCTCGTACATCAGCTTGTCCGCCGCCGAGATCAGGTCCGGCAAGGTGTAGCTCACCTGCGAGTTGGCGAAGTCGAAGCAGGCCACGCCGAAGCTGGCGGTGGTGCCCAGTCCGAGGGGGTTATCCCCCAGCAGCCGGCTGTCGGCGGCAAAGGCCGCGCGCAGCCGCTCCGCCAGGCGCTCGCCGCCGTCGAGATCCGTCTCGGGCAGGATCAGCAGGAATTCCTCGCCGCCATAGCGCACCACCGTGTCGACCTGATCGCGCGTGGCACGGGCCAGCAACTCCGCGAAGCCCTTGATTACCTCGTCGCCCTTGGTGTGGCCGAAGTTGTCGTTGATGAGCTTGAAGTTGTCGATATCGCACAGCACCACCGTCAGGGGACGGCCGAAGCGCCGCGCGCGCGACAGTTCCAGGCCGAGCAGGTGCTCGTGCAGGTAGCGCCGGTTGTAGCAGCCGGTCAGGTGGTCGCGTTCGGCCGCCTCCTTCAGGCTCGACTGCAGGCGGAACTCCTCGCGCGATACGTGGTTGTAGCGCCGCGCCGCCAGCGCGCCGAAGGTATTCACCAGCACCAGCAGCAGGCCCCTGGTCAGGATGTCGGCGAAGGACATGGAGGTCAGGCGCAGCACCAGCGTCAGGAACACGCCGGAGGCGGAGGCTGCCAGCACCATCGCATGGCTCAGGCGGTTCGGGATGTAGAGGTAGATCACCACCAGCATGATCGCCAGCGACATCGCATGCCAGTGGAATTCCTGCGGGCGCTGCACGGCGATGTGCATGAAGCTCGCCAGCGCCACGGTTTCGGCGACGGTGGCCGCGAGCCAGGTCGCGCGCACCGAGAGCGGCCGGCGGTAGGCCAGCCACGCGCAGCTGCCGGCGGTGACCGCTACCAGCAGGCGCGCGGGGAAGGTCGCCGCCAGCGCGGCGTCCATGCCCAGCGCCGCGACGTCGGTGACGAAGAAGCACAGGTAGAAGACGGTGCAGAACAGCAGGGTAAAGCCGAGCAGCGAGCGGGTGCGGGCCAGCTGGTGCTCGAGGAAGGCGGATTCCGTGGCGGGATGAACGAACTCACCAGTGAGCGAAAGGATGTGCATGGCAATCGGTGATGGTGGCGGAGCCGCGGGACGTTGGACAGTCGACGTATGCAGATGGGTTATTTGCGCATTCTGACAGCTTTGACCTTGCTCAAATCTAACGAAAGCTAACTCATTTGCAACATCCTGTTCAAACTCTTTTACTGTTATAAATATTAGCGCAGTTTTCCCGTCAGCTTCGCGTAAGTGATTGATATTCCAAGGAGTTGGCTGAGGCGTCGTTAACGCAAAACGCCGGCTGGGCCGGCGTTCATCGATGCATCGTGCCATGGCGGCACCCAGTCCTTATTCCTGCATCGTCACGGCGCCTCCTGGACGGTTTGCTGCTGCGGCATCCCGGAGCGCGCCACCCAGTCCACCAGCGCATCGAGCACGGCCCGGCCCTTGCCGTTCCCCGCCTGCTCGCTGTTGACCATGGCCACGAACACGCACATCGTCCCGTTCGCATCCGGCACATAGCCCGCCAGCGCGGTCACATTGCGGAGGGTGCCCGTCTTGAGCCGCGCGCGCCCGGCCGCCGGGCTGCCGTGCAGGCGGCGGCGCATGGTGCCGTCCATGGCGACGATCGGCATGCTGGCCTGGAATTCCGGCGCCCACGGGCTGCGCAGGCCCGCCAGCAGCAGGTAGCCCATCTGGTTCGGGCTGATGCGCTCGATGCGCGACAATCCCGAGCCGTTCTCCACCACGAAGCCGGTGTCGTCGATGCGCTGGCTGCGCATCCATTCGCGCACGGCGGCGTCGGCGCGCACGAAGGTGGTCTCGCCCTCGGGCGGCGGCGGCAGGGCCGCGCTGCCGCCGGCCGGATCGGCCTGCAGGCTGCCCAGGCTCAGGAACAGGGTGCGCGCCAGGGCGTTGTCCGAAGGCTTGTTGATGTCGCGGACCAGCTCCGGCAGCATGCGCGAGCTGTGTTCGGCCAGCAGGGTCGACTCCGGCGGCGTCACGCCCGCGACGGTCTTGCCGCTCATGCGCCCGCCCAGGGCTTTCCAGGTCTGGCGCACCAGGCGCCCGACGTAGTCGTCGCGGTCCAGCACGTTGATGCTGTAGGTACGGTTGCAGTTCTTCGGGAAAGTGCCGTGCAGGACGATGCGGATGCGCCCGTCCTTGCCGCGCACCGCCTCGGGCAGCTTCCAGCCGTCTTCCCATTTGGCGCAGTCGGCGTCGACCAGGGTCATGCTTGATGCGATGGACACCTGATCGAGCTCCGGCTGCATGCGCAGCCGCAGGCGCCTGGCGGTGGAACGCATGTCGACCTGCACCATGTTCTTGTTGACCAGCAGGGCGTCCGGAATCACGTTGTAATACGCTTCCGGCGCCTCGTCGAAGGGCGGCACGCCGACGTCCAGGCGCGCCGGCTGGAACAGCTGGCGGTCCAGCACCAGGTCGCCCTCGATGCGCCTGACGCCCTGGTAGCGCAGGGCGCGCAGCATGTTCTCGATCGCTTCGCCGGACAGGTCGGCGTCCGCGCCGCCCTTCAGGATCAGGTTGCCGCGCAGGACCTCGCCTTCGATCTCGCCCGTGGTGCGCAGCTCGGTGCGGCCGCGGAACACAGGGCCGAGGCGCTCCAGGCCCACCAGGGTGGTCACCAGTTTCATGGTGGAGGCGGGCTGCATCGGCAGGCTGGCCTGGTGCGACAGCAGCACCGTGTCGCCCTTGAGCACCAGCACTCCCAGCGCATCCTCGCCCAGGCCGTTCTGCGCCAGCGCCTCGGTGACCGGCTGCGGCAGCTGGGCGTGGACGAGAGCCGGCAGGAGGGCTGGAACGAGCAGGGCGGCGGCGAGTGCTAGGCGGCGGAACATGGGACTCCTTAACCGAAGAAGAGGTAGGCGACGAAAATGGCGCCGATGACGCCGGCCAGATCGGCGATCAGGCCGTAGCTGATCGCGTAGCGCACCTTGCGGATGCCGACCGAGCCGAAATACAGGGCCACGATGTAGAAGGTGGTGTCGGCCGCGCCCTGAAGGATGCTGGCCAGGCGGCCGACGAAGGAATCGACCCCGTAGGTGTTCATGGCGTCGATCATCATGGCGCGCGAACCGCTGCCCGACAGGGGCTTCATCAGCGCGGTCGGCAGCGCGCCCACGAAGTCGGTGGGCATGCCCAGCGCCGTGAAGATCCAGGAAAAACCGTTGACGATCAGGCCCAGGATGCCCGAGTTGCGCACCACGCTGATCGCCACCAGCATGCCGACCAGGTAGGGAATGATCTTGATCGAGGTCTCGATCCCGCCCTTGGCGCCTTCGATGAAGGCCTCGTACACGTTCACCTTCCTGACCAGCGCGCCGATCATGAAGGCGGCGATGATGGAGAACAGGATCAGGTTGGCGGCCAGCACCGAGATCAGCTCGATCTGGGCCTTGTCCAGGAACACGGTGAAGTACCAGACCAGGGCCGCGATCACGGCGGTCATGCCGCCGATCCAGCCGAACACCACCGGGTCGAGCAGGTTGATGCGCTGGCGCAGGCTGACGGCGATGATGCCGGTGATGGTGGAGCAGTAGGTCGCGATCAGGGTCGGGATGAAGATGTCGGCCGGGTTGGCCGCGCCCAGGATCGCGCGCTGGGCCATGATCGCCAGCGGAATGACGGTCAGGCCCGAGGTCTGGATCACCAGGAACATGATCTGGGCGTTGCTGGCCTCGTCCTTGCTCGGGTTCAGGGTCTGCAGGCTTTCCATGGCCTTCAGGCCGAAGGGCGTGGCGGCGTTGTCCAGGCCCAGCATGTTGGCCGAGAAGTTCATCACCATGTGGCCGTTGGCCGGGTGGTCCTTCGGCACCTCGGGGAAGATGCGCGAGAAGAAGGGAGCGATGATGCGCGCGAACACGTTGATGGCGCCGGCGCGCTCACCCACGTTCATGATGCCGAGCCACAGCGTCATGACGCCGGCCAGCGGCAGGGCGATGTCCATCACCGCCATCTTGGCTGACGAGAAAGTGCCGTCGATGATGCGCTTGAAGATTTCGGTGTCGCCCAGGAAGAGCCATTGCGCCAGCGCCGCAATGAAGCCCACGAGGAAGAATCCGGTCCAGATGTAATTGAGTGCCATGAGTCGGTCGCCGCAGAGGTACAGCAGATTGTGCAGCGGAGAGTATAGGCCGAGATCGTGGTGCCACGATGAAAGAATGCAGCCGCGCCATGCGAAAAAGTTATAAGCCCGCGCCACCGCGCTATCCCATTTGCCTGGCCTGCGCTGCCGCGCATATGATCGTCGGCATTTGATACGCAACGCTTTCGAGGACCCGCCGCCATGACACTCCGCCTGACCACGCTTGCATTATTGCTACCTCTGCTCTGTGGCGCCGCCGCATCATCGGCGCAGGGAGAAGAGAAGGTCTTGCGCATGTTCCTGTCCACCAGCGAAACCGGGCTGGACCCGGCGGCCGCTTCCGACAACGCCACCCTGTCGCTGCTGGAAAACCTGTTCGATCCCTTGCTGCGCTACGACTACCTGGCGCGCCCGGCCAGGCTGCGCCCGAACACGGCCACCGCCATGCCCGAGGTGAGCGCGGACGGGCTGACCTATACCTTCCGCATCCGCCCCGGCATCCTGTTCACGCCGGACCCGGCCTTCAAGGGCGCGCGGCGCGAGGTGACGGCCCAGGACTACGTCTACAGCATCAAGCGCCTGTACGACCCCACGCTCAAGTCGCCCTGGGCCTATATGTTCGAGGGCAAGATCGCCGGCGACGAGGCCCTGCGCAAGCGCTTCGGCCACGAGGTCCCGGTGGCCGGCCTGCAGGCGCCCGACCGCTACACCCTGCGCATCCGCCTGAACGCGCCGGACAACAACTTCCTGTTCTACCTCGCCACCCCCGCCACTGGCGTCGTGGCGCGCGAGGTGATCGAGGCCTATCCCGGCCAGGCCGGCAACCACCCGGTCGGCACCGGCCCCTTCATGATCGGCGACTGGAAGCGCAGCGACCGCATCGTCCTGCTGGCCAACCCGGATTCGACGGCCGTGTTCCACGCTACCCCGGGAAATAATCCGGAAGACCGGGCGATCGCCGCCGCGCTGGAAGGCAAGCGCCTGCCGCGGGTCGACCGGGTCGAGGTGAAGATCGCCGAGGAATTCCAGGGCCGCATGCTGGGCTTCCTGAACGCCGAATACGACTACCTGGAGCAGATCCCCGAATCGATGACCGACATGGTGGTGCGCGACGGGCAGCTCAAGCCGGAGCTGGTGGCGCGCGGCATCGTGCTGTCGCGCTTCCCGGTGCTGCAGACCTACTACATGTGGATGAACATGAACGACCCGGTGGTCGGCGGCTACGGCAAGGACAAGGTGGCGCTGCGGCGCGCGATCTCGATGGCCTACAACAATGCCGAGGACATCGCGCTGCTGAAAAAAGGCTTTGCGATCAAGGCCGAATCGCCGCTGCCGCCGAATGTGCTGGGCTACGACCCCAGCTACCGCAGCCCGGTGCCCTACGATCCGCGCCTGGCGAATGCGCTGCTGGACCGCCATGGCTATACCCGGCGCGATCCCGACGGGTTCCGGCGCGCCCCGGACGGCAAGCCGCTGACCCTGACCATGCACAGCGAAGCGACCGTCGGCGGGCGCCTGCGCGACGAATTGTGGCGCAAGTGCCTGAACAGCATCGGCCTGCGCGTGGTGTTCAAGTCCGACAAGAAGACCGAGATCATCAAGGCCTCGCGCCTGGGCACGGTCCAGATGTTCGAGAGTAACTGGATCGCCGACTTCCCCGACGGCGACAATTTCTACCAGCTGCTCTACGGCCCCAATGCGGGGCGCGCCAACTACGCCCGCTTCAACCTGCCGGCCTACAACACGCGCTACGAACAGGCGCGCCTTTTGGGCGACGGCCCCGCGCGCCAGAAGCTGTATTTCGAAATGAACCAGTTGATCCACGCCTACAACCCCTGGGTGCCCCTGACCCATGTGCTCTCCGGCGACCTGCGCCATCCGTGGTTGAAAAACTACAAACGCCACCCGGTCGAATTCACGACCTGGCGTTACCTCGACGTCGATGTTGCAGAAAGAGCACGCCTCTCCAGAGCGAGATGAGGGGATTGGTGAGTTTTTCCTAAAGAAAACATTCCCCTTAGTTATACTGGCCTCCGGATTATTCATTGGATAGGCCCAAATTGTTGGGCGTACTCTGAATCAATAAAAATGGCGGAATGCTAAGACATTGCGCATGGAGCAGACCCGGTCCCGGGTCCGCGGACCAAGGGAAAACGTTAGGAGAAACGCGTGAAGGTGAAGAAGCTGGCACACATGATTGCCCTGATCGGGGTGATGAGCCCGGCGGTGGCGCAGGAGCAGCCGCAGGTGCAGGGGATGCAACGGGTGGAAATCACCGGCAGCAGCATCAAGCGCATCGCCAAGGAGGGCGCGCTGCCGCTGGAGATCATCTCGCGCAAGCAGCTGGAAGACCAGGGCATCGTGACCGCCGAACAGCTGATCTCGACCCTGAACGTGAACGGCAACGGCTCGGACAACCTGGCCTCGAACGCCGACGTGACCTCGGGCGCCCAGCGCGGCAACAACGGCGCTTCCTCGGCCAACCTGCGCGGCCAGGGCGCCGACTCGACCCTGGTGCTGCTCAACGGCCGCCGCATCGCGACCCACGGCATGAAAGGCTCGGCGGTCGACCTGAACTCGATCCCGATGGCGGCGGTCGAGCGCGTCGAAGTGCTGAAGGACGGCGCCTCGGCGATCTACGGCACCGATGCGATCGGCGGCGTGATCAACTTCATCCTGCGCAAGAACTACAAGGGCCTGGAAGCGCAAGGCTTCGTCGACGTGGCCGAACAGCCCGGCGCGGAAATCGGTCGCGCCTCGCTCACCGGCGGCTGGGGCGACCTGGACGCCGACGGCTGGAACGTGCTGGCGACCGTCGCGCACAGCGAGAACAAGGCCCTGCGCGGCGACCAGCGCGATTTCGTGAACACCTTCCAGCCGGACCGCGGCCTGTCGGTCGATACCCGCGGCGCGCCGCACGCCAATATCTTCGCCACCTCGCTGGCGCCGACCCTGCTGTCGCGCACCGGCAACGGCCCGACCCTGCCGGGCGGCGGCACCACCACCTACAGCGGCATCAGCCTGCTGGACCTGCCGGGCGGCCCGGGCTGCAACAGCATCGACGGCATGGGCGCCTACGACGAGAAGCTGTGGGATACGCCGGGCGCCGCCTATGGCTGCGCCTGGGACACCGGCCGCGCGGCCGTGCTGCAGCAGCCGGTCAAGAACACCAACGCGCTGGCGCGCGCCACCTTCAATGTCGGCCAGCACCAGCTGTTCGCCGAAGCGGTCGGCTCGCGCGTCGAAGTGGCCAAGCGTTTCTCGCCGAACCAGGTCTCGCCTTCGTCCTCGACCTTCACCCCGGTTTCGTTCTACCCGAGCACCGGTGCGGCCTATAACGACGTCTACAACGCCCTGGTCAAGGTGTTCCCGAGCGTCGCGGCCAACTACGGCCTGCCGATCGCCTACCGCTGGCGCTGCATGGACTGCGGCAACCGCGAGATCGAGACCGAAACCAAGGCCGGCCGCGTGCTGGTCGGCGCCGACGGTCCGCTGAACCTGTTCGGCCGTACCTTCGATTACCGCGTCGGCCTGTCGCGCGCCACCAGCGAGTCGAAATCGACCCTGGGCACCGGCTACAACTACACCGCGCCGCTGCGGGACGCGCTGGGGTCGGGCAAGATCAACCCCTTCCTGATGCCGGGCCAGGCCCAGTCGCAGGAAGCGATCGACCTGATCAAGGCAACCTCCGCCGCCGGCGTGGTGCTGTATGGCGGCACCTCGACCATGACCCAGTTCGACGCGGCGATCTCGGGCGAGCTGTTCAAGCTGCCGGCCGGTTCGGTCATGGCCGCCGTGGGCACCGACCTGCGCCGCGAAGAGTACAAGTTCAACGGCGACGAGCGTAACATCGCCGAGCGCCGCGCGATCCTGAACGCCCCGTTCGACGATGTCAACGCGCTCGACGACGTCAAGCGCGACATCAAGGCGGTCTACACCGAAGTGCTGGTGCCGATCACCAAGGCGCTGGAAGTGACCCTGGCCCTGCGCCGCGACCACTACACGGGCTTCGGCACCACCACCAATCCGAAGATCTCGTTCCGCTACCAGCCGCTGGCTTCGCTGATGTTCCGCGGTTCGTACAACGAGAGCTTCCGCGCGCCGGCCTTCAACCAGCTGTTCAACGGCCTGACCATCTCGCCCTACGTCGGCAAGGACCTGGCCGACCCGGCCACCTGCCCGGGGGGCAAGGTCGACACCGCCAAGCCGGGCTGCGCCTCGGTCAACCCGGAAACCGTGACCGGCGGCCGCCGCGAGCTCGGTCCGGAGACCGCCAAGCAGGGCAGCATCGGCGTCGTGTTCGAACCGACCAGCTACTTCTCGGCCAACGCCGACCTGTGGGAGATCCGCAAGGAAAACACGATCGATTCGTTCACCCTGACGAACATGGTGGCGAACTACGATTTCTTTAAGGACGCCTTCATCCGCGATGCGGCCGGCACCCTGGTGACGATCGACCAGCGCTGGATGAACACCGGCGAGCGCATCACCCGCGGCGTCGAAGTGGGCGCCCGCCTGAACGGCAAGTTCAGCACCGGTTCGCAGTGGGGCCTGGGCATCGACGGCTCGCGCCTGCTGGAGAAGAAGTCGCGCGCCACGACCAACGCTCCCTTCGGTCCGAGCGAAGTGGGCCGCTTCGTCTTCACCGGCGACCTGGGCCTGAAGTGGAAGCACAGCGCCTACGCGACCTACAAGTACGGCAACTGGAGCGGCATGCTGCAGAACATCTACCGTTCGGGCTATGACGACCAGGTGCTGCCGGGCGTGGCGAGCGGCAAGGTGAGCCCGTCGAACTACAACCCGAAGGTGGATGCGTACTCGATCTACCACCTGACGGTGAACTACACCGGCTTCAAGAACCTGACCTTGACCGCCGGCGTGAAGAACCTGCTGGACGAGGATCCGCCGTTCGCGATCACCTACGACAGCAACACCGGCGCCGGCAGCTCGTGGGAACCGCGCGTGGCCGACCCGCGTGGCCGCTCGTTCACCCTGATGGCGACCTACAAGTTCTTCTGATTGGCCCCGTTGGCGGCCCGTCGTCCGCAAGGCGCTGTGCGCCTTCGGCGCGGGCCGTTTTTTATTGTGCAAGAGGAGCAGTGGCCCGTCGCTACAGTCACCACGCCCCGCAACCTTCTCACGTCGTCCATGAAGATTGACCGCCGCGGCTTCGGCGCCCTGGTCGCCGCCGCACTGACCGCTTCACTTCCCGGCCCCGCCATGGCGGCCCGCCGCCGCTCGCCCCATCGTCCCATGAAACAGCTCATCAAACCTCCACGCCTGCGCCAGGGCGACATCGTCGGCCTGATCGCCCCTGGCGGCTACACCAGCGACAAGTCCATCGAGAAGGCCGTGCGCAACATCGAATCGCTCGGCTTCAAGGTCAAGACCGGGACCTACCTGCGCTCGGTATTCGGCAACTACGCCGGCTCCGCGCAGCAGCGCCTGGCCGACCTGCACGCCATGTTCGCCGACCCCGAGGTCAAGGCCATCTGGCCGATCCGCGGCGGCTCCGGCTGCATCTCGCTGCTGGCCGGGCTCGACTACGAGCTGATCCGCAAGAATCCGAAAGTCCTGCTCGGCTACTCCGACATCACGGCCCTGCACCTGGCGATTTGCCAGCGCACCGGCCTGGTGAGCTTCCACGGCCCGGTGGCCTCGTCGACCATGTCGGATTACTCGCGCGAGCACATGATGGCCGTGCTCACCGACCCGCGCCCCACCTACACGATCCCGATGGCGGCCGAGAACGCGCGGCGCGCGCTGAGCGAGCCGCATTACGGCATCCGCACCGTGACGGCGGGCGTGGCCACCGGCCCGCTCATGGGCGGCAACCTGTCGCTGGTGGCGGCGCTGGCCGGCACGCCCTACGCCTGCGACTACCGCGACTGCATCCTGTTCCTGGAAGAGGTCAACGAGGCGCCCTACCGCATCGACCGCTGGATGACCCAGCTCGACCTGGCCCTCGGCTTCGACAAGGCGGCGGCGCTGATGATCGGCATCTGCGACAACTGCGGCCCGGAGCACGAGGACATCTCGCTGACCCTCGACCAGACGCTCGACCTGCACCTCAAGCCCCTGGTCATTCCCGCCGTGAGCGGCTATTCCATCGGCCATATCCGCAACCAGTTCACCCTGCCGATGGGCATACGCGCCACGCTCGACACCCACCAGCAGACCGTGACCCTGCTCGAGAGCGCCGTTTCCTGACCATGAAAATCGCCTCTTCCCTCCTTGCGCTGGCGCTGGTTGGCGCCTCGCTGGCCGCCCAGGCGGCCGATCCCCAGCTGGCCGCGCGCGACGCTTCGTGGAATGCGCTGCGCCAGCGCGCCGACGTCGACGCCCTCGAGCGCCTGATCGCACCCGATTTCGTGCTGGTGCATTCCGACGGGCGGGTGCAGTACAAGGCCGATTACCTGGCGGAGCTGCGCTCGCGCAAGCGCGTCAACGGCCCGATCCTCAACCAGGACGTGCGTATCCGCGAGTATGGGACGACGGCCGTGGTGAACGGCGTCAGTGTGCAGTCGGCGGTCTCGGATGGGAAGCCGTGGAGCGGGCGCTTTCGCTTCACGCGCGTGTGGGTGAAGCAGGGCGGGGACTGGGTGCTGGTGTCCTCGCATTCCTCGCGCATCGCCGAAGGCTCCTGAGCCCCCGGCCATGGTTTACTCCGCGTGGAATTCGAAGGCCACCGGATAGATCATCTCGCATGGCTTTCCGGCGCACACTGCCGGCTTGAAGCGCTGGGCCATCGCCACCATCGACAGGTAGCGTCCCATGTCGGGATGCGGAGCACCGATGACGCTGGCCGTCCTCGGGACGCCATCCGCCCCAACCTTGACATACACCAGGGTCTCGCCTTCGTAGTCGGTAAACTTCCGATAGACGTCCGCGGTCGCTTTGTAGAAAGCGCGTGTTCCACCAAGCGGATACGGTGGTTCGTCGCGGTCGTCGAGTGCGGGATAATTATTCCGCACCTGGTTCTGCTGCTCGGGCGTCAGTTGCGCCCATTCCGCATCCAGCGGCGCGTAGCCGAGGGCGCGGTCGGCGCGGAGGCGCGATCCCGCCTCCGGCCGCTCGAACTTGAGTCCAAACCGCGCCACATCGTCCGATGGCGCCGGGGCTGCATCGGCCGGCCGGCCGTCGCGAAACTCGCCTTCGTGCACGCGACCGCTGGCGGCATAGACGATCTTGCCTTTGCCGTTGAACTTATTGTTCCGCCATTCGCCTTCGTAGCTGCCGCCGAGGGCGAACACCGCCTTGCCGAAGCCGTGGCGCTTTCCGGCTTTCCATCCGCCTTCGTAGGTCGAGCGGTCGCGTGCGATGTGCATGCCCATGCCCTCGCGCAGGCCATCGGCCACGCCGCCTTCGTATAGGCCCTTGCCGTCGGTGTGCTTGAAGTAGCCGCTGCCGTGTGGCAGGCCGTTGCGGAAAGTGCCGATGTACGTGCCGCCCTCGTAGGTGAGGGCGGCTTCGCCGGCGATCTCCCCGCGCACCAGCGTGCCTTCGATGCGGCGCGGTTTCGCTTCTCCGGTGCGCCATTCGAGCGTGCCCTTGCCGTCGGCATAGCCATCCTTGCAGCCACCGTTCCACGTGCTCCTGTTGAAGGTCGGCTCCGGCTTGACGGGCGCGAAGCGGCATGTTGCTTCACCCAGGTAGGCCGGCGCGTCGGCGGCGTGCACGCTGCCTGCCAGGACCACGGTCGACAGGAAAACGGCGGAAAGTGCATTCATGG
>CBIHLT010000163.1:0-11870 GCA_966210615.1 uncultured Massilia sp.
TGATCGTGCGGCATCGGGAGCAGCCGAAGAACCTGACGGCGTAATACACTCGCTGCCCCTGCACGTCGTTCCGGCGAAGGCCGGAACAACGTGCTGTTGATGCTGGTCGCACGATGCTGTATCGACCCGCCAGGGTTGTTCTTACTTCAAATGCCGCAACGGATGCGCAGTCGCCGGCCACGCCGGTTCGAAGAAGCGCTCCACCATCTCCCCCGTCACCTCTTCCAGGGTCGCCGGATTCCACGCAGGCAGGTTGTCCTTGTCGATCACCAGCGCCCGCACGCCTTCCAGCACCTCGCCGTGCTCGAAATTGCGGCGCACCAGGTTGCGCTCCATGCGCAGGCAGTCCGCCACGTCCATCGCCGCCCCGCGCACCAGCAGCTCGCGCGTCACGCACATCATCAGGGGCGAGCGCAGGCGCATCGCCTTGAGCGCCTTCTGCGCGAACGGATTCTCGTCGCGCTCCAGCGATGCCATGATCGCCGCCACCGACGCCGCGCCGAAGTGGGCATCGATGGACGCACGCTGGGCCTGCAGCTCGCTGGCGCCCGCCTGCTCCGCGAAGGGGGCGGCAAACGCGCGGATCGCCGCCGGCAATTCCTTGCCAGGTGTATTCTCGATGAGCGCGTTCAGGCCGCCCAGTTCGGCGCCCGGAACGAACACGTCGGCCAGGCCCACGTACAGGGCGTCGGCGGCGCCGATGGTCAAGCCGGTCAGGCCCAGGTAGTTGCCCAGCTGTCCCGGTGCATGCGACAGGAAGTGGCTGCCGCCCACGTCCGGGAACAGGCCGATGTTCACCTCGGGCATGGCCATCTTGGTGCGGTCGGTCACGATGCGCAGGCCGCAGTCCGGGCCGCCCTGGGCGATGCCCATTCCGCCGCCCATCACCACGCCGTCCATGAGGGCGATGTAGGGCTTCGGATAGAAGTGGATCAGGTGGTTGAGCGCGTATTCTTCGGTGAAGAAATCCTCTAGCAGCGCGCTGCCGCCCATCGGGGTCGCATGGCCCACGTCGTGGAAGAAGCGGATGTCGCCGCCGGCGCACAAGGCCTTTTCGCTGGTGCTGGTGATCACCACGGCATCGACGCCGCTATCGTCCTGCCAGGCGAGCAGGATGGCGGTCATGGCGCGGACCATGTCGAGCGACAGGGAGTTCAGGGCCTTCGGGCGATCAAGGGTAATGATGCCGGTACGGTTGGCGACGCGGGGCAGGACGTGGTCGGTCATGGGCGTGTTCTGTTGATGGTGAAAAGACATCTATTTTACAGAACACAAAGGGTGTAAACGCAAAAAGGGCGCCCCCTCAGACGCCCTTAGCTGGTGTGCCCTGCTGCCTGTCAGGCTGCAGCGGCTTCTTCGCTACCTTGATCCGGCAGGCGTTTGATCGCCTGATGGTTATGGTCTTTCAACATCTGCTTGTGCTTCAGAACCTGTCGATCCAGCTTGTCCATCAGCGTGTCGATTGCGGCATACAGGTCTTGGGCGACACTCGCCACGTGCAGGGTCTTTCCGGACACCTGGACATTAATCTCCGCTTTTTGCCTTTTTTCTTTTTCAGTGAGGTTGTCGACGGCGAGGAAGACATGGGTATCGATCACTTGATCGAAATGCCTGATGATGCGCTCGAGCTTATTCTGAACGTATTCACGGATAGCGGGAGTCACTTCGAGATGGTGGCCACTGATTGTGAGGTTCATACACACTCCTTTGAAAAGCGCGCCGCCCAGGCACAAGGCAGGAGTGGGCAGCGCTGTTACAAGGCTTTGCGGAGGCTGACGGGAGGGATCTTGAGCGCTTCTCGGTATTTGGCGACCGTCCTGCGCGCAATGACCATGCCTTGTTCCCCGAGCATCTCCGCGATCTTGCTATCGGATAATGGATTCTTAGGGTCTTCTGCTCCTGTCAATTGCGCAATGAGAGCGCGGATCGCCGTCGAGGAGGCTTCTCCCCCCGCTTCGGTGGCGACATGGCTTCCGAAGAAGTATTTCAACTCGAACATGCCGTGCGGGGTCAGCATGTACTTCTGCGTTGTAACACGAGAAATTGTGCTTTCGTGTAGGCCTAGTGTATCAGCAATCTCACGTAAAACAAGGGGCCGCATGGCAACCGCGCCGTGGGAGAAAAAATTCTTTTGGCGCTCCACGATCGCCTCGGCCACACGCAGGATCGTATCGAAACGCTGACGCATATTCTTGATCAGCCACTTCGCTTCCTGCAGCTGCGCGTTCATCTGCCCTTCGCACTTGCCCTGCTTCATGAGCGAGGCATACAGGCTGTTCACGCGCAGGCGCGGCATCACGTCCGGATTGAGCATGACCGCCCAGCCGTTCTTGGCGCGGCGCACGATCACGTCCGGTACGACATAGTCTGACACGTTCGACGCAAAGGCCGCGCCCGGATGAGGATTGCACTGGCGCACCACGGCCTGCACCTCGCGCAGGTCTTCGTCGTCGCAATCCAGGGCCTTCTTGAGCTTGCTGTACTCGCGCTGGGCGAACCAGCTCAGGTAGCCTTCGACGATCTTCAGCGCCAGGCGGCGCGTCACCAGGGGCACGCCCGGCAAGCGGCGGATCTGCAGCGCCAGGCATTCGCCCGCGCTGCGCGCGCCCACGCCCACCGGGTCCAGGCTCTGCACCAGCGCCAGCGAGCAGCGCAGCTCGTCCATCTCGATCTCGAGCTCTTCCGGCAGGCGCGCATGGATCTCGTCCAGCGGTTCTTCCAGGTAGCCGTTATCGTCGAGCGCATCGATGACCAGCTCGGCCAGCGCACGGTCGCGCGCGGAACAGCCGGTGACCCGGATCTGCTCCATCAGGTGCTCGCGCAAGGTGACGGAACTCGCTTCCAGCTGCGGGCGGCCGTCTTCATCTTCGCCCCCGCCGGAACCGCCGGCCGCGCCCCAGTCGGCGTCCGGCGCGTCGCGCTCGCCTTCGCCGCCTTCGAAGCCTTCGCCGTTTTCGCCCGAGGGGCCGGATGCCTCCTCGGCGCCCCCGTTTTCCCTTTCCTGCGCGGGAGCGGCGGGCGCTTCGCCGTTGGCGGGCGCGTTATTGATGGCGCCGTCGGCCAGCAGGCGCACCGAATGGTCGAGCGGGTCGTCCAGCCGCTCGAGCAGGGGATTGTCGGACAGGATCTGCTCGATCTCCTGATGCAGCTCGAGCGTGGACAGCTGCAGCAGCCGGATCGACTGCTGGAGTTGCGGCGTCAGTGCAAGATGCTGCGATGTGCGGAGTTGCAGGGACTGTTTCATGTCTACATGCGGAAGTGTTCACCCAGATAGACGCGGCGCACGGATTCGTTGGCAATAATATCATCCGGCCGGCCCGAGGCCAGCACCGCGCCCTGGTTGATGATGTAGGCGCGGTCGCAGATGCCGAGCGTCTCGCGGACATTGTGGTCGGTGATGAGCACGCCGATCTTGCGCTCCTTCAGGAAGCGCACGATGCGCTGGATCTCGATCACGGCGATCGGGTCCACGCCGGCGAAGGGCTCGTCGAGCAGCACGAAGCGCGGGTTGGTGGCCAGCGCGCGCGCGATCTCCACGCGGCGGCGCTCGCCGCCCGACAGCGACATGGCCGGGTTCTCGCGCAGCTTCTCGATCTGCAGCTCGGCCAGCAGGGTGTCGAGGCGTTCGTTGATCTCGTCCTTGCCCAGCGGCCTGCCATCGATCTGCTGCAGTTCCAGCACCGCGCGGATGTTCTCTTCCACGGTCAGCTTGCGGAACACCGAGGCTTCCTGCGGCAGGTAGGACAAGCCCAGCACCGCGCGCCGGTGGATCGGCAGGCTCGAGATGTCGGTGCCGTTGATGTCGATCGAGCCGGCGTCCGACGGCACCAGGCCGACGATCATGTAGAAGGACGTGGTCTTGCCGGCGCCGTTCGGGCCCAGCAGGCCGACCACTTCGCCGCACTCGACCTGCAGCGAGACGTCGCGCACCACCAGGCGCTTGCCATAGCTTTTCTGCAAGCCCTTGACGATCAGGGTACTGCAGTTGTCGCGCGCCTCCATCAGGGCTTCCCTGCAGGAGCCGGGGCTGCCGCCGCCGGGGCAGTGGTGCGCTTGGGAGACAGGATCAGGGTGCCGCGTCCGCCGCCCACCTTGCTCTGGCCGCTGGCGTCGTTGCGCACGCTGGCGATTTCCTTGCGGTTGTCGTAGGCGATGAAGGGGGCGATGATTTCATTGGTCACGCGCTTGCTTTCCAGCTCCTTGACCACCGCGTCCGAGATCAGCCTGACCATCTCGGAGCGCTCGTCGTATTCGATGCGCTGGGCCTGTCCTTCGACCCACAGGTCGGGGCCGCCGTCGCGCTTCTGGCGGAAGGTGGCGACCTTGCCCGGGTTCGAGGTCAGGGTCACGGTCATGTAGCCTTCCGGCGTTTCCTTCACCAGGGCGCGGTCGGCCTTGAGCGACAGGGTGCCGCGGGTGACGACCACGTTGCCGGTCAGGATGCGGGTCTGGGTGACTTCGTCGACATCGCCGGAATCGAAGTTGATGATGGCCTGCTTGAGCGAGTCGGCGCGCTCGGCGGAAGCCGCGAGCGACAGCAGGGAAAGGCAAACGGCAGCGAGTAGTTTCTTCATGGTGTGCTGGGTCCTGGGTTGACGCGGCGCCTTCATTGCCTGGCGCCGCGTGGCGGATAGACGATCTGGCCGCGGCTGGCGATGTGCAGCTTCTGGGTCGCGTTGTTGGCCACCATGCCGGTGGCCTTCACGCTGGATGCGCCCAGCTGCATCTCGATCGGCTGATCGGTCTTGAGGATTTCTTCGTCGGGCAAGGCGGTCAGGGCCTGGGTGCGCACGCGCAGCGCTTCCGAGGTCGCGGTGCGCGGGCGCTGCAGGTCGACGTTGCCGAGCATGTCGACGCGGTGCTCCTCGTGATAGATGCGCGCGCGGTCGGCGGTGACGGTCATGGCCGGACGGCCCGGTTCCACGCCGCGCAGCACCGGCCGCACCACGGTCGAGACGTCGCCCTCGGGGATATGGGTCAGGCGCTTGCCCGACACCAGGTAGCTGGGCTGGCCGCCTTCGGTCATGCGCACGAAGGAGAAGTTCTCGACGATGTAGTCGGGTTCGCTCGGCGGCCCGCCCAGGCGCGCGCCGGCGTCGTCGCTGTCGAAGGCCTGCAGCAGCCAGAAGCTGCCGAAGGCGCAGAACACCGCGATCATCATGACCGTCAGGAGCTTCCAGCGGTGCGCGGTGCGCTTGTTGGTGACGTAGGAGGCCATGGCGTGTCAGTCGTCCGAATCAGGCGAAGTAAGGCGCGAGCGCCTGTTCGTAGGTGCCCTGGGCGCGCATCACGAGGTCGCACACTTCGCGCACGGCGCCGCGGCCGCCCGCATTGCGCGTCACGTAATGGGCGCGGTGCTGGACTTCCGGGTGGCCCGAGGGCACGGTGACCGCGAAGCCCACGCGCGTGAACAGCGGCAGGTCGATCACGTCGTCGCCGATGTAGCCGCACTCCTCCGGCGTCACGCCGGTCCTGGCGAGCAGCTCGGCGAAGCCGATGCGCTTGTCGTGGAAGCCCTGCCACACATGGGTGATGCCCAGGTCGGCCGCGCGCTTGACCACGATCGGCGAATTGCGCGCGCTGATGATGGCGGTCTGCACGCCGGTCTTGTTCAACAGCTGGATACCCAGGCCGTCGAGCACGTTGAAGGTCTTGGTGACTTCGCCGTCCGGGCCGTAGGTGAGGCTGCCGTCGGTGAGCACGCCGTCGACGTCGAAGATCATGACCTTCACGCGCTTGGCGCGTTCCATGTGTGCGAGCGGCAGCATCAGATCACCTTGGCGCGGGTCAGGTCGTGGATGTGCAGGGCGCCGACCAGGCGGTCTTCCTCGTCCACCACGAGCATCTGGTTGATGCGGAATTCTTCCATCACGGCGACGGCGTCCACGGCCAGCTGTTCCGGATGGATGCGGCGCGGGTTGGCGTGCATGACGTCGCGGATGGTCAGGTTCGAGAAGTCGTGCATGCGCTCGATCAGGCGGCGCAGGTCGCCGTCGGTGAACACGCCGATCGGGCGGTTGTCGGGGTCGACCACGGCGGTCATGCCCATGCCCTTCTGCGTGATCTCGAGCAGGGCCTTGGCCAGCGGCACTTCCGGCGCCACGGCGGGAATTGCCGCACCGCTGCGCATCACGTCGCGCACGTGGGTCAGCAGGCGGCGGCCCAGGGCGCCGCCCGGGTGCGACAGCGCGAAGTCTTCCTCGCGAAAACCCCGCGCGTCCAGCAGCGCCACCGCCAGCGCGTCGCCCATGGCCAGGGTGACGGTGGTGCTGGTGGTCGGGGCCAGGTTCAGCGGGCAGGCTTCCTTGTCCACCGCGATGTTCAGGTGGATCTCGGCCAGCTTGGCCAGGCGCGAGGAGGGCTTGCCGGTCATGGCGATCACGTGCGTGCCCATGCGCTTGACGGCCGGCAGGATGTCGAGCAGCTCGCTGGACTCGCCGGAATTCGAGATGGCGATGAACACATCGTTCGGCGTGACCATGCCCAGGTCGCCGTGCGCGGCTTCGCCCGGGTGCACGAACATGGCCGGGGTGCCGGTCGAGGCCAGGGTGGCGGCGATCTTGCGGCCGATGTGGCCGGACTTGCCCATGCCGGACACCACGACCCTGCCCTTGCAGGTATACAGCAGGTCGGCGGCGCGCACGAAGCTGTCGTCGTCGCCCAGGCGCGCATGCAGCGCGCGGATCGCGTCGGCCTCGATGGCGAGGGTCTCGCGCCCCAGCTCCAGCATGCGCCTGGCCTGGTTCTCGTCAAAACTTTTCAGCATTGTTTTTTCATCGGTTACACTCATACCGGAAGTATAAACGAATTGGGAAAGCAAAAAACTTGCCAGTCATAACAAACAACAACATGGACCGAAACGGAGCCGATGCATTCCGGACTTGAACTGACCCTGCTCCTGCTGGGCTGCGCCGTGCTCGGCGTGGTCGCCTTCCGCATGCTGCACCTGCCGCCGATGCTCGGCTACCTCGCCGTCGGCGTGCTGATCGGCCCCCACGCCCTGGCCCTGGCCGACGACAGCCCCGCCACCCACGCACTGGCCGAATTCGGCGTCGTGTTCCTGATGTTCTCCATCGGCCTGGAGTTCTCCCTGGCCCAGCTCAAGGCGATGCGGCGCATCGTATTCGGGCTGGGTATGGCGCAAGTCGTATTGACAATCGTCGCCACGATGCTGTTCGGACAACTCGTCGCGATGCTGACGCCGCAGCTGAACATCAGCTGGCAGGCCGCCTTCGCCCTGGGCGGAGCCTTGGCGATGTCCTCGACCGCCATCGTGGTCAAGCTGATCACCGAGCGGCTCGAGCTCGAGAGCGAGCACGGCCGCCGCATCATCGGCATCCTGCTGTTCCAGGACCTGGCGGTGGTGCCGCTGCTGATCCTGATTCCTTCGCTGGCGCGCAATCCGGAAGACCTGCCGGCCACGCTCGGCCTGGCGGCCCTGAAGGCGGCCGCGGTGCTGGCCCTGCTGCTGTTCTTCGGCCAGAAGCTGATGCGGCGCTGGTTCACGGTGGTGGCCAAGCGCCGCTCGCAGGAGCTGTTCATGCTCAACCTGCTGCTGGTGACCCTGGGCGGCGCCTGGATCACCGAGCAGGCCGGCCTGTCGCTGGCACTGGGGGCCTTCGTGGCCGGCATGCTGATCTCGGAAACCCAGTACAAGCACCAGGTGGAAGAAGACATCAAGCCCTTCCGCGACGTGCTGCTCGGGCTGTTCTTCATCACCATCGGCATGCTGCTCGACCTGAAGATGGTGCTGGCCAACTGGTGGCTGGTGCTGGCCCTCCTGATCCTGCCGGTGCTGCTCAAATTCGCGCTGATCGCCGGCCTGGCCAAGCTGTTCGGCTCCTCGGACGGCGTCTCGATGCGCACCGGCCTGGCCCTGGCCCAGGCGGGCGAGTTCGGCTTCGTGCTGCTCAACCTGGCCTCGGATTCGAAGCTGATCGACCCCTTCCTGATGCAGCTGGTGCTGGCCTCGATGGTGCTGTCGATGCTGGCGGCGCCCTTCATGATCGCCAACATGGACAAGATCGTGATGAAGATCGCGGCCAACGAATGGATGATGCAGTCGCTGGCCCTGACCCAGCTGGCCACGCGCACCATGAAGACCCAGAAGCACGTGATCATTGCCGGCTTCGGACGCAGCGGCCAGAGCCTGGCGACCCTGCTGAGCGAGGAAAAGCTGCCCTGGTACGCGCTCGACCTGGACCCGGAGCGGGTGCAGGAAGCGCGCGCGGCCGGCGCCAACGTCTCCTACGGCGACGCCTCGCGCCGCGAAGCCCTGATCGCGGCGGGCATCAACCGCGCCAGCGCGCTGGTGATCACCTTCGCCGACACCCGCCTGGCGCTCAAGCTGCTGCACCTGGCGCACGAGCTTGCGCCGAACCTGCCGGTGATCGTGCGCAGCCACGACGACAGCGACCTCGATCTACTCAAGGCCGCCGGGGCCACCGAAGTGGTGCCGGAAGCGCTGGAGAGCAGCCTGATGCTGGCTTCGCACGCGCTGGTGATGCTGGGTGTGCCGCTGCGGCGCGTGGTGCACCGGGTGCAGGCCGCGCGCGATGAACGCTATGCGGCGCTGCGCGGCTACTTCCACGGTTCGGGCGACATCACCGACGATCCGGAGCACACCTATGTGCGCCTGCATTCTGTGACCCTGCCCGAGGGCGCGGGCGCGATCGGCAAGACCCTGGCCGAGCTGCGCCTGGATGAAGTGGGCGCGGAAGTGACGGCCCTGCGCCGCGGCGGAGAGAAGCTCGAGGCGGGGCCGGAAACGGTGCTGGACGCTGGCGACGTGGTGGTGCTGCGCGGCGAGGGCGAGTCGGTCGGCCGGGCCGAGGCCCGGCTGGTCTGAACCCGGCTCAGGCGATCGTCACGACCTTGTTGCGGCCTCCCGCCTTGGCCTGGTAGAGGGCCGCATCGGCGGTCGCCACCAGGTCCTGGGCCACGCCCTCGATGGCGTGGTCGCGCTCGAAGTCCGACAGCGCCGCCACGCCGATCGACACCGTCACCGCCACCTGCTCGCCGGTGCTCAAATCCACCGGCTGCCCGGCCACGCTGGCGCGGATGCGCTGGGCCACCATGCTGGCCGCCTCCAGGTCGGCGTCGATCAGGAGCACCACGAATTCCTCGCCGCCGAAGCGCCCCAGCGCGTCGGACATGCGCAGCTCGGCCTTGATGCGCGCGGACACCTCGCGCAGCACGTCGTCGCCGCCCTGGTGGCCGACCGTGTCGTTGACGCGCTTGAAATGGTCGATGTCGATGTACATGCAGGACAGCCTGTAGCCCTGGCGCCGCGCGCGCCCGATCTCCTCCAGCAGGCGGCGGTCCATGTAGCGGCGGTTGTAGACGCCGGTGAGCGAGTCGGTCAGGCCGATGTACTTCAGCATCTCGTTGCTGATCACGTTCTCCAGGCAGATCGCGATGATCGAGCCCATGTGTTCGACGAAATCGGTGCCCAGGTTCGGCGTGAAGCGGTTCGGGTCGAGGCTGCCCAGGTTCAGGCTGCCGATCAGGCGCGTGTTGCGCATCAGCGGCACCAGGGCCACGCTCTGCAGCCCGGCTGGCGGATGCGGGAACATGGCGCAGTGCTGGGCCGGCGCGTAGGCCCCCAGCAGCGGACGCAGGCGCTTGCCGCCCGCCAGGTCGAAGCCCAGCTCCACCGCCTGCTCGCAGAACAGCAGGTTCGGGAACTGCTCGAAATCCACGCCCAGCTTGTGCATGACGGTGTAGATGTCGGCTTCCTCGTCCACCAGCGACAGCGTGACGATGTCCAGCTCGGAAATCACGGGCAAGGTGCGGAAGATGGTGCCGACCAGCTCGGGAAAACTGCCGGCGCCCACGATCTGCAGGTCGAAGGCCTGGTGGCGGCACATGATCTCGTGGTTGCGCTCCGCCTGTTCGATCAGGTAGGCCATGCGCGCGCGCAGGGTTTCGTTTTCCGCCATCAGTTCTCGCGTCAACGCGTCTGGCTCGTGCATGGGAATTCCTTTCAGCAATACCCGTAACATTACGCCATCCTTCACCGCTTGGAAACGAAAAGCGCCCCGGGAGGGGCGCAGCGTAGGCGAATTTGCGACACCTGTTATGGCCTTGTCAACAGCCGCCGGGAGGATCAGAAAGCGATGCTGGCGTCCAGTTCCTGGCCGACGCGCAGCACCTGGCCGGCACCCTCCTGGACGATGCAGTTCATGCCCATGCACACGGCGCCTTCCATGCGCGGATTGGCGCGGTAGGCCTGGAGGATGTCGAGCGGATCGGGGCCGGGAATGCCGGTGGCCTGGTCGATGGCGGGAATCGGGCAGCGCGCGCAGGGCTTGACCGGGCGCAGGGACAGGCCATCCGCTGCGAAGGCTTCGACGAAATCCTCCTCGAACGCTTCGATGCCCTCGACCACGAGGTTCGGGCGGAAGCGGTTCATCGGCAGCGGCGCACGGCCGGCGGCCACGAGTTTCGCGTTCAGGTCGTCGAGCGAAGCCTGGCCGATCAGGAGCAGCGGGTAGCCGTCGGCGAAGCGCGTCTCCGATGGCGTGCCGCCGGTCCACTTGGTGCTGGTGGGACGGTGCACGTCCGGGCGGAAGCGCACCAGGCGGCAGGCGCCCTGGATGGCGTCGGCGAACCAGGCCGCGGCGGCGTCGCCACAATCGGCTGCGGGCACGCTGTGATCCCAGATCTGCACCTGCAAGCTGGCGGCGGCGGCGTCGTGCGCCAAGGGCAGGCGCAGCGCCGGCATGCCGGGCGCCTCGACCACCAGGGCGTCGCCGTCGACGCGCGGCGTGATCAAGGCCATGCGCGGGTGCTCGCGCTGGGTCAGGAACTGCCCTTCGCGCGTGACCAGCATCCATTCGCGGTCGTGCACGCCCTCCGCCACCAGGCCGGACAGCGCCAGCGTGGCCTGCGGCACGGACAGGCCGGCGCAGGATTTGATCGGATAGACGACGAGTTCGGTCAGGGTGGCCATGCGGGATGCGAGTGCGGTGAAAGACCGCCAGTATGGCAGCAATCGGCTCAGCGTGCGGCGGTGGCCGCCCTCGCCTTCTCGTCCCGTTCACGCTGCAGGCGCGCCTCGAAGTTGCGGCTGGCCGAAGCGGCAAGCTTGCGGCAGCCTTCCGGATCCACGAAGGGATTGGCGCCGGCCGTCTTCGCGGCCGCCTTGCCGAACAGGTCGCTGAAGGACGGATGGGCCGTGACCAGCACGTCGCACTTCAGGCTGGCGACGCGGGCGATGGTCTTGCGGAAGCCCCCGCTCAGGTCCGGATGGGTGGCGTCGCCGCTGTAGTAGAAGCCGTCGGCCGAGACGGCCGTGAGGCTGTCGGCGTAGACGATGGTCGCGCACTTGCCCTGCTCGCAGGATTCCCAGCTCCAGCTGGTGCCGCCCGGCGTATGGCCCGGCGTGTAGTGCACGGTCAGGCGCAGCGGTCCCACCGAAACGCTCTTGCCGTCGGCGATTTCCTTCACCTCGGCGACCTTGGGAATGACAATGCGTTCCTTGGGGTCGTACTGCGGATCGTCGGTGCCCGGCGTGCCGTCGCGCAGCACCTGGGCCGCGTGCGGGCTGGCGACCACGGCCGCGCCGCTGGCGCGCTGCAGTTCGGCGATGGCGCCGGCGTGGTCAAAGTGCGGATGCGAATTGACGATCAGCTTGATGTCCTGCACGCGGAAGCCCAGCGCCTCGATGTTCTTGCGGATCAGGGAAGCGGATTGCGGCAGCGCGCCGTCGAGCAGGACATGGCCTTCGGGTCCGGTGACGAGCAGCGCCGACAGCCCGGCGGTGCCCACGTACCAGGTGTCGCCGTGGACGTTGAAGGGCGCCACGGGCTTGTTCCACTCCTCGCACATCGAGCACTTGACCGCATCGCCGGCAAAGGCCGGAACCA
>CBIHLT010000164.1:0-11859 GCA_966210615.1 uncultured Massilia sp.
CCCCGCCGTTACCGCCCCGCCAGCGCCCCGCCCCGCCCGAACCCTGGCGGATCTCGTAGCTTTCCAGGCGCACCGGGAAACGGAATTCCAGGATCTCCGGATCGGTCAGGCGCGAATTGGTCATGTTGGTCTGCACCACATCCGTCCCGTCGAAGCCCTCGCCCGCCCCCGAGCCGCCCGAGATGGTCTCGTAGTACTGGTAGCGCGCGTTCCCGAAGGTGAAGTTGTTCATGGTGCCCTGCGCCGCCGCCATCACGCCCAGCGCGCCGTAGAGCGCATTGGTGATGCAGGTCGAGGTCTCCACATTGCCCGACACGACCGACGCCGGATAATGCGGATTGAGCATCGAGCCCGGCGGAATGAGGACCCGCAAGGGCTTGAGGCAGCCGGCGTTCAGTGGAATCTCGTCGTCCACCAGGGTGCGGAACACGTACAGCACCGCCGCCATGCAGACCGCCGAGGGCGCGTTGAAGTTGTTCGGCAGCTGGCCCGAGGTGCCGGTGAAATCGATTTCCGCGCTGCGCGCGCCCTGGTCGACGCGGATCGCCACCTCGATGCGGGCGCCGTTGTCCAGCTCATTGACGAAATGCCCGTCCCTGAGCGCGGAGATCACGCGCCGCACCGCTTCCTCGGCGTTGTCCTGCACGTGCCCCATGTAGGCGCGCACCACGTCCAGGCCGAAGTGCGCCACCATCTTGCGCAGCTCTTCCACGCCCTTCTGGTTGGCCGCCACCTGGGCCCGCAGGTCGGCCATGTTCTGGTCCGGATTGCGTGCCGGGTAGCGCGCCCCGAGCAGGAGCGCGCGGGCTTCCTCTTCGCGCAGCACGCCGTCGCTGCCGTCGACCAGCTTGAAGTTGTTGATCAGGACACCCTCCTGCTCGATGTGGGTCGAATCCGGCGGCATCGAACCCGGCGTGGTCCCGCCGATATCCGCGTGATGGCCGCGCGAGCCGACGTAGAACAGGATCTCCCGCCCCGCCTCGTCGAAGACCGGGGAAATCACCGTCACGTCCGGCAGATGGGTGCCGCCGTTGTACGGGTCGTTCAGCACGTAGACGTCGCCCGCCTTCATCCGTCCCGCGTTCTCGCGCATGACGGTCTTGATGCTCTCGCCCATCGAACCCAGGTGGACCGGCATGTGCGGCGCATTCGCCACCAGGTTGCCGTCGTGGTCGAAGATGGCGCAGCTGAAGTCGAGGCGTTCCTTGATGTTCACCGAATAGGCGGTGTTCTGCAGGCGCAGGCCCATCTGTTCGGCGATCGACATGAACAGGTTGTTGAAGATCTCCAGCATCACCGGATCGGCCGTGGTGCCGATCGCGCGGCGTTCGGGCAGCGCTTCCACGCGGGTGAGCACCAGGTGGTTGTAGGGTGTCACGCGCGCCTCCCAGCCCGGCTCGACGATGGTGGTGGCGTTGTCCTCGGCGATGATGGCCGGGCCGCGCACGGTGTGGCCGGGCGCCAGCGAGCGGCGGGTGTAGACGCCGGTATCGCGCCAGCGGCCGCCGCTGAACATGGCGGCCGTTTCCGCCGGCTGCGGCGCCCGCGCCTGATCCGGCGCCGCCACCGCCTGCTCCGGCGGCGCGTCCGAACGGCCGATGGCCTCCACCGACACGGCCTCCACCACCAGCGCGCGGGACGGCATCAGGAAGGAATAGCGGCGCTTGTAGGCCTGTTCGAACTGCGCCTGCATCGCCGCCAGGTCGCCGTGCAGGACCACCAGCGCCGAATCGGTGCCTTCATAGCGCAGGTGCACGCGCTCGACCAGCACGACACGCTCCGGCGCGACGCCCTGGGCCAGCAGCTGGCCGCGCGCCTGCCCGCCCAGTGCGGCCAGCCGCGAGGCGAGCCCCGGCAGCGCCTGTCCGCCCAGGCGCTCCTCGACGGCCTGCTCGCGCATCGCGGTCTGGTCGGCCAGGCCCATCCCGTAGGCCGACAGCACGCCGGCCAGCGAGTGGATGAAGACGGTCTTCATGCCCAGCGCATCGGCCACCAGGCAGGCATGCTGGCCGCCGGCGCCGCCGAAACTGGTCAGGGCATATTCGGTGACGTCGTGGCCGCGCTGCACCGAGATCTGCTTGATGGCGTTGGCCATGTTGCCGACTGCGATCTGGATGAAGCCTTCGGCCACGCTTTCCGGGCTCGGGCGCTCGCCAGTGGCCAGGGCGATCTCCCCGGCCATTGCGGTGAAGCGCGCCTTGACGGCGTCCGCGTCGAGAGGCTCGTCGCCGGCCGGCCCGAACAGGTGCGGGAAGTAGCGCGGCTGTATCTTGCCGAGCATGACGTTGCAGTCGGTGACCGCCAGCGGCCCGCCGCGCCGGTAGCTGGCCGGACCCGGATTGGCGCCCGCGCTGTCCGGCCCCACGCGGTAGCGGCTGCCGTCGAAATGCAGGATCGAGCCGCCGCCCGCCGCCACCGTGTGGATGCTCATCATCGGCGCGCGCATGCGCACGCCCGCGACCTGGGTCTCGAACACGCGCTCGAACTCGCCCGAGAAGTGGGACACGTCGGTCGAGGTCCCGCCCATGTCGAAGCCGATGATGCGCTCGAAACCCGCCAGCTGGCTGGCGCGCACCATGCCGACGATGCCGCCCGCCGGGCCGGACAGGATGCTGTCCTTGCCCTGGAAGGTGCGGGCGTCGGTCAGGCCGCCGTTGGACTGCATGAACTGCAGGTTCACGCCGGGCAGCTCGGCGGCCACCTGGTCGACGTAGCGGCGCAGGATCGGCGACAGGTAGGCGTCCACCACCGTGGTGTCGCCGCGCGCGACCAGCTTCATCATCGGGCTGACTTCGTGCGAGACCGAGACCTGGGTGTACCCGATTTCGCGCGCCATGCGCGCGACCAGCGCTTCGTGCCGCGTGTGGCGGTAGCCGTGCATGAAGACGATGGCGATCGAGCGCAAGCCCTTGGCGTAGGCTTGCTGGAGCGCCGCACGCGACGCCGTTTCGTCCAGCGCCTGGACCACCTCGCCATGGGCGCCGATACGCTCGTCGACTTCGATCACCTCCGCGTACAGCAGCTCCGGCAGCACGATGTGGCGGTCGAACAGGCGCGGACGGTTCTGGTAGGCGATGCGCAGCGCATCGCGGAAGCCGCGCGTGATCGCGAGCACCGTGCGCTCGCCCTTGCGCTCGAGCAGCGCGTTGGTGGCGACCGTGGTGCCCATCTTGACCGCCTCGATGCGACCGGCCGGCACCGGGGCGCCCGCCTCCACGCCCAGCAGGTGCCGGATACCGGCAACGGCGGCGTCGCGGTACTGCTCCGGATTCTCGGACAGCAGCTTGTGCGTGACCAGCCCGCCATCCGGGCGCCGCGCCACGATGTCGGTAAAGGTGCCGCCGCGATCGATCCAGAACTGCCAATCCATAGGTGTCTCCGTATCAAGCCTCAGAAAGCGCCTATTGTAGTCGCACGGCGCGCCGGCCTTGGCGAAAATGCACGACAATGTCTGTCGCCTCCACTACCCGGGTCCTCGCATGGAAGAGTGTCTGTACACGGTCGCGCAGATGCGCGCCATCGAAGAGGCAGCGTATGCGGAGCTGACGCCCGGCGCCCTGATGCGGCGCGCCGGCAATGCCGCGGCCGACTTCGCCCTCGCCATGCTGGACGGGGACCGCGGCAGGCCCGTGCTCATCCTGGCCGGCCCCGGCAACAATGGCGGCGATGCCCTCGAGATGGCCGCCAACCTGGCCGACGCCGGGGTCGACGCGACCGTACTGCACCTGCCGGGCAGCGGCGAGGCATCGAGCGAAACGGCGGCCGCGTACGAGCGCGCCCGCTCGGGCACGGTCGGCTGGATCGACATGCTGCCGCCCGGCGCCGAATGGGGACTGGCGGTCGACGGCCTGTTCGGCATCGGCCTGTCCCGGCCGCTCGAAGGGCCCTACCGCGAACTGGTGGCCGGCCTCGATACCCTGCACTGCCCGGTCCTGGCGCTGGACGTGCCCAGCGGCCTGGACGCCGACAGCGGAAACGTAATCGGTCCGGACGGCATCGCGGTGCGCGCCACCCACACCCTCACCTTCCTCGGCGACAAGCCGGGACTGCATACGGCCGACGGGCGCGATCATGCGGGCGAAGTGCGCGTCGACATGCTGGGCGTGGAGGCGGACCAGCGGCCCCGCGCAGGCGCGCGGCTGAACGCAACCGGCGTGTTCGCCGGCCGCCTCGCGGCGCGGCGCCACAACACCCACAAGGGCAGTTTCGGCGATGTCGCCATCGTCGGCGGCGCCCACGGCATGGCCGGGGCGGCGGTGCTGGCGGCGCGCGGCGCCCTGTATGCGGGCGCGGGACGCGTGTTCGTCGCTGCGCTGGACCGGGCGGCCGGTTACGACAGCAGCCAGCCCGAGCTGATGTTCCGCCTCGCGGACGACGTGGAATTCGATCGGCGCACGCTGGTGATCGGTCCGGGGATGGGCGGCTCGGCGAATGCGATGCGCCTGCTGGCCAAGGCGCTGGACAGCGACAGCCCGCTGGTGATCGATGCCGACGCCCTCAACCTGATCGGCGCCAGCCCCGACCTGCAATCGCGCCTGGCCCAGCGCACCGCTCCGGCGGTGCTGACCCCGCATCCGCTGGAAGGGGCGCGCCTGCTCGGCATGACCGCCAGCGTCGTTCAGGCCGACCGCCTGGAGTCGGCGCGCGAAATGGCCTTGCGCATGAACGCGACCGTGATCCTGAAAGGCTCGGGCTCGGTGATCGCGCGGCCCGACGGCGACGTGCTGGTCAACCCGACGGGCAATGCCGGGCTGGCCACTGCCGGCAGCGGCGACGTATTGGCGGGAATCTGCGGCGCGCTGCTGGCCCAGGGCTGGCCGGGCTGGGAGGCGGCGGCGGCGGCGGCCTGGATCCATGGCGCGGCCGCCGACCTGCTGGTCGAGGAAGGCGTGGGGCCGATCGGCATGACGGCGGGCGAGCTGCCGGCGGCGGCCCGCAAGCTGCTCAACAGCCTGGCGCGCTAGGACAGCAGGCGGCCTGCCGCGATGGTGAGGGTGCGCCCGCAGCGGGCCGCCATGGCCGGGTCGTGGGTCACCAGCACGAGCGTGGAGCCGCGCTCGCGGTTGAGTTCGAACATCAGCTCGATCACGGATTCGCCGGTGGCGGCGTCGAGGCTGCCGGTCGGCTCATCGGCGAACAGCAGCGGCGGCTGGGTGACGAAGGCGCGCGCCAGGGCCACGCGCTGCTGCTCGCCGCCGGACAGGTACTTGGGATAGTGCTTCAGGCGGCTCGACAGGCCGACACGGCCCAGCATCCCGGCGGCCTTCTCGCGCGCCGCCGCGTCGCCGCGCAATTCCAGCGGCAACATCACGTTTTCCAGGGCGTTCAGGTGGCTCAGCAACTGGAAAGACTGGAACACGAAGCCCAGCTTGGCCTTGCGGAAGGCCGCGCGGCCGTCCTCGTCGAGGGCGAAGATGTCGGTGCCATCCAGCTCGACTGTTCCGGACGAGGGAGTGTCCAGGCCCGCGAGCAGACCGAGCAGGGTCGACTTGCCGGAGCCGGACGCGCCGACCAGGGCGAGCGTTTCGGCGGCTTGCACTGTAAAATCGATGTTTTGCAGGATGGTGAGCTCGCCGCTGGCGTCGGCCACCTTCTTCGACAGGCCGCTGACCCGAATCGCAGCCGACCCGGCGGCGGTCCTTCCTGCTTCATTGGTGACGTTACTATTCACAGCTTCGGGGTTATCACGCATGCTTGCTTTTCTTCAGAAATGGGCCGTCTTCCTGCTGGTGACGCTGGCCGCGTCGGCGAGCGCCTATTCTGCACCAAAAACGGTGCTCGTGGTGGGCGACAGCCTGTCGGCCGAATACGGCATCGCGCGCGGCGCGGGCTGGGTCTCGCTGCTGGAGCAGAAGCTCAAGGCGGAGAAGGTCGAGGCCAGGGTCGTCAATGCCAGCATCAGCGGCGAGACCACCAGCGGCGGCCGCGCGCGCTTGCCCGCCCTGCTCGGCCAGCACCGTCCCGACATCGTGGTGATCGAACTGGGCGCCAATGACGGCCTGCGCGGCCTGCCGGTGAGTTCCGCCGAGGCCAACCTGCGCGCCATGGTGGCGATGGCCCGGGACAAGAAGGCCGAGGTCCTGCTGGTCGGCATGCGCATGCCGCCGAACTACGGCCGCGCCTACACCGAGAAATTCTTCGACATGTTCAAGAAAGTGTCGGCCGAGACCAGGTCGCCACTGGTGCCCTTCATGCTGGAGGGCGTGGCCGACAAGCCGGCCATGTTCCAGCAGGACCGCCTGCACCCGCTGGCCGACGCCCATCCGATCATCCTGTCCAACATCTGGCCGCAGTTCGCCTCGCTCATCAAGAAACAATGAAATACCCTGCTGTCCTCGGCTTCGCCGACATCCTTCCCGAACTCGACCAGTTCGACACCATCATCGACGCGCGCAGCGAGTCGGAGTATGCGCTCGACCATATCCCCGGCGCGGTCAACTGCCCGGTCCTGAACGACGAGGAACGCGTGCGCGTCGGCACCCTGTACAAGCAGGTCGGCGCGTTCGAGGCCAAGAAGGTCGGCGCGCCGCTGGTGGCCGCCAACATCGCGCGCCACATCGAGACCCTGTTCGCGGACAAACCGCGCGACTGGAAGCCGCTCGTGTACTGCTGGCGCGGCGGCAACCGCAGCGGCTCGATGGCGCACATCCTGGCCAGGATCGGCTGGCCGGCGGTGCAGCTGGACGGCGGCTACAAGGCCTACCGCGCGCATGTGGCGGCGGCGCTGTCGGACCCGCCGCCGGTGGACTTCCGGGTGGTATGCGGCACGACCGGCAGCGGCAAGAGCCGGCTCCTGGAGACGCTGGAGCGCGTGGGCGCCCAGGTACTGGACCTGGAACGCCTGGCCGCGCACCGCGGCTCGGTGCTGGGCCACCTGCCGGACGAACCCCAGCCAAGCCAGAAGATGTTCGAGAGCCAGATCTGGGACCGGCTGCGCCGCTTCGATGTGTCGAAGCCGGTGTTCGTCGAGTCGGAGAGCAAGAAGGTGGGCAACCTGCGCGTTCCGGACGCCGTGATGGAGCGCATGCGCGCCTCGCCCTGCTTCTCGCTGCAGCTGTCGCGGCCGAACCGGGTGCGGTTGCTGATGGAGGATTACACCCACTTCTGCGCGGATCCCGCGGCGCTCAACGGGCAGCTGGAGCACCTGGTGCAGCTGCACGGGCGCGAGAAGATCGCGGCCTGGCATGGGATGGCCAACAGCGGGCGGATGGCGGAACTGGTGGATCAGCTGCTGGTGGAGCATTACGATCCGGCGTATCTGCGCTCGATCGACCGGAATTTTGTGCAATATCCGCAGGCGCAGGTGGTGGAGCTGAGCGATATTGCGCCGGGTGACTTCGAAGCCTTGGCCAGAGAGTTGCACGCTTCGTAAGCGACCAGCCTCACGCCGTCGTACCTGCTCCCTCCGGCAGCTACGACTCCCCGCCTTCGCGGGGACGACGTGTCGGGGTAGCGGGCCAGCACACTCGACGCAAAAAGCGCACATCCAAAACAAAAAGCCCGGTCTGCTTTCGCAGCCGGGCTTTTTCTTCAGCCTTCTGACTTACTCGGCCTTGGTCTCCGCAGCCTTCGCAGTGACCTTCGCCTTCGCCTTTACCTTCAGCGCCTCGATGTAGTTCAGCATCTCCTGCTGACCCACGATACCGCCGATCTGCTCCGCTTCCTGCTGGCGGCGCGCCTGGTCGGGCTGGGCCGGCTGCGCGACCTTGCCGATGCGGTACACCGCATAGCCCTGCCCCGGCAGCTCCACGCCCACGTAGGCCGGCAGCTTGGTCACGTCCGCCTTCAGCGCGGCGATCGCGCCGGTCGGGTTGAACGGCGGCTCCTTGGTGCGCGAGACGATCTTGGCTTCGCCGAAACCGGTCGCATCGCCCGAGGCCTTCACGGCAGCCAGCTTCTGCTCGCCGGCGGCACGCGCCAGGCGGGCGGCTTCTTCGATGGTGACGCGCTGGCGGATCTGAGCCTCGACTTCGGCCAGCGGACGCTTGGCCGCCGGACGGAACTCGAGCACGCGGCCGGAGACCAGCACGCTCGGCGCCACTTCCACCGCTTCGGTGTTGCGCTTGTTCTTCACCGCGTCCACGCTGAACAGCGCGGTCAGGAACTTCTCGTTGTTCACCGGCGAATCGCCCAGGGCCGGATTCGGCTTGCGGGTCAGGTTGTCGACGGTCTGGATTTTCAGGCCCAGCTTGTCGGCCACCGGCTTCAGGCTGTCCGACTGCTCGTACACGGTGTTGCCGAAGGTCTCGGCCAGCTCCGAATACTTCTTCGACATCTTCTGCTTCTTCAGGTCGGCCACGATCTCGTCCTTCGCGGCTTCCAGCGGCTTCTGCGTCGCCGGCTTGACCGAGGTGACCTTGATCACGTGCCAGCCGAACTCCGACTTGACCAGGTTGCCGATCTCGCCTTCCTTGAGCGCGTAGATCGCGTCTTCGACCGGCTTGACGAACAGGCCCTTCTCGACCACGCCGAGGTCGCCGCCCGCCTGAGCCGAGCCCGGGTCCTGCGATTGCGCCTTGGCGACGGCGGCGAAGTTCGCCGGGTTCTTGCGCACCTCGGCCAGGGCCGCCTCGGCTTTCGCCTTGGCCGCGGCCTCGTCGGCCGGCTTGGCGTCGCGCGCCACGGTGAACAGGATGTGGCTCGCAGTACGCTGCTCAGGCGTGGTGTAGGCCTTGAGGTTCTTGTTGTAGTACTCGGCGACCTCGGCGTCGCTGACCTGCACCTGGCTCTCGACCACGGCCTGGTCGAACACGACATACTCCGCCTTCACCTGCTCCGGAATCTGGAACAGCGCGGCGTTCTTGTCGTAATAGGCCTTGACCATCTCGTCGGTGACCTTCACCTGCGGCAGGAAGTTCGTGATCGGGAAGATCAGTTCCTGGACTTCGCGCTCCTGGTCGTTGATGTTCGACAGGCGTGCCGTCACGCTGCGCGGCGCGAAGGCCGTGGCCTGGATCGCGTTCGACACCTGCTGGGCCGCCAGGTCGCGCGCCAGGCGTTGTTCGAACATCGGGCGGGTCATGCCCTGCGAGGCGGCGAAGGCCTTGTACGCATCGCCGTCCAGGCTGCCGTCCGGCTTGCGGAAGCCCGGGATCTGCAGCAGGGTCTTCATCAGCGACTGGTCGCTGACGGTCATGTGGTTGCGGTTGATCTCGGCGTTGATGGCGCGCTCGGCCACCAGGTTGTTGAGGACTGCCTGCTTGGCTTCCGGGGTCTCGAACAGCTTCTGGTCGAATTGTTCGCCCATCATCTGGCGTGCGCGGTCGATCTGGCGGCGCTGCGCGTCGTCCCATTCCTGCTGGGTGACCTTCTGGCCGGCCACCGTGGCCACGCCTTCGTTGGCGCTGCCGCGGTCCTGGTAGCTCTCGAGTCCAACGAGCACGAACGACGGCACGATCAGCAGCAGCAGTGCGCCCTGCATCACGCGCTTGTTGTTACGGACAAAATCAAACATGGTCAGCCTATCAAGCTTGAAAATGCTTTAACAGCACAGTTTAAAAAAAAAGGCGAACTCGCGTTCGCCTCTTCTGGTCTCCCTGCGCTCCTTGCGGAGTCACCGGGCTTATCTGAATTCTGGCGGAGCGGACGGGGCTCGAACCCGCGACCCCCGGCGTGACAGGCCGGTATTCTAACCAACTGAACTACCGCTCCAGCATTCTTCACTTCACTGCGCACCTTTCGGTGAAACGCGAGAGGCCCGCATTTCCAGCCAACGAATCAGAAGAGAAGCGATGGCACTTTCTGGTGCACCTCTTCGCGTGTCATCGCGAAGAAGGCATTAGTTTACAGCATCTTTTAACGCTTTACCAGCCTTAAATTTCGGAACCTTCGCTGCTTTGATCTTGATGGGTTCCTTGGTGCGCGGATCGCGGCCGGTACGCGCGGCGCGCTCACCCACCGTGAAGGTGCCGAAGCCGACCAGCGTGACGCTGTCGTTGTTCTTCAGGCTGGTGGTGACCGCTTCGATCATGGCGTCGAGTGCGCGCGTCGCCGAGGCCTTCGTAATGTCCGCGGACTTCGCGATTTCTTCGATCAGTTCTGTCTTGTTCACTCGTTTCCTCGTTAATCCGTTTCCGGGCGCCGCGGCGCCGGACCTGCAAAAGTGCAGGGCGTATTAAACAAGGGCAACATTGGTCTGTCAAGCAACAACGGCTGAGCGGGAGTTCGGTTGCGGAAAAGCGTCAGGTGTCGATCGGTGCGTTTAGTGCGCCCCGCACTCCGTTTAGCACCGCACAGCCTGCCCTCTTACCTCATTCCCGCGAACGCGGGAAACCAATTCCTGTGAGCAGTGGCGAATGCACGCCTCACTGGTACGCGGGAACCCGGGCTCCCGCCTTCGCGGAGTGACCAGTCGGCGGACGCGGGTCAATATTTGCATTTGCAGAGTGCAAAAAAACAGGCGCCACATGGGCGCCTGTTCTAACGCTTGCTTACACCGGTCAGTGCTTGACGACTTCGCCTTGCGCGTCGCTCGCAGCCGGCGTGACGGCCACGGCCGACACGTCCACCAGCGGTTCGGGCTGGCGCTCCAGCGCGATCTCCAGCACCTTCTCGATCCAGCGCACCGGCACGATCTCGAGCTTGTTCTTGACGTTGTCAGGAATCTCAGCCAGATCCTTCACGTTCTGCTCAGGGATCAGGACCGTCTTGATGCCGCCGCGATGCGCCGCCAGCAGCTTTTCCTTCAGGCCGCCGATCGGCAGGACTTCGCCGCGCAGGGTGATTTCGCCCGTCATCGCCACGTCCGCGCGCACCGGGATGCCGGTGAAGGCCGAGACCAGCGCGGTCGTCATGCCGATACCGGCGGACGGACCGTCCTTCGGCGTCGCCCCTTCCGGCACGTGGATGTGGATGTCGGTCTTCTCGAAGGCTTCGGCCTTGATGCCGTAGCGCTGCGCACGGCTGCGCACCACGGTGCGGGCTGCCTCGATCGATTCCTTCATCACGTCGCCCAGCGTACCGGTGCGGATGATCCCACCCTTGCCCGGCACGTTCACGGCTTCGATGGTCAGCAGGTCGCCGCCCACCTCGGTCCAGGCCAGACCGACCACCTGGCCGATCTGGTTTTCCTTCTCGGCCATGCCGAAGTCGTAGCGGCGCACGCCCAGGAACTTGTCCAGGTTCTTGCCGTTGACGATGACGCGCTTGTCGCTCTTCTTCAGCAGCAGCATCTTGACGACCTTGCGGCAGATCTTCGAGATTTCACGCTCGAGCGAACGCACGCCCGCTTCACGGGTGTAGTAACGGATGATGTCGCGGATCGCGGACTCCTCGACCTTGATCTCGTCTTCCTTCAGGCCGTTGTTCTTGATCTGCTTCGGCAGCAGGTAGCGCTGCGCGATGCTGGTCTTCTCGTCCTCGGTGTAACCCGACAGGCGGATCACTTCCATACGGTCGAGCAGCGCCGGCGGAATGTTGAAGGAGTTCGACGTCGCCACGAACATCACGTCCGACAGGTCGAAGTCCACCTCGATGTAGTGATCCGAGAACGTGTGGTTCTGGGCCGGATCCAGCACTTCGAGCAGGGCCGAGGACGGGTCGCCGCGGAAGTCCGCGCCCATCTTGTCGATCTCGTCGAGCAGGAACAGCGGGTTGCGCACGCCGACTTTCGACAGCGACTGCAGCACCTTGCCCGGCATCGAGCCGATATAGGTACGGCGGTGGCCGCGGATCTCGGCTTCGTCGCGCACGCCGCCGAGCGCCATGCGCACGTACTTGCGGTTGGTGGCGCGGGCGATCGATTCGCCCAGCGAGGTTTTACCCACGCCCGGAGGACCGACGAAGCACAGGATCGGGGCCTTCAGTTTGTCGACGCGCTGTTGCACCGCGAGGTATTCCAGGTTGCGTTCCTTGATCTTG
>CBIHLT010000165.1:0-11789 GCA_966210615.1 uncultured Massilia sp.
TAAACCAGCATCACGGACATCCATGCCAGCAAGAAGCCGAGCAGGTAAGCCCCACCGTCGCCGAGGAATAATTTGCCGAACGGGAAATTTACCATGAAAAATCCGGCAGTCACGGCGCAGATCAGGAAGCACAACTGGGCCAGGTGCGCATCGCCGCAGCCGAGCGCGATCAGCCCCAGCGCGCCCATGCTGATCATCAGCGTACCGCTGGCCAGGCCGTTGAAACCGTCGATGATGTTGAGCGCATTGGCCACGCCGCCGACGGCGAAAGCGGTGAACAGGACCGAAAACGGCAACCACGCCAGCAGTGCATCGACCGGTCCGACACCGATTTGGCGCAAGGTAACATCGGTCAGCCACCAGCACAACACGCCGCTGGCCATCGTGGCCAGCAGGCGCGCCCGCACCGAAACATTGCGCGTGAGGTCTTCCACCAGCCCGAAAGTGAAGGCGGGCAGGCCGGCCACCAGCACCGGGAACAGCAGCTCCTGCTGCGGCTCGGGCAGGACCGCCAGGGCCAGCCAGAGGCCGGCAAAAATGGCGGCGCCGCCAATGCGCGGGGTCGGGGTGATGTGGAATTTCTGGACCCCATGGATGGCATCAAGCGAGTAACGTCCGTGCCAGCGCTTCGTCCAGACGAGCAGAAGCGAGCAGATCAGTGTCGCGGCGAAACCAATACCGAAGCTGTTGACTGGCAGGGCGAGATTGTTCATAGAATCACTTTTTGTTATCCCATCAATTCTAGCGCAGACAGCCGAAACAGCAGTCAAATCGTGCGCTGCGTCACAAACGCTTCGAGAGTTGGATGAGGCCGCGTTTGCTGGAGCGTAAGCGGCCGATTCTAGCGAGATTGCGTTCGTACAATCAACGCGCCCGAAACATCTCCTACTATTTACAGACAATTTGTTACATATTTTTTTCCAGCAACTAGTCATGTGAGGCAAAAAGGAGACACAATGGTGCACTGCAAACTCCGCTTCTTGCTCGCTTGGGTCATAGGGAGCCTCTGGATGCCCCTTGCCCTCGCCCAACAGCCGGCCGGCCTGCTCGACGCCCGCGCCCGCCTGCTGGAAGCGGAAACCCGCCAGGCGATCGCCGAAGCCGAGCGCGCCGAACTGCTGGCGCGGCTGCCGCCGGCGCAAGCCAAGCCCCTGTCCGGGGCCATCGACACCCGCCAGTTCGGCGCCGCAGGGCTGGCGCGCGCCTTCGACCTGGCCCTCGAGCTGGCGGAGGAAGTCTGCGCGGCCCTGCCGCCGGAGCGCGCCACCCTCCTCTACGATCCGGCCGCGGCCCAGGGCATGGTGGCCGCGCGCGCGGTCGAGGGCGCCCTGGTGCGCCTGGGCGAGGACCTGGCCGCGCGCAACCGCGAGCTGGCGCTTTACATCGAGGCCCGTACGCCGGCCGAAGGCGCGCCCCGCGTCTTGCCCCTGGCCTGGCTGGCCGTCCTGCCCGCCACCTTGCGCGCCGCCGCCGACCTGGCCGCCCTGTTCAAGGGCGACACCACCCTGGCCGGCATCGGCTACGGCGAGGGCGCGCGCGCCCTGTTCGCCAGCGCCATGGCGCGCAGCTGCCCGGCGCGGCTGGCGGGCCTGGGCGGCGGCTACCTGGGCGAACTGGACTGGTCACGCCACGAGCGCCTGCTGGGACGGGTGCGCGCGCTCGGCGGCCACCGCGCCACCCTGGCCCAGCATGCCGAAACCCTGGCGCGGCTGGCCGCCGGCGCCAAGGGTGAGCTCAAGAAGGAGCTGGCGGCGATGGAGGATGCCGCCCGCGCCCAGCTCAAATCGGTCGACGCCTTCGTCGACTCGCTCAAGGCGGGGGAAGCAAGCGACAAGAGCCCGCTGTACGTGGCGGCGCGCTACCTGGGCCAGGCCGAGCGCAGCCAGGGCGCCCTGGTGCTGGACGTCGACCTGCGGCTGGAGGGCATGACGGTGGTGCGCGACAATTTGTTTACTGGGCAGAAGCTGGCGCTGTCGGGGGTCGCCTTTCTGTGGTACCGGCTGCACGAGGCGGATGGGAGGCTGGTAAAGGCGGATGCACTAAGGCGGATCACGCGGCCGGTGGAGGTGCGCCTCAGTGGGGAGCGTGCTGGAGACGGTTTTTGGGCGGCGCCGCCGCCGGGTCGGTGATACCGGTTTGCCGGCAAACTCGGATCCCCGCCTTCGCGGGGACGACGGTTTTACGAAGCGTAGCCGAAGTCGCGTTTTCTGCTGTTCTCGCACCCTGAGCCAAGCTCATCCCGGCGAAGGCCGGGATTAATTACTTCTCCAGCTTTTTCACCACCTGCTCGATCGCCCCGAAGATCGACTTCCCCTTCTCATCCAGCATTTCGATCCGTATCGTATCCCCGAAACGCATGAAGGGCGTCGCCGCCGCCCCATCCGCGATCATCTCCAGGCAGCGCTTTTCGGCAATGCAGGAATACCCGCGCGATGCATCCTTGTTCGACACCGTCCCCGAGCCGACGATGCTACCGGCCCGCACGTTGCGGGTCTTGGCCAAGTGGGCAACTAGCTGCGGAAAATTGAACACCATGTCCACGCCCGCATCCGGCTGCCCCACCAGGTGGCCGTTCCAGACCGAACGCAACGCTAAATGCACCTTGCCGCCGCGCCAGGCCTCGCCCAGCTCGTCCGCCGTCACCGCCAGCGGTGCGAAGCTGGTGGCGGGCTTGGATTGCAGGAAGCCGAAGCCCTTGGCCAGCTCGTCCGGAATCAGGTTGCGCAGCGAGACGTCGTTGGCCAGCATCAGGAGCCGGATCTGCTGGTGAGCGTCGTCCGGCGTCGCACCCATCGGCACGTCGCCCGTGACCACCGCCACCTCGGCCTCGAAGTCGATGCCCCACTCCTCGTGCGCCAGCACGATGTCGTCGTGGGGACCGAGGAAGTCGTCGCTGCCGCCCTGGTACATCAGGGGATCTTCCCAGAACGAGGCCGGCATCTCGGCGCCGCGCGCGCGGCGCACCAGCTCCACGTGATTGACATAGGCCGAGCCGTCCGCCCACTGGTAGGCGCGCGGCAGCGGCGCCATGCAGCGCGCCGGGTCGAAATCGAAGGGACGGCGCGCCTTGCCCTCGTTCAGCTGGCGCGACAGCTCGTCCAGCTGCGGGGCGATGAAGGCCCAGTCGTCGAGGGCGGCCTGCAGGGTCGGCGCGATGCCGTCGGCGATGTGGGCGGTCTTGAGGTCGCGCGACACCACGGCCAGCTGGCCGTCGCGGGTGCCGTCGTTGAGAGTGGCGAGTTTCATGGGCGCTCCTGTTGGCGGGAGCGCCATTCTACGGCCCTCTTCAATACTTGACCATCACCCCGGCGCCGACGCTGCGCTGGAAATAGTTATAGTCGATCATGCTCTGCCCATAGCCCGAGAACCAGTGCAGGTAGCCCTTCAGCGGGCCGGCCAGCGGGAAAGCCCAGCCCAGCTGGGTCGCGCCCTTGTGCGTGTGGAAGTTGTGGCGCAGCAGGGCCGACACTTCGTGGCCGCCGTCCAGGCGCCAGCTGCCGGACAGCTCCCCATGCCCAAGGTAGTCGGCGATGTCCGGATTGTTGTCCTCCTCCAGCGATTCGTTGACCCGCTTCCATACCCTGGCGGTGACCGACAGCGGACCGCGCTCCAGGCCGACCTGCGCGTAGAAGCGGTTCCAGCTGCGCGACAGGGTCGAGGACTGGCCGTTGGACTGGTGCACGAAACCAAGGTTCAGGAAGCGCAGGTTGGCCCCCAGGATCCCGATGTTCAGCGGCGTCACCACCATCACCTCGGGCGCGTAATTGGTTTCGCGGAAGGGGCTCGAGGCTTCGTCGTTGGTCGCCTGCCAGAAGCTGTTCTGGGTATAGCCGAACCAGACGTCGACCGGCTTTTCGAACAGGGTCTCGACCAGCTTCATCTTGAAGCCGAGCTGGAACGCCAGCTCACCCTTGGACAGGCCCTTCTCGATGCCCGCCGCCTCGCGGAACGGCAAATAGGGCTGCTCATTGGGCCGGTAGGTGCCGGTGGCGATCAGATAGTTCGGCCTGTGTGGGCGAAAAATGAAGGTGCCGCGCTTGTCCCTGGCGTCCAGTTCCCAGTGGCTGCTCATCGTGTAGCCATTGGCGGCCTCGACCGTAGGATCGATCGAGGAGGCGGCGTCGGTCTCGGCATTGCGCGGCGGCGCATAGCCCGTGGCCGTGGGCGGGAGGCTGGCGGCAGCGGCGGAAGCGGCGGAGGCGGCGGCCGGCGCGGACTGGGCGGCCAGGTGGTCGAAGCAGGCCAGGCGCTGGGCATTGTCGAGGAGCGGCGTGCAGTCCGCCATGGACTGCGGCTGGCCCTGGGCCAGGGCCGAACCGGCGAACAGCAGGGAAATCAGGGACAGCGTGGAGCGTTCAAGATGCATGGATGATTCTTTTCGATCAGACAATAACGCAGCGGCCCTTCCGGGCCGCGATGATCCGCGAGTGTCGCGGAAATTGCTTATCGATGTCGCACAGACGGCTCAGGCCGGCACGAGCAGATCCAGCTGGGCCTGCTCCAGGAAGCACCATTCGCCTTCGCGCAAGCCGAGCGCATCCAGGGTCAGGCCGCCGATCTGCGAGCGGTGCAGCGCGCCGCAGTGATTGCCGGCCGCGGCCAGCATGCGCTTGACCTGGTGATACTTGCCTTGCTCCAGCACGATCTCGAGCTGGTGCTCGCCGCGCGGGACGCAGGACACCGCCTTCAGCGGCGCCGGCTCGTCGTGCAGCTGCACGCCGGCCAGCATCTGTTCGACCAGCGCGTCCGTCACCGGCTCGGCCGTGGTGGCCTGGTAGACCTTGGGCACGTGGCGCTTGGGGGAGGACTGGGCATGGATGAAGGGACCGTCGTCCGACATCAGCAGCAGGCCGGTGGTGTCGTGGTCGAGGCGGCCGACCGGCTGCACTTCGCGCCAGGTGAACTGCTCGGGCAGCAGGGTCAGCACGCCGGGATGATGGCTGGGCTTGCGCGAGCACTCGTAGTTGGCCGGCTTGTAGAGGGCGATATAGACGCGCTCGCGGTAGCGCCATTCCTCGTCGAATACGGTCAGGACCAGGTCCTGGGTGTCGAAGCTGGCTTTGTAATTGTCCTGGATCTCGCCGTTGACGGCGACGTCGCCGTCCTCGATCAGGGCGCGGCAGTATTTGCGGGTACCGAAACCCTGGGATTGCAGGATGCGGTCAAGGGAGAGTTTACTCATGGGGCGAGACTTTAACAGAAGGGCTGGGGGCGGGAAAGCTGCGGACCCGGTGATCCGATCCATCCCCGTTGCAGGCGCCGGTCACGGATACCTCCGACTCGGCTCAAGCTGCACGCCCGTCCACTCCGTCCGTCATTCATCCGCCCTGCATGCAGTCGTTCATTTGATAAGCGTCAAGCCGCCCAAATTTTCGGTTGATAGACTTCAAAGCGTTAGGAATTTCCCTAATCGCCCTCCGGAATATTTACTGGATAGTTAGGAAGGCAATGCAGAGGACAACCACCGTGAACGACGATCTCGACACCGGACACCGACAGCCTTCCGCGGCCGAAGCCCATCAGGCACGGCAGCGCGTGGCGTCCAGCCATGCGGCGCTCTTTCCCACCCGGCTGGCGCTGGCGCGCTGGCGCAGCGGCGGCGACCTGCCCCATCTGCACGAAGGCAGTCCGCCCCTGCGCGCCGCCTGGTATGCGCGCGCCGTGCGCGAGCACCAGGCCTGGCTCGACCGCGGCGGCTTCGCCCAGCACGACGATTTCTGTCCCTTGTCCTCGCCCCCTCCGGCGCCGGAACCGGCCCGTCCCGCCCTCGACGGCGACACCCAGCACCTGGGCACCTGCACCTGACATGCATATAAATGGAAACGACGGCCGAAGCCGTCGTTCCCAATCCCGAGGGGGAATCACAACCATGAGGAATTGAATTCTCTCGAAACTGCACGGCAGGTGCAGCGGGTAGCGCTCGTGCGTATCGGCCGATAACGAACAGGCTGGATTAGGGGTATCGTCCGCCGCGGCAGCAACTACACCCTCACTATAGTCTCTTTGCCTCGGGATGCAAGCGAAATCCAGTACAACTGTGCTCGGTGTCTCTATTCTTAATGCAACGCTGCTTAGTGCAACTTCGGCATGGCGCCACGGGTGGCCGCCTTGACCGCGTTTTCACCCACCGCCGCGCCGAATTTCTTCAGCACCCGCTCCGGCAAGCCTTCGTGCGCCGTGTAGTCGACGATGTCCTCGGCCTTGACGATGTCGCGCGCGACCGTGTCGACGGTGCCGAAACCGTCGGCCAGGCCCATCTCGACCGCCTTGGCGCCGGTCCAGTACAGGCCGGAGAAGGTTTCCGGCGTTTCCTTCAGGCGCTTGCCGCGCCCGGCGCGCACCACCGTGATGAATTGCTGGTGGATCTCGTTGAGCATGGCCTGGGCATGGGCCTTGTGCTTGTCGGACTGCGGGCTGAAGGGATCCAGGAAACCCTTGTTCTCGCCCGCCGTCATCAGGCGCCGCTCGACGCCCAGCTTGTCCATGGTGCCGGTGAAGCCGAAGCTGTCCATCAGCACGCCCACCGAGCCGACGATCGAGGCCTTGTTCACGTAGATCCGGTCCGCCGCCGAGGCGATGTAATAGCCGCCCGAGGCGCAGATTTCGTCCACCACCACGTACAGCGGCTTGTCCGGATAGCCGCGCTTGAGGCGCTGGATCTCGTCGACGATGATGCCGGCCTGCACCGGGCTGCCGCCCGGGCTGTCGATGCGCAGCACCACGGCGGCCGAGCCGGAGTCGGAAAACGCCTTGTTCAGCGAAGGGATCACAGTATCGGCCGCGCCGCTGCCTTCCGCCTCGATCTCGCCGTTGATTTCGATCAGGGCCGTGTGGCGGCCCAGGCTTTCGTCGCCGGTGCCCGCGAAATTGAAGTCGTAGTACGCCCACAGCGCCAGCAGCGCCACGGTCAGGAAACTGAGCTTGAAGAAGATGCTCCAGCGCCGCGCCGCGCGGCGTTCCTGCACGGTGGCGAACACGAGCTTTTCGAGCGTGTCGCGCTCCCAGTTGCTGACCGTCGGGTTGGCGGCAAGGCGGCTGTCGCCCGGGTGATCGTTGCTGGTGTGATCGCTCATAAACTCTGTCGTTGTCTGAAGTTCGCTTCTCTTGGTCTACATGGGCGCCTGGATCTGCTGATCCGGCTGCCAGAAAATCTTTCCATCCCGCTCCACCACGCCGATCGGCAGCAAGCGGCCACCACGGCAGGGCCCGCCTGCGCAGCGGCCGCTTTCGGGCTCGTACACGGCGCCATGGGTCGCGCACATGAGGTACAGCCCGCTCGATTCGAAGAAGTCGCCCTCTTTCCAGTCGAGTTCGATCGGCACATGGGCACAACGGTTCAGGTAGGCATACGGTTTACCGCCGAAGCGCACCACGAAGCCGGTCGCCGGCTGGCCATAGACCAGCACGGGAAAGCGCACACCCCTGCCGCCATCGACCAACTGGTCCGCATCGCACACGAACAAGCCGGCTTCTGCACTCATTCTTACGCGTTTTCCATCAGCCAGGCGTGCAGCTCGGGAATCGAGCGGGCTGAGTACAGCGGCCGGCAGGCCTGCAGCTGCTGAACCGGGTGGGCGCCGAATTCGACCGCGATCCCTGCCGCACCGGCATTGTTCGCCATCATCAGGTCGTGCGTGGTGTCGCCGATCATAACGGTACGCCGCAGATCCTGCCCCAGCTCCCTGGTCAGCTCTTGCAGCATCGCAGGGTGCGGCTTGGAAAATGTCTCATCCGCGCAACGGGTCGCATCGAAGGTCGACAGCAGGCCGGCCGCGTTCAGGGCGCGGTTCAGGCCGACCCGGCTCTTGCCCGTGGCCACGGCCAGGAAATAGCCTTCGCCGGCAAGTTCGCTCAACATCTCGCGAACTCCCTTGAACAGCACCAGTTCGTGATCCTTCGTGAGGAAGTGGTAGCGGTAGCGCTCGACCATGCGCGGATACAGCGCCGGCTCGATGTTCGGCATCACGGCCTGCATCGCTTCCGACAGGCCGAGGCCGATCACATGCGCCGCCGAGGCGTCGCTGGGAACCGGCAGGCCCAGGTCGCGCGCGGCCGACTGGATGCACTTGACGATGGTCGCCGTGCTGTCCATCAGCGTGCCGTCCCAGTCGAACACGATCAGATCAAATTGTTTTCTTGCCATGTCATACGGCGGCCGCAGGCCGCCGTTCCTTCAATTAGGTTGTTGTCGCAGGCTTGATGCAGCTCATGCGACCGGTTGCCCCAAGCTTACCAAGAATTTCTCGCACTCCGCCGGAAGCGGTGCGCGCAAGCTCAGCGGCTTGCCGGTGTCGGGATGGGTGAAGGTGATCTGCCAGGCATGCAGGAACATGCGGCGCAGCGCGCCACGGTCCTCGCCCGCCTTCTGCAGCCGCTTGTTGAGCGCGAAATCGCCGTATTTCTCGTCGCCCAGGATCGGAAAGCCGGAGGAAGCCAGGTGCACGCGGATCTGGTGCGTGCGGCCGGTCTTGAGCTCGGCTTCGAGCAGGGCGAAATCCTGCCACTTGCGCTTCAGGTTGAAAACCGTGTGCGCCTCCTGGCCGCCCGACTGCACCACCACGCGGCGCTCGCCGTCCGGGGTGGTGAACTTGTGCAGCGGCAGCTTGACGTGCTGGCGCTTGTTGACCCAGTCGCCGTAGACGGCGGTCAGGTAGCGCTTGTCGGTCAGGCCGTCGCGCATCTGCGCGTGCAGGTTGGTCAGGGCCGTGCGCTTCTTGGCGATCAGGAGCAGGCCCGAGGTCTCGCGGTCGAGGCGGTGCACCAGTTCCAGGAACTTGGCCTCAGGACGCGCCGCGCGCAGCTGCTCGATCACGCCATAGGACACGCCCGAGCCGCCGTGCACGGCCACGCCGGCCGGCTTGTCGATGACGAGCAGGTGCGAATCCTCGAACACGATAGCGAATTCCGCTCCCGGCGCGGCCTGGGTACTGGCTTTCTCGGCCAGGCGGATCGGCGGAATCCGCACCACGTCGCCCTCGCCCAGGCGGTACATCTGGTCGATGCGGCCCTTGTTCACCCGGACTTCGCCCGAGCGCAGGATGCGGTAAATATGGCTCTTGGGTACGCCTTTGCAGACACGCAACAGGAAATTGTCAATTCGCTGACCGGCTTCTTCTTCGGCGATGGTCACGAATTGCGCTTGGAGTGCCGGCTGTGATGAAGGGGGAACAACATCGTTCTGTATTGCCATTCTCTCTGTCTTCCCAGAAATTCTCTCTAAGTCCTTCATTTTGAATATATAATCGACAGGCGGCGGTCAAACCTCTGCTGGTGTAAGAAATAAAACGATATTTTACACAGGGGCGCGTTCCACCGGCCCCGCCAATGTGCAAATTCGGTGGAAAAATAGTGTACGCACACCTAGATAGCGGATCAGGGTTGCACCTGCAGTTGTAATCGGGTTGCGCGTCTGGGTGCAGGATTGGATTGTTTGGATTGTTAAGGATAAGTACCGGCAAGCCTCCCGTGGCGGCTCGCCGGATGATGGCGTCGATAACGCTTGTCGTTTTCGCCCGACCCGATGTAAGCCTCATCCTGAAGGCTTGAGTCAAGGCAGATTGATTTGAAGAAGTTGGAAAAACCCTAGCGGACGGCCACCGATTGGCCGGCACCCAGCCGCGCGAGCAGCGCGGCAGGCATCGCAGGCCGACAGCGGCTCACGCAACAAGGTTTTTCCGGAGAAATCATCGCCTGAATATCGAGCTAGGTTTGTTCGCTGGCTAAGGTTTGGCTGGTTGTTGCGCACCGCCCTCCCGGCGCTGTGCCAGTCCCGAAGGGATGGCAGGCGCCCTGGTCGAGGTCGCGGAGTGCGAAGGCAATGACGTTCGGCTCCATTCGCGCCCTGTTGCGGGCAGCGACGCATCGCGTCGCCGCGCCGCACGCCCCGGGCATTACTCCCTCCAACGCTCCCTTCTTCGCGTATTCCCTGTACTTCGCCGTCCGCAAGGACGGCAATGACACGGCCCCAGGGTCGCGGAGTTTATAAAAATGAAACGTATGTTGTTTAACGCTACGCAGCAAGAGGAGCTGCGCGTAGCGATCGTCGATGGCCAGAAACTGATCGACATCGATATCGAAACGGCCGGACGCGAACAGCGCAAGTCGAATATCTACAAGGGTGTCATCACCCGCATCGAACCCTCCCTCGAAGCCTGCTTCGTCAGCTACGGCGAAGACCGCCACGGTTTCCTCCCCTTCAAAGAAGTTGCCCGCTCTTATTTCCGTGACGGCGTCGACGTCCGCAATTGCACCATCAAGGAAGCGCTGCGCGAAGGCCAGGAAATCATGGTCCAGGTCGAGAAGGAAGAGCGCGGCAACAAGGGCGCGGCGCTGACCTCCTTCATCTCGCTGGCCGGCCGCTACCTGGTCCTGATGCCGAACAATCCGCGTGGCGGCGGCGTCTCGCGCCGGGTCGAAGGCGAAGAGCGCCAGGAACTGCGCGAGACCATGGACAAGCTGGACCTGCCGCAGGGCATGTCGGTCATCGCCCGCACCGCCGGCATCGGCCGCAACGTCGAAGAGCTGCAGTGGGACCTGAACTACCTGATGCAGCTGTGGCGCGCGATCGAAGGCGCCGGCAAGTCGGCCCCGGGCGCCTTCCTGATCTACCAGGAATCCTCGCTCGTCATCCGCGCCATCCGCGACTACTTCCAGCCGGACATCGGCGAAGTCCTGATCGACACCGACGACATCTACGAGCAGGCCCAGCAGTTCATGAGCCACGTGATGCCCGACATGGCGCACCGCGTGAAGCGCTACAGCGACGACGTGCCGCTGTTCTCCCGTTTCCAGATCGAACACCAGATCGAGACCGCCTACGCGCGCACCGTGCCGCTGCCGTCGGGCGGAGCGATCGTGATCGACCACACCGAAGCCCTGGTGTCGATCGACGTCAACTCGGCCCGCGCGACCCGCGGCTCGGACATCGAGACCACCGCCTTCAACACCAACTGCGAAGCGGCCGACGAAGTCGCCCGCCAGCTGCGCCTGCGCGACCTGGGCGGCCTGATCGTGATCGACTTCATCGACATGGAAGTGGCCAAGAACCAGCGCGAGGTGGAACAGCGCCTGAAGGACGCCCTGCACCATGACCGTGCACGCGTCCAGATGGGCAAGATCTCGCGCTTCGGCCTGATGGAACTGTCGCGCCAGCGCCTGCGTCCGTCGCTGTCGGAAGGCTCCCACGTGACCTGCCCGCGCTGCTCGGGCACCGGCCACATCCGCGATACCGAATCGTCCGCCCTGCAGGTGCTGCGCATCATCCAGGAAGAGGCGATGAAGGAGAACTCGGCCGCGATCCACGTGCAGGTGCCGGTCGATGTCGCCGCCTTCCTGCTGAACGAAAAGCGCGGCGAAGTGCTCAAGATCGAGAACCGCCACCGCATCACCGTGATCCTGATCCCGAACAAGCATCTGGACACCCCGCACTACAAGCTCGAGCGCATCAAGCACGACGACCCGCGCCTGGAAGACGCCGCCGCCAGCTACACCCTGGCCGAGTCGGCCGACACCGACATGGCCTACGCCAAGCGCCAGAAGGAAGAGCAGAAGCCGCGCCAGGAAGCCGTGGTCAAGACCATCACCCCGGCCCAGCCGGCCCCGATGGTCGACCGCAGCGAAGCCGCCAAGCCGGCCAAGCCGGTCGAAGCCGCCCCTGCCCCGGCATTCACGCCGGCCGCCGCACCGGCCGAGCAGGGCTTCTTCGCCCGCCTGCGCAACTTCTTCTTCGGCGCGCCCGCGGCGCCCGGCCCGGCTCCGGCGCCGGTGGTCGCCGAGAAACCCGCCGCAGC
>CBIHLT010000166.1:0-11666 GCA_966210615.1 uncultured Massilia sp.
TCATCCCGATCGGCGGCGCCGACATGCCGGTGGTGGTGTCGATGCTGAACTCCTACTCCGGCTGGGCGGCGGCGGGCATCGGCTTCTCGCTGAACAACGCGATGCTGATCATCGCCGGTTCGCTGGTGGGTTCGAGCGGCGCGATCCTCTCGTACATCATGTGCAAGGCCATGAACCGCTCCTTCTTCAACGTGATCCTGGGCGGCTTCGGCGGCGAGGCCGTCGCGGCGGCGGGAGAACAGGCCCAGCGGCCGGTGAAATCCGGCTCGGCCGACGACGCCAGCTTCGTCATGGCCAATGCCGAATCCGTGATCATCGTGCCGGGCTACGGCCTGGCGGTGGCGCGCGCCCAGCACGCGCTGAAGGAACTGGTGGAGAAGCTGACCCACAAGGGCGTGGCGGTGCGCTATGCGATCCACCCGGTGGCGGGACGCATGCCCGGCCACATGAACGTGCTGCTGGCCGAGGCCGAGGTGCCCTACGACCAGGTGCATGAGATGGAGGACATCAACGCCGAATTCGGCCAGACCGACGTGGTGCTGGTGCTGGGTGCGAACGACGTGGTGAACCCGGCGGCCAAGGACCCCAAGTCGCCGATCGCGGGCATGCCGATCCTGGAGGCCTACAAGGCCAAGAGCATCATCGTCAACAAGCGCTCGATGGCATCCGGCTATGCGGGCCTGGACAACGACCTGTTCTACCAGCCGAACACGATGATGGTCTTCGGCGACGCCAAGAAGGTGATCGAGGACATGGTCAAGGCGGTCGACTAGGCGCGCTACCAAAAAAAAGCCCGGCGACTACTTCGTCGCCGGGCAAACGTCTCCTTCCGGACCGCGGAGACGAGCTTAGGAACCGGTGGTTTTCTCGCGGCCGGCCTGCCTGGCCAGCGGCTTCAGGTGCAGGAGCCCGAACAGCAAGGTCAGGCAGATGCTCACGACCAGGGGGCCCGGATAGCGCCGCACCAGCCTGAACGCGACGACCGCCTCGAGTGCGTGGGCGGCCAGCAGGACCAGCGCGATCACCTGGACCGTGGCGGCCGCTTCACCGCGCCACATACCGGCTGCGCCGGCCAGCGCCGCCGCGTACAGCATCAGGCATGCGAGTTTCAGCCACCTCATGCGCGCTCCCCTTGCGGCTGCATGGATGCCGCGGCGCGGACAATGTCTTGGGTATTCATGGTGTGGCGCTTCTCCTTATCCTTGGGCATGCCCTGCATGGTTTGGCAATAGTAGCAAACCTAGGACAAATATACAAAGATAGGAGTGAGCGCTTCTTACGGAGCGCCGTGGCCCTCCCTGCGCTCCCGGACCAGCTTTTCGAACTCGCGGCCGCCCAGGGGACGGCTGAAATAATAGCCCTGGACTTCGTCGCAGCCGCGGGCGAGCAGGTAGTCCAGCTGGTCGCGGGTCTCGACACCTTCCGCGATGACGCGCAGGCCGAGGTCGTGCGACAGCGAGATCATGGCGGCGACCATGGCCGAACTGCTGGCATCGTGGCCGATGTCGCGCACGAAGGACTGGTCGATCTTGAGTACATCCACCGGGAAGCGCTTCAGGTAGGACAGGCTGGAGTAGCCGGTGCCGAAATCGTCGATCGACAGGTGGACGCCCATCCCCTTCAGTTCCCGCATCGTGGCGATCGCCACGTCGACGTCTTCCATCATCAGGCTTTCGGTCAGTTCGATCTCCAGGCTGTCCGCCGGCAGGCCGGTCGCCTGCAGCACCTCGGCGATCAGCTGCGGCAGCGCCGCATCCCTGAACTGGCGCGACGACAGGTTGACCGCCACGCGCAGCGGACCGAGTCCCTCGCGGCGCCAGGCGGCTGCCTGGGCGCAGGCGGCGCGCAGCACCCAGGACCCGATCGGCACGATCAGTCCGGTCTCCTCGGCCAGGGCGATGAAGCGCTCCGGATGCATCATCCCCTGCTGCGGGTGGCTCCAGCGTATCAGGGCCTCCATGCCGACCACGGCCTTGCTCGCCAGGTCGACCTGGGGCTGGTAATGCAGCTCGAACTCGCCGGCGCTCATGGCGTGGCGCATCGCATCCACCAGGGCCAGGCGTTCGCGGGCGCGCTCGTTCATGCTCGGCAGATAAAAGCGCAGGGTATTGCGTCCGCTTTCCTTGGCGCGGTACATCGCAATCTGGGCGTACTTGACCAGGCTGTCGGCATCGCCGCCATCGCCGGGATAGCCGGCAATCCCGGCGCTGCAGGTCAGGAACACCCGCTGCCCGTCTTCGTGGAACGGCTCGGCGATCGCAGCGAGCACCCGGCTCACCGTGGCGGCGGCCTGCCCCTCGTCGGCGCGGTTCTCGAACAGCAGGACGAATTCGTCGTCGCCGGTACGCGCCACGGTATCGGTCGGCCCGACAGCGGCGCTCATGCGTGCGCAGGCCTGGCGCAGCAGCCGGTCGCCGGCCGCCTGCCCCAGGCTGTCGTTGACGTGCTTGAAATAGTCCAGGTCGAGGACCGCCACCCATACCGGCGCGGCGTGCTCGTGCGCGAAGGCGATCGCACGCTCGATGCGGTCCGCCAGCGCGGCGCGGTTCGGCAGGCCGGTCAGCCTGTCGTGGAGCGAACTGTATTCGAGGGCCGCCTCGTATTGCTTGGCGGTGGTGACGTCGTATTCGAAAATGACGAAATATTCGGTCGCGCCCTTGGCGTCCCTGATGGGCGCCAGGTAGGCTTCGGAGTAGTAGCGGCTGCCGTCCCTGCGCTGGAGATGCAGGACGGCGTGCGCTTCGCGCTGCTCGTGGATGGCCTTGCGCATCTCATGCAGGCCCGGCTGGTCTTCGACGCCTTCCGCCAACGCCTCGAACGGGTGGCCGATCATCTCGTCGGCCTCGTAGGCGTGCAGGCGCGTGAAGCCCGGATTGACGTGGATGATCGGCCCTCCCGGGGCGCGGGCATCGATCACGGTCACCGAGTTGGCGCTGGCGTCGATGGCGCGTTCGTGCAGGCGGAGCGCGCGCGACCGCCGATTCAGGACGGCCGTGCTATTCGCGTCGTAAGGCGCGACCGGCCTGGCATGCCTTGCCCTGCCGAACGCATACGCGGCGGCCGCGAAGCCGATTGCCAGGCGGATCAATGGTGTCATGGCGACAGTCCTGCAAAGCGGCAACCCGTCAAGTACGCATCGCCGCGCCCTACTCCCAACCCTGGCGGCCGGCGCGGCTTCGGAGAAGGCTGGCCGAACCGGTCAGCGCGCGCCGAGGGGCTGGAGACAGTGTACGCCTGGCCCCTCGTCCGCGACAGCCTTCCGTGCAGGAACTAGCGAACGGAAACTTTGCGTCAGGGCAAGTTCCGTTTTGCCGGCCACCCGCCGCCCAGCGTCTTGAACAGGGTCGCCAGCGCCAGCTGGTGCTCGGTACCGGCCTGCACCGCCGCCAGCCGGTCGGCGAAGGCGCTGCGCTGGGCGTCGAGGTAGCGCAACTGGTCGTCGACGCCGGCGCGCCAGCGTGCTTCGGAGAGGCGCAAGGCCGCCTGGCTGCTGGCGGCGAGCGCGTTCCGCGCTGCTTCCTCGCGGCGCAGCGTGTCGACCGCCGCCAGCGCGTCCGACACTTCGCGGAACGCGGTCTGCACGGTCTCCTCATAGGCCGCCACCGCCGCTTCCTTGCGCACCTTGGCGAGGTCGAGATTGGCGGCGTTGCGCCCGCCATCGAAGATCGGCAAGCTCAGCTGCGGTGCGAAGGACCAGCTGCGCCCGCCGGACGAGAACAGATCCGACAGCTCCGTGCTCGAGCTGCCCAGCGATCCGGTAAGCGCGATGCGCGGGAAGAAGGCCGCGCGGGCCGCCCCGATGCTGGCGTTGCGCGCACGCAGCAGGTGCTCGGCCGCGGCGATGTCCGGGCGCGCCGCGAGCAGATCCGAAGGCAGGCCGGCCGCCAGCCCGCCCACCAGGATCGGTTCGGCGGCCGGCGCCGCCGGCAGCTCCGGCGCGGCGACGCCGGTGAGCAGCTCGAGCGCATTGTCGGCCTGGCGCACCGTGCGGTCGACACGTTCGAGCTCCGCCTTTGCCTGCTCGGTGAGGCCCAGCGCCTGCTGATGGTCGAGCGCGGTGGCCACCCCGGCCTGGCGGCGCCGCTCGACCAGCTGCAGCGAGGCTTCGCGCGAGGCCAGCGCGCGCTGGGTAATCTCGCGGGCCTGGATCGCACTGTCGCGGCCGAGATAGACGCGGATCACCTCGTCCACCAGGCTGATCCGCGCGGCACGGGAGGTTTGTTCGCTGGCGAGATACTCTTCCAGCGCCGCCTGCGACAAATTGCGGACGCGCCCGAACAGGTCGAGCTCGAACGCGGTCACCGCGGCGCCGGCCTGCCAGGCGCTTTGCACACCCGGCACGCCGCCGGCCGGCGTGCGCTGGCGCGACCCGCCGAGCTGGAGGTCCAGGCCCGGCATCCGGTCGGCGCGCTGGATGGCGTACCGGGCGCGGACCGCCTCGACGTCGAGGAGCGTCTGGCGCAGGCTGCGGTTATGCGCCAGTGCGGTGCCGATCAGCCGCCGCAGGGCCGGATCGCCGACGAACAGCTCCCAGTCCAGGTCCTGGGCCCGCGGTGCTTGCGCGCTGCCGGCGGCGGTGGCGCGGTCCTGCGGCTTCCAGTCGGCCGGCAGCGGCGCCGGCGGGGTTGCGTGAATGGGCGCCAGCGAGCAGCCGGCCAGCGCCAGGCCGATGAGCATCGCGAGCATGGTTTTTCCAAGGGAACGCATGGGTCAGTCCTTTGCCGTAAGTTGAAGCGAAGCGGTGGCTTCGTTTGACGGAAGCTTGTCCCTGCGCTGGAAGCGCGACAGCACCCAGACGAAGAACACCGGTACGAAGATCACGCCCAGGAAGGTGGCGCTGAGCATGCCGCCGATGACGCCGATGCCGATCGCCTGCTGGCTGGCCGCGCCGGCCCCGCCGGCCAGGGCCAGCGGAATCACGCCGAGGATGAAGGCGAGCGAGGTCATCACGATCGGGCGGAAGCGCAGCCGCGCCGCCTCCAGGGCTGCCTGGACCGTGCTGCGGCCCTGCTCGCGCAGCTCTTTCGCGAACTCCACGATCAGGATCGCGTTCTTCGCCGACAGGCCGATGATGGTGACCAGCCCGACCTTGAAGTAGACGTCGTTCGGCATTCCCAGCAGGCTGACCAGCAAGACCGAGCCGAGCGCGCCGATCGGCACGATCAGCATCACGGACAGCGGAATCGACCAGCTTTCGTACAGGGCCACCAGCAGCAGGAAGACCACCAGGATCGCCAGGCCGAGCAGGATTGCCGCCTGCGAACCGGACAGCTTCTCCTGGAACGACAGTCCGGTCCATTCGTAGCCGATCCCGGCCGGCAGTTCGGCGGCCATCTGTTCGATCGCGGCCATCGCCTGGCCGCTGCTGTGGCCCGGCGCGGCGTCGCCCGAAATCTTGAAGGCCGGATAGCCGTTGTAGCGCGACACCTGGACCGGACCATTGCTCCAGTCGATGCTGGCGAATGCCGACAGCGGCACCTGGTTGCCGCGCACGTCCGGCACGGTGAGCGCCAGGATGCTCTCGGGCGTCATGCGGCTGTCCTGGTCGGCCTGCACCACCACGCGCTGCAGCCGCCCCGCGTTGGCGAAGTCGGTGACCACCGCCGAGCCGTAGGCGGTCGACAGCGCCGCGCTGATGGTGCCGAAGCCGACGCCCAGGGTTTCCGCCTTGGCGCGGTCGATATCGAGCCAGAGCTGGGGTGCGTCGGCCAGGCCTTCGACCATGGCGTAGGCAAGCCCCGGTGTCGTGTTGGCCTTGGCCAGCAGCTGGTCGCGCGCGGCCATCAGGGCTTCGCGGCCGACGCCGCCGCGGTCCTGCAGGCGCAGCGCGAAGCCGCCCGCATTGCCCAGGCCCTCGACCGGCGGCGGTTCCACCGCCATCACGGCCGCTTCCTTGTATTGCGCGAAGTGGGCGTTGAATGCCGCCACTTCATCCGACGCCGCCGCGCCCTTGCCGCGCTCGGACCAGTCGCGCAGGGTCGGGAAGCCGAGCGCCGCGTTCTGGCCCGAACCAGAGAAGCTGAAGCCCATGATGACGGCGGTGTCCTGGCCGGCCGGGCGGTTGCGCATATAGCCTTCGATCTCCTTGACCACCTTTTGGGTGCGCTCGAAGGTGGCGCCGGGCGGCAGCTGGACGTCGACGATGTAGTAGCCCTGGTCCTCGACCGGCACGAAGGACGCCGGCAGGCGCTGGTACATCAGCGCGAGCGCGCCGAACAGGACCAGGTAGACGAGCATGCAGCGGCCGGTGCGCGCCACCAGGCGCTGGTTCAGTCCGTTGAAGCGTTCGGTGAGATGCGCGAAGCGGCGGTTGAACCAGCCGAAGAAGCCGCGCTTCTCGGCATGGTGCCCTTTCGGGATCGGCTTGAGCAGGCGCGTACACAGGGCCGGCGTGAAGCTCAGCGCCAGGAAGCCCGAGAACAGGATCGACACCGCCAGCGACAGCGAGAACTGGCGGTAGATCACACCGACCGAGCCGCTCATGAAGGCCAGCGGCAGGAACACCGCCGCCAGCACCGCCGTCACGCCCACGATCGCGCCCGACACCTGCTGCATCGCCTTGATCGTGGCTTCGCGCGGCGACAGTCCTTCTTCGGACATGATCCGCTCGACGTTCTCGACCACCACGATGGCATCGTCGACCAGGATGCCGATCGCCAGCACCATGCCGAACATGGTCATCATGTTCACCGAGAAGCCGAGCGCGTACATGACGCCCAGCGTGCCGAGCAGGCAGACCGGCACCACGATGGTCGGAATCAGGGTGTAGCGCACGTTCTGCAGGAACACCAGCATCACCAGGAAGACCAGCACCACCGCCTCGGCCAGGGTCTGCAGCACCTTGCCGATGGCGACATCGACGAAGCGCGAGGTATCGTAGGGCACCGAATAGGACACTTCGCTGGGGAAGGTCCTGGACAGCTCGGCCAGGCGCGCCTTGACCGCTTCGGCGGTCTCCAGGGCATTGGCGCCCGGAGCCAGCTGCACGGCGGCGCCGATCGCGGCCTTGCCGTTGCTGAGCATCTCGAAGTCGTAGCTCTGGCTGCCGACCGCCAGGCGCGCCACGTCGGCCAGCCTGACAGTTCCGCCGTCGGGATCGGCGCGCAGCACGATGCGCCCGAACTCTTCGGGCGTGCTCAGCATGCCCTGGACTTCGATGGTCGCGGTCAGCTCCTGGCCCGGCGCTCCAGGGCGGCCGCCGAAACTGCCGGCGGGGACCTGGACGTTCTGGGCGGCGATGGCCGCATTCACGTCGGCGACCGACAAGCCGTAGCCGAGCAGTTTTGCCGGATCGATCCAGACCCGCATGGCCGCTTCGGCGCCGAACACCTGCACCTTGCCGACACCGGGCACGCGCCGGATCTCGTTATGCACCTTGCGCGCCGCGTAATCGCCGAGGCCGACCACGTCGCGGCCGGCATAACCCTCCTTGTAGGTCAGCGCGTACATCATCAGGAAGCCGGCGCTGGCCTGCTCGACCTGGATGCCCTGCTGGGTCACGGCGGGAGGCAGGCGTGCCTCGGCGCGTTTCAGGCGGTTCTGCACATCGACCTGGGCGAGATCGGGGTCGGTGCCCGGGGCGAAGGTGACGGTGATCTCGCTGATTCCGGTCGAGCTCGACGACTCGTAGTACAGCAGGTTCTTGGCGCCATTGAGTTCGTCCTCGACGACGCTGGTCAGCGCATCGACCACGGTGGTGGCCGATGCGCCGGGGTAGCCCGCGACGATCGAGATTTGCGGCGGCGCCAGGCTCGGAAACTGGGCCACCGGCAGCGAAGGCATCGCCAGCAAGCCTGCCAGCGAGATCATGATGGCGACCACCCACGCGAAGTTGGGGCGGTCGATGAAAAACTTAGACATATCCTATCCTTGGAAATACGCTAGGGCCGCTGCAGGATCACTGGCGCGCGCCAGCGGCGGCCAAGGTGGAGGCGGCGGCCGGGCGGTCGACGCTGACCGGCTGGCCTGGCTGGGCCTGGCCGTCGGTGATGACGCGGTCGCCGGGATTCAGGCCGCTGGTGATCTGCCAGGTAGTCCCGTGCATGGCGCCCGTCTGCACGGCGCGCACAGCGGCGAGATTGTCCTTGCCGACGGTCAGGACGAAGGGCTTGCCGTCGACCCCGCGCTGCACCGCGCGCTGCGGCACCAGGATGGCCGCGCGGTCCGTTGCCAGCGGGGTATTCACGCGCACGTACATGCCCGGCAAGAGCGCGCCGTCCGGGTTGGCGAAGCGGCCGCGCAAGGTGACCTGCCCGGTCGCGCGGTCGACGGCGATGTCCGAGAACAGCAGCTTGCCCTGGCGGCGCCGGCTGTTGCCTTCGATCGTCAGCGAGATGCTGGCGCCGTCTGCGCGTGCCAGCTTGCCCTGGCCCAGCGCCGCTTGCAGCGCCTGTGCTTCGGCGAGCGGCTGCTTGAAGTCGACGTAGACCTCGTCGATCTGCTGCACGATCGCCAGCGGCGTGGCCTCGTTCTGGCCCACCAGCGCGCCTTCGGTGACCAGCGCGCGTCCGATCCGCCCGGAGATCGGCGCCCTGACGGTCGCCAGGCCGAGGTTCAAGCCGGCATTGTCGACCTCGGCGAGCGCTGCCTGGCGTGCGGCCTTGGCGCTTGCCAGCGCGGATTGGGCGGCATCGAAGTCCTGGCGGCTGACGGCGTCGGCCTCGACCAGCGGTGCATAGCGCTTGACCACCGCTTGCGCCTCGGCCAACTGCGCCTCCACCCGCGCGAGCTCACCGCGCGCGCGCGCCAGCGCCACCTTGAACGGCGCCGGATCGATCTGGAACAGCACCTGGCCGGCCTTGACGGTGGCGCCTTCCTCGAACTGGCGGCTGAGTACGATCCCTGGCACGCGGGCGCGCACTTCCGCGACCCGCACCGGCTCGACCCGTCCCGGCAGTTCGCTGGCCAGTTCCAGCGCCTGCTGCTGCACGACGACTGCCGTGACTGCCTTGGCCGGAGGCGCCTGGGTGGCCCCCTCCTGCCCGTCCGCGCCGCAACCTGCCAGCAGGCCAAGCCCGGCCGTCAGCAGCGTCATTTTCCATCCTACGTAATTTGCCATCGCGGCACCTTTCCCATGTGGAACCATAATGGGCGAAATGATGCCATACAAATTCTAATGAATCAAATATGATTCATGAGAACCTTGAATGGATGATTCTGCTTGTTTTTTTCTAAATTTTCTTCACAATGGCTGGCTTGATCGGCAGCTGCGACCGTCGTTTGATTTTCCGGAAAGTGTGCTTATGGCCAATATTGATGTGCAAGACAACAAGACCCTGGCATCCCTGGCGCTTGCGCTGGTCGACGAGCCGCGTGCATCCCTCAGCGACCTGGCGCGTTCGATCGGCATCAGCAAGGCGACGCTCTACCGGTTCTGCCGTACGCGCGAAGAGCTGATCGAGCGCCTCGTGAGCCATTGCAAGCAGGTGTTCTCCGACGCCTATGCCACCGCCGGGCTCGATGAGGGCCCGGTGCTGGACGCCTTTCGCCGCCTGACCGACATCTACCTGAACCACAAGGAATTGACGGCGTTCCTGACCTATTACTGGCGTGAAGCGGTCAAGGATCCGGCCGTGTCGGAGCGCATGGAGGCGATCATGGACGCCTTCTTCCTGCGCGGCCAACGCGAGGGTTTTTTTCGCGTCGACATACCGGCGCCGGCATTGACGGAAATCTGGGGTTCGATGGTCGTGGGGATTGCGGACGCCGAACGGCGTGGACGGGTGGCACGGGCTGGGCTGCAGGGCTTGATTGAAAACGCGTTCCTGCAAGGCGTTGCCAACCGGTGAGCGGCATGCACCACAGGCCGATTGTGGTGCACCGGTCTGGCCGGCCTGTACGGCCGGTGCCGCGACCAGTGATGGAGATTTGTCGAGTTGAAAAACGGACGGGCCCTGAACGGGCCCGTACGCGTAGAACTTGGAGGAGAGGACGGGAGTCGAAGCCGTCTAGACGGCTTTGCAGGCCGTATTATAAGCAACAATTTCAATCACTTACGCAAGAACCGCAATTTTCACCTCTTGAGTTCCCCTACGCTGGAGATTAGCCAGGCCTGTGGGATCTCTCCGCCTCGGGTGATGCAATTCCCCATCGCATCGGTTCAATTGAAGCGCCAGCCTTACACGCGCTCGATGGCAATTGCTATTCCCTGGCCGACGCCGATACACATCGTACAGAGAGCATAGCGTCCACCCGTCCGGTGAAGCTGGTACAGCGCCGTCGTTACCAATCGCGCACCGCTCATGCCAAGAGGGTGACCGAGCGCGATCGCGCCACCGTTGGGATTCACGCGCGGGTCACTGTCGCTTAGCCCCAGCATGCGCAGCACAGCCAAGCCTTGAGAAGCGAATGCTTCGTTCAGCTCAATCAGGTCGAACTGCTCGAGGCGCATGTCCAGCTGCCGCAGCAGCTTTTGCACTGCCGGCGCCGGTCCGATACCCATCACGCGCGGCGCCACACCAACTGTCGCCATGCCGAGAATGCGAGCGCGTGGAGTCAATCCGTACTGTTGCGCCGCCTCCGCGTTGGCCAGCAGGAGGGCGCATGCGCCGTCGTTCACGCCGGATGCATTGCCTGCGGTAACAGTACCGTCAGGCCGCACCACCGGCTTGAGCCTGGCAAGGGCCTCAAGCGTGGTTTCACGCGGGTGTTCGTCGCATACAATCCTCAGCGCTTCCCCTTTCTTCTGTGGAATCACCACCGGCACGATCTCCTGCTCGAGCACGCCGTCACGCTGCGCCCGTGCCGCCTTCTCCTGACTGGCCAATGCGAAGCGGTCCTGGTCGATTCGGCTGATCCCATAGTCTTTCGCCACATTTTCCGCCGTCCCGGGCATTGGATCGGTACCGTACAGTTTTTCCATCAGCGGATTCGGGAAACGCCATCCGATTGTGGTGTCATAGATCGCCGCATCGCGAGAAAACGCACTCTGCGCCTTGCCCATGACGAAAGGCGCGCGGGTCATCGACTCCACGCCTCCGGCAATCAAGAGCCGCGCATCGCCGCTTCGAATTGCACGCGCGGCTGTACCCACGGCATCCAGCCCCGATCCGCACAAACGGTTGACGGTCGAACCCGCCACCTGTTCTGGCAAACCTGCCAGCAACGCCGACATCCGTGCAATATTGCGATTATCTTCGCCCGCCTGGTTGGCGCAACCATAGATGACGTCGTCGATGGCGGTCCAGTCGACATCCGGGTTGCGCCGCATGAGTTCACGGATCGGCACGGCTCCCAGGTCGTCGGCGCGCACGTCTTTCAGTGCGCCGCCATAACGCCCGATCGGCGTGCGGATCGCGTCGCAGATGTAGGCATCATTCATGGTGGCTCTCCTCGCCGCCAGGCAGCAGCGGTGCCGCTGTGGCAGCCTGCAGATCGTTCAGGGTCAGGCCTGGCGCCATCTCGCGCACGCGCAAGCCGTCCGGAGTGACGTCCAGGACTGCCAGGTCGGTATAAATGCGGCTGACACAAGCGATGCCGGTCAGCGGATAGCTGCATCGCTCCACGATCTTGCTCGCGCCATCCTTGATCTGATGTTCCATCATGACGAACACCTGCTTGGCGCCGATTGCCAAGTCCATCGCGCCGCCGACTGCCGGGATGGCGTCCGGCGCTCCCGTATGCCAATTCGCAAGGTCGCAGTTGTCCGCCACCTGGAAAGCTCCCAG
>CBIHLT010000167.1:0-11660 GCA_966210615.1 uncultured Massilia sp.
CAACCGCGCGATCGCCATCGCCAAGGTGCTCGGCACGCCGGTGTACATCGTGCACGTGTCCTGCGCCGAATCGCTGGAGGCGATCCAGCGCGCCCGCGCCCGTGGCCAGCGCGTGTACGGCGAGGCGCTGGCCGGCCACCTGGTCATCGACGACAGCGTCTACCGCCATCCCGACCCGGACTTCGCGCGCGGCCACGTCATGAGCCCGCCCTTCCGCGGCAGCCACCACCAGCAGGCCTTGTGGCAGGGCCTCCAGGGCGGCAACCTGCACACGACGGCGACCGACCACTGCACCTTCTGCGCCGCCCAGAAAGCGGCCGGCAAGGACGATTTCACCAAAATCCCGAACGGCTGCGGCGGCGTCGAGGAGCGCATGGCCGTGGTCTGGGACGCCGGCGTGAACAGCGGCCTGCTCACACCGATGGAATTCGTGCGCGTCACCTCGACCAACGCGGCCCAGATCTTCAACATGTATCCGCGCAAGGGCCTGGTGGCGGCGGGCGCGGACGCCGACATCGTGGTCTGGGACCCGGAAGGCAGGCGCACCATTTCGGCCGCGACCCAGCACTCGAAGGGCGGTTTCAACGTCTTCGAGGGGCGGACGGTGCGCGGCATCCCCACCCATACCATCGCCGCCGGCAAGCTGGTGTTCGAGCGCGGCGAGCTGCGCGCGGAGGAGGGCGCCGGCCGCTACGTGCCGCGTCCGGCCATGGCGCCGGTGTCCTTGACCTGAACGGGAGCCGAGATGAACGAACTGCGTATCGACGGCAAGCGCCTGTGGGCTTCGCTGATGGAACTGGCCCGGATCGGGGCCACCGAAAAAGGCGGCGTCAAGCGCCTGGCGCTGACGGACCTGGACCGCCAGGGACGCGACCTGGTGGTGAGCTGGGGACGGGAAGCGGGCATGACGGTCACCATCGACCAGATCGGCAACGTCTTCATGCGCCGCGCAGGCCGCGATCCTGCGCTGCCGCCCATCGTCACCGGCAGCCACATCGACACCCAGCCGACCGGCGGCAAGTTCGACGGCAACTACGGGGTGCTGGCCGGCCTGGAAGTGGTGCGCACCCTGAACGACTTGCGGATCCAGACCGAGGCGCCGATCGAGGTCGCGTTCTGGACCAACGAGGAAGGCTCGCGCTTCGTCCCGGTGATGATGGGCTCGGGCGTGTTCTGCGGCGCCTTCAGCCTGGAGACGGCCTACGCGGCCCGCGACACCGAAGGCAAGAGCGTGGGAGAGGAACTGGAACGGATCGGCTACCGGGGCGAGGAAGTGCCGGGGCGGCACCCCATCGGCGCCTATTTCGAGACCCATATCGAGCAGGGGCCGGTGCTGGAAGACGCGGGCAAGGTGATCGGCGTGGTGCCGGCCGTGATGGGCCTGTCGTGGTACGACTGCATCGTCTCCGGCATGGAAGCCCATGCGGGACCGACGCCGATGGGCTTGCGGCGCGACGCGCTGCAGGTGGCCACGAGCATCATGCAGGAAGTGGTGCGGATCGCGAACCGTTATCCGCCCTACGGGCGCGGGACGGTGGGGATGGTGCAGGTGTTCCCGAACAGCCGCAACGTGATCCCCGGCCAGGTCAAGTTCAGCATCGACCTGCGCAACGTGAGCGACGAGCTGCTCGACACGATGCACGAGGAGATGCTGGCCTTCGTGGCGCGGACGCGCCGCGAGACCGGATTGGGGATCGAGGTGGAGCGGGTGTCCTACTATCCGCCTTGCCCCTTCCATCCGGATTGCGTCGGCGCGGTGCGCAAGGCAACCGACAAGCTGGGCTACTCGACGATGGACGTCGTGTCCGGCGCGGGCCACGACGCCATCTACGCCGCCCGCGTGGCCCCGTCAGGCATGATCTTCGTCCCCTGCAAGGACGGGATCAGCCACAACGAGATCGAGGACGCGCAGCCGGATCACCTTGAAGCCGGCTGCAACGTCCTCCTGCACGCGATGCTGGACAGGGCAGGGATCGCCAGCTGATCAGAGGTTCCCGAACAGGGGAATCACGCCGAACAGGACGGCCGCCGCCAGCAGGACCAGCGAGGCCGTGATCGACCAGGCCAGGGTGAAGCGCTGGTGGTCGCCGAATTCGACCTTGGCCATGCCGACCAGCAGGTAGGTCGAGGCCACCAGGGGGCTGAGCAGGTGGACCGGCTGGCCGATCAGGGAGGCGCGGCCGATTTCGGCGGCGCTGATGCCGTACACGGCGGCCGCCTTGGCCAGGATCGGCACGATGCCGAAGTAGAAGGCGTCGTTCGAAATGAAGAAGGTGAAGGGGATGCTCAGCAGCCCGGTCACGATGGCCAGGTAGGGGCCCATCCAGTCCGGCACGGCGGCGATCACGCTGAGGGCGATGGCGTCCACCATCTTGGTTCCCTGCAGGATGCCGACGAAGATGCCCGCGGCGAAAATCAGCGACACGACCGGCACCGCATTGACCGCATGCGCGGCGATGCGCTCCTTCTGGTCTTCCAGGCGCGGGTAGTTGATCATCAGTGCGATCGCGAAGAAGATCATGAACAGCGCCGGCAGCGGCAGGGCGCCCTTGATCAGCAAGCCAAGCAGCAGGGCGGTGAGCGCGAAGTTCACCCAGATCAGCTTCGGCCGGGCGATGGCCGGGTCGGAAACGGCGCCGTCCGCTTCCCTGGCCTGGACGGTGCTGTCCTGGCTCACGGAGTCCGCATGCGCGATCCACTGGCCGGTGGTGCCGTCCATTTCGCCCGGCACCGCGAGGCTCGCCTGGGCGGGCTTCAGGACGCTGACGTTGGCCGCCTGCCGGACGCCGGCCTGGGCAGCCAGCCGCACCATGCCGATCCGCGCGCGCTCCTTCTTGCCCAGCACATAAGCGACGAACAGCACCCAGCAGACCCCCGCGACCATCGGCAGGATCATGGGAACGAAGATGGTGCTCACGTCCACGCCCAGGGCGCTCGCGGCGCGCGCCGTCGGGCCGCCCCAGGGCAGGATGTTGAAGATGCCGCCGGCCAGCATGATCACGCAGGCGAGGATCAGCTGGTTCATGCCGAGGCGCTTGTACAGGGGCAGCATGGCCGCGACCGTGATCATGTAGGTGGTGGCGCCGTCGCCGTCGAGCGAGACGAACATCGCCAGCACCGCGGTGCCGACCACGATCTTGACCGGGTCGCCCTGGACCAGCTTCACGATGCGGCGGATGAGGGGATCGAACAGGCCGGCATCGATCATGATGCCGAAGTACAGGATCGCGAACATCAGCATGACGCCGGTCGGCGCCAGGTTCTTGATACCGGTGAGCATCATCGGCCCGAGTTCCGCGCCGAAGCCGCCGATCAGGCCGAAGGCGATGGGCACGACGATCAGCGCGACCATGGCCGGCAGGCGCTTGGTCATGATCAGGAACATGAACACGATGATCATCGCGTATGCCAGGATGGTCAGCATGGGATTCTCCTCAGAAGTGCCGCGGCGCGCGCGGGGGCGCGGCGAAGCTGTCGTCAATATTTTTTATTGGCCGGCGGTCCCGGCCTTGTTGCGCCAACTATAGGCGGGGCCGGCTTTCAGTTAGCTTTCAGTGGGCCGCAAACAGGACGCGGACTGTCAAGCCGCGGCCGTGGGGGCCGCAGCCTGAGCCAGGTTCGAGCGCCAGGGTGGCGCCGTGCATGGCGGCGATGTCGCGCACGATGGCCAGGCCCAGGCCGGTGCCGCCGGGATTGGCGTCCAGGGTGGCCTGGGCGCGGTAGAAGGGCATGAAGACCTTGTCCATGTCCGCCGCCGGGATGCCGGGACCGCTGTCGAGTACTTCCAGCAGGACGCCCCCCAGTTCGCCCCGCAGTACGTCCGACTCGTGCCGCGACACCCGCAGCTGCACGCTGCCCCCCGGCGGGGTGTAGCGGATCGCGTTGTCGGCCAGGTTGGACACCAGCTCGTGCAGCAGGAGTTCCTGCCCGTTGACGGTGGTGTCGGCGCCTTCCTCCACCTCCAGCGCCAGGTCGATCCCCTTGTGGACCGCCAGCGGCGCCAGTTCCAGCCCGACCTGTCCGGCCACGGCCGCCAGCGACACCGGAACACTGGCCACGCTGCCGTTGCCATGCTCGATGCGCGCCAGGGTCAGCAGGCGGTTGGCCAGGTGGATGGCGGAGTCGGTGGTACCGGCGATCGAGCGCACGATGGCGCGCATGGCGGCCGGGTCGTCCTCGCGCAGGGCCAGCTCGGCCTGGGTCTTGAGCACCGTGAGCGGCGTGCGCAGCTGGTGCGAGGCGTCGGCGATGAAGCGGCGCTGGCTGGCGATCAGGTTCTGCATGCGCGTCATGGCGCCGTTCATCGCCGTCACCAGCGGCCGCACTTCCTTGTGCACCAGGGCCGGATCGACGTCGGACAGGTCGGACAGCGAGCGCGTCTCGACCTCGTTCTTGAGCGCCATCAGGGGACGCAGCACCAGGCGCACCGCGAACCACACCAGGGTCGCCACCGCCAGCACCAGCAGGGCCTGGCGCCACAGCGTGTTGATCAGGATGCGGCGCGACAGCGCGCGCCGGGCGTCGAGGGTCTCGCCGACCTGGATCAGGGCGATGCCGCGCATCGAATCGTCGAACACCGGCTGGTGCAGGGCCGCGATGCGCACCGGCTCGCCGTTGTACTCGGCATGGTAGAAGCGCACCAGGGCGGGGTAGAGGTCGGAACGCGGCACGTCCTTCGGCACCGGCGGCAGGTCGTCGTAGCCGGAGACGGTCTCGCCGTTCAAGCCCGTGACCTTGTAGTAGATGCGGCCCAGGGTGTCGGTCTCGAAGCTGTCCAGGGCGACGTAGGGCACGTCGGCCACCACTTTGCCGTCGCGCACCGCGACCCGCTCGGCGAGGGCGCGCGTGGAAGCGAGCAGGGAACGGTCGTAGGCGATGTCGCCGGCGTCCAGCGCATCGCGGTAGAGCGACACGGCATTGAGGGCGACCAGGGCCACCAGCGGCAGGATCAGCCAGCGCAGCAGCTGGTTGCGCAGGCTGCCGGGCGCCTGCTTCAAGCCGGGCGCTCCTGCAGCAGGTAGCCGATGCCGCGCAGGGTCACGATCGCGGCATTGCCTTCGGGCCGGCGTTCGAGCTTCTTGCGGATGCGGTGGATGTACAGCTCGATGGCGTCCACGCTGGCGTCGTCGACCAGGGCGAACACTTCGTCGAACAGCTTGTCTTTCGAGAGCGCACGGCCGGGGCGCGCGATCAGCGCCTCCAGCACCGCGTGCTCACGCGGCGTCAGGGCCAGCGGCTCGCCGCAGTAGTGGAACATGCGCGAGACCGTGTCGAAACTGAGCTCGCCGCAGCGCTGCACCAGGTTCTCGTTGCCGCCGCCGAAGCGCCGCCGCAGCAGCGCCTTGACGCGCGCCTCCAGTTCGACCAGCTCGAAGGGCTTGGCCAGGTAGTCGTCGGCGCCCAGGTTCAGGCCTTGCACCTTTTCTTCCAGGCCGCCGCGCGCGGTCAGGATCAGCACCGGCGTGCCCCCGCGCGGGCCGCCGCGCGCGCGCAGGCGGCGCAGCACGTCCAGGCCGTCCATCCTGGGCAGGGTCAGGTCGAGGATCACCAGGGCATAGTCCTGGGTGTGCAGCAGGGCGTCGGCATCGGCGCCGCTGGACGCGCATTCGACGGTGAGCTTGGCGTCGCGCAGGGCCTTGGATACCCAGTGCTGGAGTTCGACGTGGTCTTCGACTAGCAGGATTCTCATCGCGCCAGTGTAAGCGCAATTTCCGCGCGCCGGGGCCCGGGTTGGACCGATACGGGCGCCGATAGGGGATTTCCACAACGCCTGCCCGCGCTGAAAGCGAATTGAAAGCTTGGCCGCTGTACAGTCGGCGGCCACGCGCTATGATGACTCCATGAAGATGCTGCGCACCCTCCTGTTACCGCTGCTGGCGGCCGCCTGCTGGCAGGCCCACGCCGGGCAGCCGGCCGGGGCCGAATGCCTGGTGCCGTCCAAGCCCGGCGGCGCCATGGACCTGACCTGCAAGCTGGCCCAGCATGCCTTGCCGGGGGAACCGGGGGCGCCCGCGCTCAGGCTGAGCTACATGCCGGGCGGCGTCGGCGCCGTGGCCTGGCACACCCTGGTCTCGCAGCGCCGCAACGAGCCGAACACCCTGGTCGCGTTTTCCGGCGGCTCGGTGCTGAACCTGGCGCGTGGCAAATTCGGCAAGGCCAGCGCCGACGACGTGCGCTGGGTCGCGGCCTTCGGCGCCGACTACGGCATGATCGCCGTGCCTGCCAATTCCCCCTACCGTTCGCTGCGCGAACTGCTCCAGGCCTTGAAGCGCGATCCGCGCCGGGTGCTGGTCGGCATGTCCGGCACCATCGGCAGCCAGGACTGGATGAAGATGGCGCTGCTGGTGCAGCTGGCCGGCGTCGAGCCGCGCAAGCTGCGCTTCGTGGCGCTGGAAGGCGGCGGCGAGCAGTTCGTCGCCATGCAGGCCGGCCATGTGCAGGCGATTTCCGGCGACACCTCCGAAGCCCTGCTGTACGCCAGCCGTGGCCAGGTGAGGGTGCTGGCGGTGCTGTCCGAGCAGCGCCTGCCGGGCATCCTGGCCAGTGTGCCGACCGCGCGCGAACAAGGCTACGACGTGGTGTGGCCCGTGATCCGCGGGGTGTGGATGGGGCCGGACGTGCCGGACGCCGACTACCGGCGCTGGGTCGCCGCCTTCGCCCACATGGAGACGCGGCCGGAATTTTCGCGCATGCGCCAGGAGGCGGGCCTGTATCCGTTTTCGCTCACCGGCGACGCGCTCACCCGCTACGTCAAGCAGTCCATCGCCGACTACAACCGGCGCGCCGTCCAGTTCAGGCTGGTGCGCGAGCGCTGAAGCGCCGCGCTAGAGCGGCAGCGCCGTTTCGTACTTCACTTCGCGCAGCGCCACGCTGGTATTCACCTGCGAGACGCCGTTCAGCTTCACCATCACGTTATGCAGGAAATCGTGGTAGGCATCCATGTCCGCCACCACGACCTTGACCAGGTAATCCGAATTGCCCGTGGTCTCGTAGCACTCCACGACTTCCGGCCGCAGGCGCATCGCTTCCTCGAACTGCTCGACCACCCCTTCCGCATGGCGCAGCAGCGACACGTGCAGCAGGCAGACCACCGCCAGTCCCAGCTTGCGCCGGTCGAGCAGGGCGGTGTAGCGCAGGATGGTGCCGTTGTCCTCCAGTTCCTTCTGGCGGCGCCAGCAGGGACTGGCCGACAGCCCGACCTTCTCCGCCAGCTCGTTCGAGGAAATCCTGCCGTTCTTCTGCAGTTCGCACAGGATTTTCACGGATGCGTGGTCAATCGGTGTGTTTTTCATTTTTCACGGTGATTCTAGAAAGATTTTTGCAATTCTAGTGCCGAAAACCGAAAAGATAGAAAAAATATTTCTCTCTGCAAGGCATATCCTTCTGTCATCTTTTCGACTCACACAATAAGAAAACATGGACACGACGATGGAGACCTCTGCGCCGATCCGCCTGGCCGACCCGGACTACGCGCTGACCGACAACCTGACCCGCCATCAGGGCCGGGTCTTCCTGACCGGCACCCAGGCGCTGGTGCGCCTGCTGTGCATGCAGAAGCGTTGCGACGAGGCGCAGCAGCTGAATACCGCCGGCTTCGTCAGCGGCTACCGCGGCTCGCCGCTGGGCGCGGTCGACCAGGAACTCTGGCGCGCCCGCGAGCTGCTGGAGCAGCACAGGATCGAGTTCCTCCCCGCGATCAACGAAGAGCTGGGCGCGACCGCGGTGATGGGCTCGCAGCAGGTCGAGGCCAACCCCACCCGCAAGGTCGACGGCGTGTTCGCCATGTGGTACGGCAAGGGCCCCGGCGTGGACCGCGCCGGCGACGCGCTCAAGCACGGCCATGTCTACGGTTCCTCGCCGCATGGCGGCGTGCTGGTCATCCTGGGCGACGACCACGGCTGCGTGTCCTCGTCCATGCCGCACCAGAGCGAGCAGGCGCTGATGGCCTGGGGCATGCCGGTCATTAATCCCGCCAACATCCAGGAATACCTGGAGTTCGGCCTGTACGGCTGGGCACTGTCGCGCTTCTCGGGCGCCTGGTGCGGCTTCAAGGCCATTTCGGAGACGGTGGAGGGCGGCGCCGTGGTCGAGCTGCCGGCCATGCCGCGCTTCGTCGCGCCTGCCGATTACGTGCCGCCGCCGGATGGGCTGCACAACCGCTGGCCGGATTTGCCCGGCCTGGCCCTGGAGCAGCGTGTAGCGGCCAAGCTGGAAGCCGTGCAGGCTTTCGCGCGCGCCAACTCCATCGACCGCCTGGTGGTGCCGGCGCCGCAAGCGAAGATCGGCATCATCAGCACCGGCAAGGCCTACCTCGACCTGCTGGAAGCGCTGGAGCGCATGGACCTGGGCCTGGCGCAGCTGGAAGCCCTGGGCGTGCGCCTGTACAAGCCGGGCCTGAGCTATCCGCTCGAGCACACCCGCCTGTCGGCCTTCGCCGCCGGCCTGGACGAGATCCTGGTGGTGGAGGAAAAGGGCCCGGTCATCGAACAGCAGGTCAAGAACCTGTTCTACAACCTGCCGGCCGGCCGGCGTCCCGCCGTCATCGGCAAAACCGACCCCGAAGGCCAGCCCTTGCTGTCGGCCTTGGGCGAGCTGCGCCCTTCGCGCATCGCCCCGGTGCTGGTGCGCTGGCTGGCGCCGCGCTTCCCGCAGCTGGAGCTGGCGCGCATGCTGCCGGCATTTTGCGCCGCCGAGCTGCCTTCGAACAGCGCCGACGGCATCCGCCGCACGCCGTACTTCTGCTCCGGCTGCCCGCACAACACCTCGACCCGCGTGCCGGAAGGCAGCCGCGCCCTGGCCGGCATCGGCTGCCACTTCATGGCCACCTGGATGAAGCGCGACACCTATTACCTGTCGCAGATGGGCGGCGAGGGCATCAGCTGGGCCGGTTCGGCGCCCTTCGTGGGCGAGAAGCACATCTTCCAGAACCTGGGCGACGGCACCTTCTACCATTCGGGATCGCTGGCGATCCGCCAGGCCATCGCGGCCGGCATCGACATCACCTACAAGATCCTCTACAACGACGCCGTGGCGATGACCGGCGGCCAGCCGGTGGACGGCAGCCTGTCGGTGCCGCAGATCGTGCAGCAGGTCTGCAGCGAGGGCGCGAAGAAGGTCGTGGTGGTGACGGACGATCCCGGCCGCTACCAGGGCGTCAGCCTGGTCCCCGGCGTCACCGTACATCACCGCGGCGAGCTGGACGCCATCCAGCGCATGCTGCGCGAGATTCCCGGCGTGACGGTGCTGGTGTACGACCAGACCTGCGCCGCCGAGAAGCGCCGCCGCCGCAAGAAGAACACCCCGGACAAGACCGTGTTCCCCGACCCGGCGCGCCGCATGGTCATCAACCCGGCCGTGTGCGAGGGCTGCGGCGACTGCGGCGTGCAGTCCAACTGCCTGTCGATCCTGCCGCTGGAGACGGAACTGGGCCGCAAGCGCCAGATCGAGCAGTCGTCCTGCAACAAGGATTATTCCTGCGTCGAGGGCTTCTGCCCGAGCTTCGTGTCGGTGCTGGGCGGCGCGCTGCGCAAGCCGGCCGCCGTGTCGCTGTCGCTGGCGGACCTGGAGGGGGCGCTGGCGGCCTATCCGGCGCCGCCCGTCCATGCGCTCCATAAACCCTACGAGATCCTCGTGGCAGGCGTCGGCGGCACCGGCGTGGTCACCGTGGGCGCCCTGATCACGATGGCCGCCCACCTGGAAGGCAAGGGCGCCTCGACCCTGGACTTCATGGGCTTCGCCCAGAAGGGTGGCGCGGTGCTGTCGCACGTGCGGGTCGCGTCCTCGCCGGAACGCCTGCACCAGGTGCGCATCGACCTGCGCCAGGCCGACGCGGTGTTCGCCTGCGACCTGGTGGTGGCCGCGATGCCGGACGGCTTGGCCGTGATGCGTGAAGGGCACACCCGCGTGGTCGCCAACGAGTACGAAATCCCGACCGCCGACTTCACCCGCGACCGCGATGCCTCGATCAACAAGGAAGGCCTGCTCGAGAAGCTCGGCGCGGCCGCCGGCGAGGCCGGCCTGCTGCGCCTGAACGCCCAGCAGATCGCAGCGCGCTTCCTGGGCGACACCATCGGCAGCAATATCCTCCTGATGGGCTATGCCTGGCAGCAGGGCCTGGTGCCGGTGAGCCTGGCGGCGCTGATGCGCGCGATCGAACTGAATGCCGTGGCGGTCGACATGAACAAGCGCGCCTTCACGCTTGGCCGCCTGGCCGCCGCCGACGAGAAGGCGCTCGACCGTCTCAACCAGCCTTCCCAGGTGATCCAGTTCAGCGCGCCGAAGCCGCTGGCCGATACCATCGCCTTCCGTGCCGAATGGCTGACGCGCTACCAGGACGCCGCCTATGCACGGCTCTACCAGGACGCGGTGGCCGCCGTCGAGCAGCGCGAGACCGCGCTGGAAGGCGCCGCTTCGCGCAAGCAGCTGAGCAAGGCGGTGGCGCGCAACCTGTTCAAGGTCATGGCCTACAAGGACGAGTACGAAGTGGCGCGCCTGCATGCCGATCCCGCTTTCCGCGAACAGATCGCGGCCCAGTTCGAGGGCGACTACAAGCTCGCCTTCCATTTGGCGCCGCCGCTGCTGGCACGCCGCAAGCCGGGCTCGAACGTGCCGGCCAAGATGCAGTTCGGCGCCTGGCTGATGCCGGTGTTCGGCGCGCTGGCACGCTTCAAGGGCTTGCGCGGCACGCCTTTCGACGTGTTCGGCTACACCCACGAGCGCAAGCGCGAGCGCGCGCTGCGCGACCGTTACCTGGACTTCGTGCGCGAGCTGGCGACCGGCTTGACGGTGGAGAACAGGGAAGCGGCGCTCAAGCTGGCGCAGCTGCCGGACGGCGTGCGGGGCTATGGCCACGTCAAGGAAGCGGCCATGGACGCGATGGATGCGCAGTGGGCGGCGCTGATGGCGGCTTACCGCCATCCGCCGGCGCGCATCATCCCGATCAAGCGCCAGGCCTGAGCGCGGGCCGGCGCGGCAAGCTCAGTGCCGGCCGCGTCCCCATCCGCGATGGTGGCCGCGTCCGTGATGCCCGCGCCAGTGATTGTGGCCCCAGCCGCGCCCGCCGTGATAGCGCGGGCCGCGGTCGTAGTAAGAGAAGCCGAGGTCCAGGCTCACCGGCGGGTAGACGTAGGCCGGACTGCTGTTGTACCCATACCCGCCGTCGTAGGCCGCGTACGGGGGGCCGTACACCGCGCAACCGCCGAGGCCGGCAGCCAGCAGGAGCGAAATGACGAGGCGTTTCGCGACGCCTTTGGTCTGCGTTTTCATGGCAGCCTCCCCGTGGACGTAAGGGATGATCAGGGACAATGACCCATTCTAGCGCCGCGCCCGCGCCGGACTCCAAGGCGAATTTGTAAGTAACTGCTACTAAGTAACAGGCAGCCGTGCGCCGGCGGTCAGATGTGCTTTTCCCTGGCGTGCTTGTCGCACTCCGCAGCGCAACGCTCACAGGCGGCCTGGCATTCCGCGCAATGCTTGTGCATGGCCGCATGCTGGGCGCACTTGGCGGCGCAGGCGCGGCAGACGTGGGCGCACAGGGCGCAGAAGTCGCCGTGGTGGGCCGAACCGCGCGCCAGCGCATTGAGCGTGGCTGCGCAGATGTCGGCACAGTCGAGGTTGACCGGTATGCAGTCGATGGAGCCGTCACGCAGATCGCCGGCCAC
>CBIHLT010000168.1:0-11656 GCA_966210615.1 uncultured Massilia sp.
AGCGCAACCTTGCCAAGGTTGAGGTCGAGAGTTCGAGACTCTTCTCCCGCTCCAGTTAAGTCTGGCGCAAGTTAAGCTGAAAAGCATAAAGTAAGACTCCAATGCGGGAGTAGCTCAGTTGGTAGAGCGCAACCTTGCCAAGGTTGAGGTCGAGAGTTCGAGACTCTTCTCCCGCTCCAGAATTCCGAGAAGACTTTCCCTTCTCCTGTTGATGCGGCACATAACCCGCCGGCTCAGCAGTTCTACACTATCTTCTGGCGAGGTAGCAAAGCGGTTATGCAGCGGCCTGCAAAGCCGTCTAGACGGGTTCGACTCCCGTCCTCGCCTCCAGAATCAAGACAATCGCCGGCTCATGCCCGGCGATTGTCATTTCTGGGCTCACTTTTTCCAACTGTTGCAATGCGTCTTGTCCGGCCGCTTTGCAAGAGGCCGGCACAAGTACCGTTATGGCTTGGGCAGCCGGCGTCAGTGGCCTGCCTTGCCTTGCCTCGCCATCGCGGCTTACTGGATGCGGACCTTATCCGCGATGGCCGCCCACTTTACGGCTACGACAGCGACCGCCTGACCCGGAAACCTCCCGCTTCACCGGCGCGACAGCGCATCGCTGCCGTTCAATACCCATCAGGTATCGAATGGATACCAAATCAGTGTTGGACGCTCCTGCTTGGGTTATCTACGCTGCAATAAAGACGGCGCTCGACACGGGCGACCGCCATCGACGACAGCAAGCGGAGACAAGATGAAGACTGACGGTCAACACCGGTTCGGCGGCAGCGGCGCGGACTCCGGCGGCGCAAGCGGAGCGAGCCTGGCGGCCCATCCCGAGGACGCGCCGCGCGAATCGGACGCCCGCGGCTCGCTGTTGCCGGCTATCGTTGCCGGCTTTCTCGCCGTCCTGGTCTCATTCTCCGCACCGCTCGCGATTTTCTACCAGGCGGCCCAGGCCGCGCAGGTGTCGAGCGAGATGTTCGCGTCCTGGGTGTGGGGTATTTCGATCGGCGCGGCCGCAGCCGGGATCTTCCTGAGCTGGCGCATGAAGGTCCCGGTGATCACCGCGTGGTCGGCGCCGGGCACCGCGCTCCTGATCACCCTGTTTCCCGGCCTGTCGGTCAACGAAGCGGTTGGCGCCTACCTGACTGCGGCGCTGCTCCTGCTCGCGATCGGTCTCTCGGGCTGGGTCGAGCGCGTGGCCCGCTGGGTACCGCCTGGCGTCGCAAGCGGGATGATGGCGGGGATTCTCATTCCGTTCGGGATGAATGCCTTCAAGGGCGTGGCGTCGATGCCTGTGCTGGTGTTCGGCATGATCGCCGCCTACCTCCTGTTCAAGCGCACCTCGCCACGCTACTGCGTCGCGCTGCTGCTCGCGGCCGGGACCGCGATAGCCTGGTCCTCCGGTCAGACAAGCCTGTCCGGCCTGGACCTGCAATTCGTCACACCGGTGTTCATCGCGCCGGCCTGGAGCTGGACGGGCACCTTCAGCCTGGCCTTGCCGCTGGTGCTGGTGACCCTGACCGGCCAATACCTTCCCGGCATGACCGTCCTGAAGACCGCGGGCTACGACACCCAGGTGCGCCCGGTGATCGTCACGAGCAGCCTTGCTTCGCTGGTGGTCGCCTTTGCCGGCGGGATCACGATCGCGATCGCCGCGATCACCGCGGCCATGTGCACAAGCCGGGAGGCGCACGAGGATCCCCGCAAGCGCTACGTCGCCGGCCTGGCCAACGGCGGCTTCTACCTGGTCGCCGGGATGTTCGGCGGCTCGATCGTCATGCTGTTCGCCGCACTGCCCAGGGAACTGGTCGCAACGCTCGCCGGCCTGGCATTGCTCGGTCCCATCGTCGCCAATCTCGGCGCCGTCGCGGCGGCCGAAGACCACCGGGAGGCGTCGGTCATCGCCTTCGTCGCTACCGCTTCCGGAATGAGCTTCCTGGGGCTTGGGTCGGCCTTCTGGGGCGTGGCGATCGGCATCGTGGCATGCCGGGTACTGCATGGACCTGCAGCAGGCAGGCTGCCCACGAAAACCTGACACACCAAGAGATTCACAACAAAGGAGACAGCAGCATGCGACACATCGACGTACACAAGATGGCCGATGGGGCCAGCTTCAACCGCTTCCACTTCGGCATCCTCGCCTGGTGCGCGATCATCATCATTTGCGACGGCTATGACCTGGCGGTGGCCGGCATCGCGCTGCCGTCGATCATGAAGGAGATGGGCGTCACGGCCCAGGATGCCGGCTTCATGGTCAGCTCGGCCCTGTTCGGCATGATGTTCGGCGCCATTTTCCTCGGCACTGTCGCCGACAGGATCGGCCGCAAGCTGGCCATCGTGATCTGCCTGGCGCTGTTCAGTGTCTTCACGGCCGCCGCCGGCTTCGCCGGCGACCCCTACACCTTCAGCATCATGCGTTTCCTCGCCGGTCTTGGCATCGGCGGGGTGATGCCGAACGTCGTGGCCCAGATGACCGAATACTCGCCCAAGCGGATACGTGCGACGATGGTGACCTTGATGTTCAGCGGTTATGCGGTGGGCGGAATGCTGGCAGCGCTGCTGGGCAAGGGCTTGATCGAGGCGCACGGCTGGCAGTCGGTGTTCCTGGCCGCCGGTGTTCCTGTCATCCTGATCCCCTTTATCCTGAAAAGCATGCCGGAATCGATGCCTTTCCTGATTCGCCGGAACCGTCAGGCCGAGCTGCAGAAGATCCTGGTGAGCATGGATCCTTCCTACCGCGTCCAGAAAGACGACAGCTATACGCTGCCCGCCGTCGACCGTGCCGAAGGCGCGCCGATCGGCAAACTGTTCCAGGACGGCCGCGGCTTCTCCACCATCATGTTCTGGATCGCTTTCTTCATGTGCCTGTTCATGGTGTACGCGCTCAGCTCCTGGCTGGCCAAGCTGATGGCCAGCGCCGGCTACAGCCTGGGTTCCGCGCTGACCTTCGTGCTGGTGCTGAACTTCGGCGCGGTCATCGGCGCGGTGGGCGGCGGCTGGCTGGCGGACCGCTTCCACATCAAATATGTGCTGGTCGGGATGTACGCGCTGGCCGCGGTCTCGATTACGCTGCTCGGCTACAAGGTATCGACCCCGGTGCTGTTCCTGCTGGTCGGCCTGGCCGGCGCGTCAACCATCGGCACCCAGATCGTCACCTACGCCTATGCGGGCCAGTTCTACCCGATGGCGGTGCGCTCGACCGGCATCGGCTGGGCCTCGGGCGTGGGCCGCAGCGGCGCCATCCTGGCGCCCATCGTGATCGGGACCCTGGTTGGCATGGCGCTGCCGCTGCAGCAGAACTTCCTCGCCATCGCGATCCCGGCCGTCATCGCCGCCATTGCCGTCGCCTGCATCCGCCATGGGCGCTCGGCTTCTGCCGCCGCGCCCCTGCGCAACCCAAGCATGGTCAAGGCTTCCGAAGCCTGATCCGCGCCGCGCTCCGGAACGGGACCCCGATCCCGTCCGGAGCCTGATTCTTCACTCGCTGTCACGGCGCTCCCCAGCCGGGGAGCGGCGCGCTTGCGCGCGTACGGCAGCGCCTCGTTCACTTCGTTCTACTTATTCGATACCAAGACAGGAGACAGCATGAAAGCAGTAAACAACAGACGGACCGGCTTACTGGTGGCCAGCGCGCTGGCATCCGGGCTGTGGGGCACGTCCGCGGCGGCGCAGACCTCGGTCACGGTGTACGGCATCGTCGATGCCGCCCTGGCCCGTACCAACAACGTGGACGCGGCCGGCAACTCGGTGACCAAGGTAGGCTCGCTGTCCGGCAGCCTGCCATCGCGGATCGGCTTTCGCGGCAGCGAGGACCTGGGCGGCGGCCTGTCCGCGGTGTTCGCGCTCGAGAGCGGTTTCAATCCCGATACCGGGACGTCGGGGCAGGGCGGTCGCCTGTTCGGGCGCCAGGCCTGGGTCGGACTGAAAGGCAAGTGGGGCACGCTGCAGATCGGACGTGTCCTGAACATGAGCTTCTTCGCCACCGCCAAGAGCGACGTGCTGGGGCCCAACCTGTTCTCCATCAACAGCATCGACCCGTATCTGCCGAATGCGCGCAGCGACAATGCCGTGAGCTACCTTGGGACCTACAACGGGATCACCGCCGGGGCAAGCTATAGTTTCGGGCGCGACGCATCGGCCGCCGGCGGGCCCGCGGCCACCAACTGCGGCGGCGAAGTGGCCGCCGACTCGAAAGCCTGCCGGCAGTTCACGGCCCTGCTGGGTTACGAGACCAGGACCTACGGCGTCAACGCCACCTATGACAAGCTCCAGGGTCATGCCGGCGCCGCCGGCGGCCTGAACAGCAGCGATCGTTTCGACCGGCGCGTGACGGCGAATGGCTGGGTGATGCTTGGAACGACCAAGATCGGCGGCGGCATCATCGGCCGCAAGACCGACGCCGCCACCGGGATCACGGAGTCGGACCTGTATTACCTCGGGGCCAGCCATCCATTGGCGCCGCGCCTAACCCTGGATGGGCAGGTCGCGCGCCGCGACCTCAAGGACTCGGGCGACGATACCAGCATGTTCGTGGCGCGGCTGACCTACGCTTTCTCGCGGCGCACCGCCGCCTATGCCGCCCTGGGCCGGATGGACAACGACGGCGCCGCCGCGGTGGCGCTCGATGCCGGCGGTACGGTGGCGCCGGGCAGGGCGCAAAACGGGGTGATGGCCGGTATCCGGCATTCGTTCTGAGCGAAGGAACGACGACGGCGCGCCCGAGGGCGCGCCGGACCACGGCAGGGAAGGCACGCTAGCCTGGCTGGCAAACCCGAGAACGCGATTTGCCTGCGTTCTCCGCCGGCAGGAAGGCCTTCAGGCAGGCGGTAAAGGAAGCGGGAGCTTCGATATTGGACAGGTGGGAGGCATCCACGACCTCCACGCGGCGATTCCTGATGCATGCGCCGAGCCACTCGGCATCCGCGACGGTGGTCACCGGATCATGGCGGCCGGCGATGACCAGCACTGGATTGGGGATCGCCTGGACCGACGAGCGCAGGTCCGCAAGGGCCAGCGCATGGCAGCAATTGGCATAGCCTTCCGGCGACTGCCGGCGCAGCTTCCCGATCATCCGCTCGGCGATCGCGGGCTGGCCGGCAAGGAAGGCCGGCGTGAACCACCTTCCCGCGGCGCCGTCGGCCACGCCGTCCAAGCCCTCGCGCCTTACCTGGCCGGCGCGCATATGCCATCCTTCCGGGGTGCCGATCCGCGCCGCAGTATTGGCCAGCACGATGCGGTCGAAGCGGTCCGGGGCATGAATGCCCAGCCACTGTCCTGTCATGCCCCCCATCGAGATGCCGCAGAAGTGCGCCTGTCCGATGTCCAGGTGATCCAGCAGGGCCAGCACGTCGCGGCCGAGGCGGCCGAGCGTCACCTGCTCCCTGCCCGCGGACGAGCGCCCATGGCCGCGCGTGTCGTAGCGGACGATGAAGAAGTCGTCGGCCAGCGCTGCTGCCTGCGGGTCCCACATGTCCAGCTCGGTGCCCAGCGAATTGGACAGCAGCAGCGCCGGCCTGGCCGGGTCGCCGTCGACCTGGAAGTACAGGTCGACATCCTCGATACGAATGAACGGCATGCGGCCTCCTTAGCCCTGGTCGCCGCCGCCGACGGGCAGCACGGTACCGGTAATGTACGAAGCCTCGCTCGACGCCAGGAAGAGGATCGCGCCGACCTGCTCGGCAATCGTCCCGTAGCGGTGCATCAGGCTGCTGGCCCTGGTCTGCTCGACGATGCCGGCATACCAGACCTCCTCCTGCGCGCTCAAGGGTTTCGGATTGCGAGGAACCTTGCGTGGCGGCGCTTCGGTGCCGCCGGTCGCCACGGCGTTGACGCGGATGCCGTCGTCGGCATGTTCGAAGGCCAGGCTGGCGGTCAGCGCATTGACGCCGCCTTTCGACGCCGAATAGGGAATGCGGTAGATGCCGCGCGTCGCGATCGAGGAAACATTGACGATCGCCCCCGCCCGGCGCTCGATCATCGCGGGCAGCACCGCCCGGCAGCTCCACAGGGTCGGAAACAGCGAGCGGCGGATTTCGGCCTCGATCTCGGCTTCCGTGTATTCCTGGTAGGGCTTGGCCCAGATGGTGCCGCCCACGTTGTTGACGAGGATGTCCACGCGCCCATAGCCGTCCAGCGCCTGCGCGGCCATCGTCGCGGCGCCGGCATAGGTCTCGAGGTCGACCTCGGCGACGATGACCTGGGCGCCCAGCCCGGCGGCTTCGTGCGCCACTTCGTTCACGAGGGCCGAACGGTCGGCGAGGACCAGCTGGGCGCCTTCGCGCGCCGCCGCCAGTGCGACTCCGCGGCCGATGCCCTGGGCGGCGCCGGTCACGATCATGACCTGGTCCTTGAAGCGTTCCGGATGCATCATGCCGCGCCTCCGCTGCTGGCCGAGAACTTCTCGAAGTAGAAATTGGCGGGCTTGACGCCGGTGCTGTCCAGCCATCCGCGCACGGCTTCGACCATCGGGACCGGGCCGCACAGGTAGACGTCGACCTCGCCTCCATTGACCCAGGATGGTTCCACGTGCGCCGTCGCATAGCCTTTGCGCAGGTGGCAGCTGGCATCCGCCGACACGCAGGTGATGTACTCGAACCCGGGGTGCGCCGCCGCGATGCGGTCGAGGTGCTCGAGTTCCACCAGGTCGTGGTCGTTGGTGACGGCGTAGACCATCTTCACCGGCTGCGTGAATCCCTGCTTGTCGAGGACGTCCAGCATCGACAGGAAGGGAGCGATGCCGGTGCCTCCGGCCAGCAGCAGGAGCGGACGCTGGACCGGACGCAGGTAGAAGCTGCCGAACGGACCGGAGAAACTGACCGGATCGCCAAGCCTGGCCTGGCCGTCCAGGTAGCTGCTCATCAGGCCATTCGGCACATTGCGTACGACGAAGCTGGCCAGCGGCGCACCCGGTGCGGAGCTGAACGAGTAGGACCGGGTTTCCTTCGTGCCCGGCACCGTGACGTTGACGTACTGCCCCGGCAGGAAGTCCAGCGAGTCGGGGGCATCGAGCGCCACCGAGAAGCGGATGGTCGACGCCGACAGGGCTTCGACCGAAGCGATCTTGCCCGGGAAGCTATGCACGCCGGTCTTGCAGGCGGCGGAGGTCGCCGGAATGCGCACCACGCAGTCGGACGTCGGGCGCATCTGGCAGGCCAGGATGTGGCCGGCGGCCGCGTCCCGGGGTTCCAGCGCGTCCTCGATATAGCTATCGGGCGGCATGTCGTACTGGCCCGATTCGCACAGGCCGCGGCAGGTGCCGCAGGCGCCGTCGCGGCAGTCGAGCGGTATGTTCACCTTCTGCCGATAGGCGGCGTCCGCCAGTTTTTCGTTGTCGTTACAGCTGATGAAACGGGTGACGCCGTCCTCGAACTGCAGTGCGATGGTATGGCTCATCGATGTCTCCTGCCTTGTGTGTTGCCGTTGCTAGATGTGGTACACGTCGATGACCTGGCTGATGTAGTCGTTTTTCAGGACGACGTACTTGTCCAGGATCTTCGGCGCCGGGCCCGCGAAGTCGATCACGTAGCGCGACATGCCGAAATGGCTGTACGTGGTCTTGTAGCGGTGGCTCAGCGTATGCCAGTTGAAGCGCAGGGTGACGCGGCCGCCTTCCGTTTTCTCCACTTCGACATTCGCGATGTTGTGGCTGGTGCGGGTATCCGGCATGGTCGCGCTCGACCGCTCGGTCTTGATGCGGAACACGCGGTCTTCCAGGCCCTGCCGGTTCGGGTAGTAGATCAGCGAGATCTCGCGCTGCGGGTCCGTCACCAGCTTGCCGTCGTCGTCCCAGGCCGGCATCCAGAATTGCGCGTCCGGGTCGTAGCATTCCAGCCAGTCGTCCCACTGCTCGTCGTCGAGCAGGCGCGCCTCGCGGTACAGGAAAGCGCACAGCTCGTGCATGCTGGGGGGCGTCATTTCGCATCTCCTTCGGCGGCCAGCGCCCGTTTCATGACCTCCAGCCAGTAGCGGTGCTGCACCGTGTACAGGCCTTCGTCTTCGGTGCGCACGCCGCTCATGACGGGCTGCAGGCCAATTTCCCTGGCCGCCTCGTCCGGCCCCTTGATCCAGTGCGTGGCGCCGCGGCACATGTCGTTCCATTGCATGGCGCCGCCGGCATAGCCTTCCTGGCAGGCGCGGAACTCTTCCAGGTCGTCGGGCGTGGCCATGCCGCTGACGTTGAAGAAGTCCTCGTACTGGCGGATGCGGCGGGCCCGGGCCTCGTCCGGCTCGCCCTTCGGGGCGATGCAGTAGATCGTGACCTCGGTCTTGTTGACGGCGAGGGGGCGCAGCAGCCGGATCTGCGAGCCGAACTGGTCCATCAGGTAGACGTTCGGGTACAGGCACAGGTTGCGCGAGCGCTCGACCATCCAGTCGGCCATCGGCTTGCCGTACTGTTCGGCGTACTCGGCGTGGCGCGGGAAGTTCGGGCGGTCTTCCGGATTGGCCCATTTGGTCCACAGCAGCATGTGGCCATGCTCGAAGCCGTAGAAGCCGCCGCCCTGGCGCCCCCATTTGCCGGCGTCCATGGCGCGGATCTTGTCTTCGCGCGCGGCCTGTTCTTCCTTGCGGCGGCTGGTGGTGGCCGCGTAGTTCCAGTGCACCGCGCTCACGTGGTAGCCGTCGGCGCCGTTCTCGGCCTGCAGCTTCCAGTTGCCCTCGAAGGTATAGGTCGAGGAGCCGCGCAGCACTTCCAGGCCATGCGGCGACTGGTCGACGATCATGTCGATGATCCTGGTCGCCTGGCCCAGGAATTCCTCCAGGGACGGCACGTCCGGATTCAGGCTGCCGAACAGGAAGCCCTTGTAGTTGCCGAAGCGCGCGACTTTCTTGAGGTCGTGCGAGCCTTCCTTGTTGAAGCACTCCGGGTAGCCGGCATCTTCCGGATCCTTCACCTTGAGCAGCTTGCCGCTGTTGTTGAAGGTCCAGCCATGGAAAGGACAGGTATAGGTCGCCTTGTTGCCGCGCTTGTGGCGGCACAGCTGGGCGCCGCGGTGGCTGCAGGCGTTGATGAAGGCGTTCAGCTCGCCCTGGCGGTTGCGCGCGATGAACACCGGCTGGCGGCCGATATGCGTCGTGTAGTAGTCGTTGACGTTCTCGACCTGGCTTTCGTGGGCGAGGTAGACCCAGTTGCCTTCGAAGATGTGCTTCATCTCGAGCTCGAACAGGCCTTCGTCGGTGAAGGCGCTGCGGTGCAGGCGGTAGTCGCCGCTGGCCTCGTCTTCGATGAGATAGTCGTCGATCTTCTTCGGCTGGAAGGCGCTGACGGGACGGATCGGGATCATGGTGCGCTCCCTCAGGCCGCTGCGCGCGGACGTTCCACCAGGGTGCTCGGGGCGGCCTCGGTGTCGCGGTACAGGCGGAAGTCGAAGTCGATCGAGGCGAAGGGCGCGCTCACGCGCCTGGCGTCGAGCTCGGCCGGGTCCCCGATCCGGGTCACCGGCGGCACCAGGCCTTCGCGGCTGGCGAAGGCGAAGTCGTCCCACAGGTACTCGTCGCCGTCGATGTTGATCTGGGTGGTGAGCTTGCGGTGGCCGGGCGCGCTGACGAAGAAATGGATGTGCGCCGGACGCTGGCCATGACGGCCGAGCAGGTCGAGGAGGCTCGCGGTACTGCCGCCCGGCGGGCAGCCATAGCCCTTCGGCAGAATGCTGCGGAACTGGTAACGGCCATGCTCGTCGGTGACGATCGTACGGCGCAGGTTGAAATCGGATTGCGACTTGTCGAAGAACGAATAGTTGCCCATCAGGTTCGCGTGCCAGACCTCGACCCTGGCGCCCGGCACCGGTTGGCCGTCCTGCCCATAGACCGTGCCTTGCATGAACAGTAGCTCGGCGCGCTCACTCTCGCTGCCGTCGTCGAGGCGGGCAAAGCCCGTGCTTTCCGGCGCGCCTGCGACGTACAGCGGACCTTCGATGGTGCGCGGGGTGCCGCCTTCGAGGCCGGCCCTGGCTTCGGCTTCGTCGGCGCGGATGTCGAGGAAGCGCTCCAGGCCCAGGCCGGGCGCCAGCAGGCCCAGCTCGTTCGCCTTGCCGGCCTCCGTCAGGAAGGACAGTCCGCTCCAGAATTCGCTCTGGGTGATGTCCAGGTCCTCGATCGCCTTGCACAGGTCGCCGACCAGGCGCAGCACGATCTGCTGCACGCGCGGGTTGGCAGGGCGGTCGGCGGCGTCGACGATCCAGCTTTTGACGAGGCTATCGATATCTGCGTGGTTCATGCTTGTCTCCTTCTGTTTTGGAAAATGAAAAGTTCAGCGGTCATCTAGCCGGATCGAAGAGGGATGGCGGCACAGCGGCATGACCTCGATCCGCATGTAGGGGAACAGCGGCAGGGAGGTGAGGAGCGTATGCAGCTCGTCGACGCTGCCGACGTCGAAGATGCTGACGTTGGCGTACTGGCCGGCGATGCGCCACAGGTGCCGCCATTTGCCTTCGTCCTGCAGGCGCTGGGCCAGCGCTTTTTCGTCGGCCTTGAGTTGGGTGGCCTGGTCGACCGGCATCGAAGGCGGCAGGTCGACGGTCATGCGAACGTGGAACAGCATGGTGTTCTCCTCTGTTATCGGCGCTGCAGCGCGCGCAGTTTGTCCATGTCGATCTCGACGCCCAGCCCCGGGCCGGTCGGCACCTGCAGCATGTAGTCGCGGTAGACCAGGGGTTCGGCCAGTACTTCGCGGGTCAGCAGCAGCGGGCCGAAGAGTTCGGTGTCCCACGCGAGCTCGGCGAAGGTGGCGCACAGGTGGGCCGTGGCGGCGGTGCCGATGCCGCCTTCGAGCATGGTGCCGCCGTACAGGCCGATGCCGGACAGGCGCGCCACGGTGGCGACCTCGTTCGCCGGCAGCAGGCCGCCCGACTGGGTGATCTTGACCGCGAACACGTCGGCCGCATCCGCGCGCGCCAGGGTCATGGCGTCGTCGGGGCCGTGCAGGGCCTCGTCAGCCATGATGGCGACGTCGAAGCGGCGTTTCAGGCGCGCCAGCGCGGCCACGTTGCCTGCCTTGACCGGCTGCTCGATCAGGTCGATGCCGCCGGCTTCCAACGCGGCGATCCCGCGTACCGCCTCGGCTTCGCTCCAGGCCTGGTTGACATCGACCCGCACGCTGGCGCGCTCGCCGAGGGCGCGCTTGATGGCCAGTACGTGGGCCACGTCCTGCTCGACCGCGCGCAGGCCGATCTTGAGCTTGAAGATGCGGTGGCGGCGCGACTCCAGCATCTGCTCGGCCTCCTGGATGTCGCGGCTGGTGTCGCCGCTGGCCAGGGTCCATGCCACCGGCAACGCATCGCGCACCCGGCCGCCGAGCAGTTCCGACAGCGGCACGCGCAGGCGGCGCGCCTGGGCGTCGAGCAGGGCGGTTTCGATCGCGCACTTGGCGAAGCGGTTGCCCTGGATGGTCTTGCGCACCTTGGCCATCGCCTTGGCCACTTCGCCGGCATCCATGCCGAGCAGGAGCGGAGCGATGTAGGTGTCGATATTGGTCTTGATGCTTTCGGGGCTCTCTTCGCCGTAGTTGAGTCCGCCAATGGTGGTGGCCTCGCCCCAGCCGTCGATGCCGTCGTCGCAGCGCACGCGCACCAGCACCAGGGTTTGCGTGTTCATGGTGGCGACCGACAGTTTGTGCGGGCGGATGGTCGGGACATCTACCAGGAAGGTTTCGATTGTGGTTATCATATTC
>CBIHLT010000169.1:0-11483 GCA_966210615.1 uncultured Massilia sp.
AGCAGCAGAGAAGCGAGATTATGCGGTGTTCTGCGATATTCGTCAACTTCTTTTTATTTCACCCCGTCATCTGGATCGCTTTGCAGCGCTGTCCGCGTCGGGGAGCGAGACTATAGCAAAGCGGCGGCGTACTTGCAACGCTTGCGATTGTGATATGGTTGCCGCCGCCTTTTTGACCTTCTCATCCATTCATGCAGATCCCGACCATCTCCCCTATCCATGATGCGAACCTGGCGCAGGCACTAAGCGACGCCATTAATAACAAGACCAAGCCGCTCGGCAGCCTGGGCCGCCTCGAGACCCTGGCCTCGCAGCTGGGACTGATCCAGCGCTCGACTGCGGTTCGCATCGACCAGCCGGCCATCATCGTATTCGCCGGCGACCATGGCGTGGTGGCGGAAGGCGTATCCGCCTTCCCGCAGGACGTGACCTGGCAAATGGTGGAGAACTTCCTGGCCGACGGCGCGGCGATTAATGTATTCGCCCGCCAGAACGGCTGCGCGCTGCACGTCGTCGACGCGGGTGTGAACCACACGTTCGGTCAACGCCCCGGCCTGGTCGACAAAAAAGTGGCGAACGGTACCCGCAACTTCGCGAAGGAAGCCGCGATGACGCCGCAGGAATGCGCCGCCGCGCTCGAACACGGCATGGCCCTGGTGCGCGACCTGCCCGGCAACGTGGTCGGCTTCGGCGAAATGGGCATCGGGAACACGACCGCCGCCGCGGCCATCATGCACAAGCTCACCGGCGTGCCGCTGTCGCGCTGCGTGGGTGCGGGCACTGGGCTCTCCGCGGAAGGCATCCAGCGCAAGGAACAAGTCATCGCCGCAGCGGTCGCCCTGCATGCAGGCGCGGTCGATCCGCTCGGCGTGCTCGCTACCTTCGGCGGCTTCGAAATCGCAATGATGACCGGCGCCATGCTGAAGGCGGCCGAGCTGCGCAAGGTCCTGCTGATCGACGGCTTCATCGTCACCAGCGCCCTGCTGGTGGCGGCGCGCCTGCAGCCGGCCATCCTCGACTACTGCGTGTTCTCGCACTGCTCCGGCGAACATGGACACGCGCTGATGCTGGAGCAGCTCGGCGCCAGGCCGCTGCTGGACCTGGGCCTGCGCCTGGGAGAAGGCACCGGCAGTGCGCTGGCCCTGCCCCTGCTGCATGCGGCCGCCAACTTCCTGGGCCAGATGGCGACTTTCGCCTCGGCCCAGGTCAGCGAGCGTTCGGCCTAAATGCACCAGCTGCGCCTGTTCTTCATCGCCCTGCAGTTCTTCACGCGGCTGCCGATCCCGCGCTGGGTCGGCTTCGATGCCGCGTGGCTGAACCATGCGTCACGCTACTTCCCGCTGGTCGGGCTGGTCGTCGGCGCCATCGCGGCCGGCGTATATGCGGCGGCAGCCCTGGTCCTGCCCGCGCCGGTGGCTGCGGTCCTCTCCACCGCAGCGACGATCTATATCACCGGCGCCTTCCACGAAGACGGCTTTGCCGACGCCTGCGACGGCCTGGGTGGAGGCATGACGCGCGAGCGCGCGCTGGAGATCATGAAGGATTCGCGCGTCGGCGCCTATGGCGCAATCGGCGTCGTGTGCATGCTCATCGCCAAATGCACGGCGCTGGCGTTCCTGCCGCCGGCCAGCGCCATCGCTGCGCTCCTGCTCGCCCATCCGCTGTCGCGCCTGGCCGCGACCTCGCTCATCTGGACCATGGAATACGCACGCGCCGAAGGCAAGGCCAAGCCGCTCGCCCAGCGCATGAGCTCCGGCGAATTCTCCATCGCCACGGCCACCGTGCTCCTGCCCGCCGCGACGCTCGTGGTCCACGGCGCCCTCAGCGCGGCAGCCTGCGCGGGCGCCGTGCTCGCTGCAAGCCTGGCGGCGCTCTGGCTCGCCCGCAAATTCGAACGACGCCTCGGCGGCTATACCGGCGACTGCCTGGGCGCGGTCCAGCAGCTATCCGAAGTCGCGATCTACCTCGCCGTGCTGGCCACGCTCGGCCAGGGCGCGCTGGCCTGACATGCAGCTCTACCTCATGCGCCATCCGCAGCCCGCGGTGGCGCCCGGCCTGTGCTACGGCAGCACGGACCTGCCTGCCGTGGAATCCGGGATCGGCACCGCACTCGACACCTTGTCGCGGCATGGCCTGCACGGCTTGCCCGCGTATTCCAGCCCGCTGCAGCGCTGCGCCGCCTTGGCCCGCCGGCTCTCATTCGCGCCCGTGTTCGATCCCCGCCTGGCCGAGATGGACTTCGGCGCCTGGGAAATGCGCAGCTGGGACGACATCCCCCGCGCCGAAGTCGATGCCTGGACCGCCGACCTGCTCCACTACCGTCCCGGCGGCGGCGAAAGCGTCATGGACGTGGCGACCCGGGTGGCCGCTTTCCACGATGAGATCCGCATGGCCGGCATCGAACAGGCGCTCGTGATCTGCCACGCCGGCGCCATGCGTCTGCTGGCCTCCTTGCACCTCGGCGGCGGCATCGAAGAAGCAGCGCTGCGCGCCGCGCAAGCCCCTCATCGCATCGCCTATGGCGAACTCCTCGTGCTAAAGAGGTAACAAATCCGTATAATGGCGCCGTTTTGGTGCTCGCGCCTGTGTTCACAGGCGCAGTTAAACGGGAAACACGAAGCCCTTCTACAAGGCCAACGTGTGCTGCCCCCGCAACGGTAAGCAAGTGCCGCATTCGATGCGGCGAACCGTCTTCCTCGACCACTGTGCGTTCGCATGGGAAGGTCCGACGGCCTCACTTGCCAGCCCGGATACCGGCCAAAAGGTGGGGACGCGCTTGCGCCTTCCTGTTCAATCTGGCCCACGGGGACGTCGGCTGGTTGTCCATTGATAGAAACTGTTCATGAACTTTCCTGTAACACGGCAAGCGGCCGCACGCTTGTCTGCCTCCGCGTTCGCGCTCGCCATTTTTTCGCCTTCCGCTTTCGCCAACAGCCCGGCTTTCGACACCGTCGTCGTCACCGCCACCCGCACGCCGCAGAAGGCCGACGACGTGATCGCCGACACCACCGTCATCCACGCCGAAGAGATCGCACGTTCGGGCGCGGGCTCGGTAGCCGACATCCTCCAGCGCCAGCGCGGCGTCGAGATCACCCGTAACGGCAGTGCCGGTGCGGCGACCAGCATCTTCCTGCGCGGCGCCAACAGCAACCAGGTGGTGGTCCTGCTCGACGGCGTGCGCGTCGGCTCCGCCACCACCGGCGCGGCGAGCTGGAACGCCGTGCCGCTGGGCGCCATCGAGCGCATCGAAATCGTCTACGGTCCGCTCAGCACCCTGTACGGCGCGGACGCCATCGGCGGCGTCATCCAGATCTTCACCCGCAAGGGCGAAGGCCGCCCGGTCGTGAGCGCCTCGGTTGGCGCGGGCAGCGACGGAACCCGCCAGCTCGACGCCAGCACCGCCGGCGGCCTGAATGCATTCAGCTACGCCATCGGCGCGGGCTACGAAGAATCCGACGGCTTCTCGGCCACCCGCCCGGGCGCGTTCGGCTTCAACCCCGACGAAGACGGCTACCGCCGCCGCAGCATCAACGGCCGCATGAGCTATACCGTCGCGCCGGGCCACGAGATCGGCGCCCAGCTCCTGGCCAGCCGGTTGCGCACCCAATACGACAGCGGCGCCGGCAGCTTCGACACCCACAGCGACCAAGACCTGAACACCGCAGCCCTGTTCATGAGCAACCAGATCCTGCCCAACTGGCGCAGCACCGTGCAGTTCGCGCGCTCGGAAGACAAGCAGGGCAGCTTCAGCAGCGCCGCGGCCTCCGGCGCCAGCCGGATCGACACCGTACAGGACGAGTTCACCTGGCAAAACGCCGTCGCGCTTGGGCCGGACACCCTGCAACTCCTGTACAGCCACCGCAAGGAAGAGGTGGCGGCGATGCAGCGCACCCGCATCACCAATGCCTATGCGGCGGTCTACTCGGCCAGGCGCGGCAGCCACCTGTTCGACGCGAGCGCGCGCCAGGACCGCTCCTCGGTGTACGGCAACAAGAGCACCGGCGCGGCCGGCTACGGCTACGACTTCGGCAATGGCCTGCGCGCCAGCGCCAGCGTAGGCAGCAGCTTCCGTGCGCCCACCTTCAACGAACTGTTCTACCCGGGCTACGGCCTGCCGACCAACAAGCCCGAGAAAGGCCGCAACCACGAACTGGGCCTGCGCTACGACGCTGGCCGGGCCGAGCTGGACGCACGCTACTACCGCAACCGCCTGAGCGACATGATCGTCTCGGCCACGCCCTGCCCGACCCGTCCGGGCAGCTGCGCCTACAACGTCAACGAAGCGCTGCTGGAAGGCGTAAGCGTCGGCGGTAGCACCCGCATCGCCGGCGTCAACCTGCGCGGCAGCCTGGATTGGCAGGACCCGCGCGACGAAACCACCGGCAAGCGCCTGGCGCGCCGCGCCAAGCGGCATGCCAGCTTCGCGGCCGACTACACGGCCGGCACCGTGAAAGCGGGTGCCGAATGGCAGCTGTCCAGTGGCCGCTTCGACGATGCGGCCAACCTGCGTCCGCTGGGTGGCTACGGCCTGCTCAACCTGTACACTAGCTGGCAATTCACCCCGGAACTGTCGCTGCTGGTCAGGCTCAACAACGTCGCGGACAAGCACTACGAACTCGCGCGTCACTACGGCACCAGCGGCCGCACCTGGTTCGCGGCCCTGCGCTACGGCATGCGCTGACGGGGACCATACAGAGACCGAGCATGCATCCACCCATCCGTCCGCTGCGCCAGCGCGCCCTGTTCATCCTCGCCATCCTGATGGCGGGCGCCGTCGCGAGCCTGCTGTTCGCCGGCATGACCGGGTCGATCCGGGTACCGCTGGCGGAGCTGCCCGAGGCGCTGCGCCAGCTGGCGAGCGGCAGCGCCGAGTCGCTGCCGGCCTCGCTGCTGGAACTGCGTGCCGGCCGCGCGCTGACCGCGTTCGTCACCGGCGGTGCGCTGGCCCTGGCGGGTGTGATGATGCAAGCCCTGCTGCGCAACCCGCTGGCCGACCCCTATGTGCTCGGCATCTCGTCCGGTGCGGCGGTGGGCGCACTGGCGGCGCTGATGATGATGACCACGGCGCTCGTGGTGGACGGCGCGGCCCTGCTGGGCGCCGTGACGGTCTCGATGCTGCTCTACCTGCTGGCCCGGCGCGACCTGCGCGGCGGGCTGGCGGCCGAAGGCGGCGCCTCGATGCTGCTGCTGACCGGCGTGATCCTGTCGGCCCTGTGCAGCGCCCTGGTCACCCTGATGCTGTCGATCGCGCCGGAGGGCCGTTTGCGCAGCATGGTGTTCTGGCTGATCGGCGACCTGGCCGGCGCGCCGCTGCGCCTGACGCCCTGGCTGGTGCTGGGCGGCGCGCTGATCTATGCGATGCGCAACGCGCGCGCCATGAACGTGGTCGCCCTGCATGCCGAAGCCGCCTCGACCCTGGGCGTGCGCGTGGGCGCGCTGCGCAAGGGCCTGTTCTTCGTGTCAGGCCTGCTGACCGCCAGCGCGGTCACCAGCGCCGGCTCGGTGGGTTTTGTCGGGTTGATCATTCCGCATGCCTGCCGCTTTGCCTTCGGCCCCGACCACCGCGTGCTCATCCCCGCGGCGGTGCTGGCCGGCGGCAGCTTCCTGGTGCTGTGCGATACGCTGGCGCGCACCGTCCTGGCGCCGCAGCAGCTGCCGGTGGGCGCCATCACGGCGCTCATCGGCGCGCCGGTCTTCCTCTACCAGCTCCACCGGCTCAGGAAGTAGACATGCTCCAGACCCAAGACCTCCTCCTCAAGGCCGGCAGCCGCATCCTGATCCAGGGGCTGAGCTGGCACGTCGCTCCGGGCGAATGCTGGAGCATCATCGGCCGCAACGGCGCCGGCAAGAGCACCCTGCTGCGCACGCTCGCCGGGCTGCACCGCGCGGACGCCGGCACGGTGAGCATCCGCGGCCGCGCATTGTCCGCCTGGGATCCTGCCGAGCTGGCGCGCGAACGGGCCTTCCTGGCCCAGTCGCGCCACGACGCCTTCGCCTACAGCGTGATCGAAACCGTGCTGTCGGCGCGCCATCCCTACCACGCCAACCGCTACTGGGAAGGCAGCGACGACCACCATGCCGCGCTGCAGGCCTTGGACGCCATGGAAGTGGCGGACCTGGCTGCGCGCGACGTGCGGACCCTGTCCGGAGGCGAGCGCCAGCGCGTGGCCATCGCCGCTATGCTGGCGCAGGAAACGCCGCTGCTGCTGCTCGACGAGCCGGCCAACGCACTCGACCTGGCGCACCAGGTCAGCACCATGGCCCTGCTGTCCCGCCTGTGCCGGGAGCAGGGCAAGACCGTGGTCATGATCGGCCACGACCTCAACCTGGCGCACCGCATTTCCAGCCACGCGCTGCTGCTCATGGGCGACGGACGCTGGCAGGCCGGCGGTGTCGACGCGGCCATGCAGCCGGCGCTGCTGGGCGACTACCTCGGCCATCCGATCGAGATGCTCGAGCATGGCGGCCGCCGCATTTTCATTCCCATCGAGGCAAACCTATGAACGACATGACCCCAGACGAGATCGCCGCACTGAACGAGCGCCACCGCGCGCGCATGGAGCGCAAGAAGGCGGTCATCGACGCCAAGATCGCGGCGGCCGACAAGGAAATCGGCATCCTCATCGTCAATACCGGCAACGGCAAGGGCAAGAGCTCGAGCGCCTTCGGCATGGTGGCGCGCGCGCTCGGCCACGGCATGAAGGTCGGCGTGGTCCAGTTCATCAAGGGCGCCATGTCCACCGGCGAGGAACGCTTCCTGCGCCGCTTCCCCGACGAGGTGAGCTTCCACGCGATGGGCGAAGGCTATACCTGGGAAACCCAGGACCGCGAACGCGACATCGCCAAGGCAAACGAAGCCTGGGAGCAGGCCAGGCGCTACCTGGCCGACCCGAGCTACGGCATGGTGGTGCTGGACGAACTGAACATCGCCCTGAAATACCGCTACCTGGACGTGCACACCGTGATTGCCGACCTGCTCGACCGCCCGGCGATGCAGCACGTGGTGGTGACGGGACGCGCCGCCCCACCCGAGCTGGTGGCCGTGGCCGACACCGTCACCGAAATGAATGTGGTCAAGCACGCCTTCAAGGCGGGCATCGCGGCGCAAGCCGGAACGGAGTGGTGATGGGCGCGCATCCCGGAGCACGCGTTGTCCTGGTGGCGGCCATGGCCTCCGGCCAGGGCAAGACCACGGTGACGGCCGCGCTGGCGCGGCGCCTGGTCCGCATGGGCAAGCGGGTGCGCGTCTTCAAGTGCGGCCCCGACTTCATCGACCCGCTGCTGCTGGAGCGCGCCTGCGGTTCGCCCGTCTATAACCTGGACCTGTGGATGGTCGGCGCGGAAGAGTGCCGCCGCCGGCTGGGCGATGCGGCGCGCGAGGCGGACGCGATCCTGGTCGAAGGCGTGATGGGCCTGTACGACGGCTCACCCTCGGCGGCCGACCTGGCGCGCGAATTCGGCATTCCCGTGCTGGCCGTGCTCGACGCCTCGGCCATGGCCCAGACCGCGGGCGCCGTGGCGCAGGGCCTGCGCGACTACGGCCCGGTGCAGCTGGCCGGCGTGGTGGCCAACCGGATCGCCAGTCCCGGCCATGCGGCCATGGTCAAGGCCTCGCTGCGCGATATCCCGCTGATCGGCTCCCTGCCGCGCCAGGAAAAGCGCCTGCCGGAACGGCACCTGGGCCTGGTGGTGCCGGGCGAGATCGAGAAGGTGGAAGAGCTGCTCGACGCCATCGCCGACCAGATCGAATTCGACGATGCGGCCTGGGATGCGCTGCCCATCATGCCGCCAGGGCCGGTACAGCCCGTGCAAGCTGCGCAGCCGCTGGCCGGACGCACCATCGCTATCGCACGCGACGCGGCCTTCGTCTTCGTCTATCCGGCCAATGCCGAGCAGCTGGAGCAGATGGGCGCGCGGCTGGTCTATTTCGCGCCGCTCGACGACGAGCCGGTGCCGGCGGACGCCGACGCGGTCTACCTGCCGGGCGGCTATCCGGAACTGCACTGTCCCGCGCTGGAAGCGGCCAAGCAGTGGCGTGAGTCGCTGCGTGACGCCCATGCGCGCGGCGTGCCGATCGTCGCCGAATGCGGCGGCATGATGGCGATCGCCGACGGCCTGACCGACAAGCAGGGACAGCGCTGGCAGATGGCCGGCCTGCTTCAGGGCGAGGTGGTGATGCAGCCGCGCATCAGCGGATTGGGGCTGCATGCGATGCCCACCGCCCAAGGCGAGCTGCGCGGACATACCTTCCACTACTCGCTCATGCATTCCGATCTGCAACCGCAGGGCCATACGGTCAAGCAGAACGGCAGCCAGGGAGAAGCCATCTATCACTGTGGCGCGCTGACTGCATCCTACTTCCATGCCTATTTCCCCTCCAATCCGGACGCCGTGGCGGCGATGTTCCTGGGCCTGGCGCGATGAGCTGCACCCTCTTCTTCGGGGGCGCGCGCTCCGGAAAGAGCCGGCTTGCCGAGCGTCTGGCGCAGGACTCGGGCAAGGAGGTCGTCTATGTGGCGACCGCGCGCGCCGGCGACGGAGAGATGGCGGCGCGCATCGCGCATCACCGCGCCCAGCGTCCCGGCCACTGGCATACCGTCGAGGAGGAACTGGCGCTTGCCCGCGTGCTGCGCTCATGGTGCGCGCCGCAACGGTTGGTGCTGGTCGACTGCCTGACGCTCTGGCTCAGCAACCTGATGTTCTCGGACGGTCGCGATTATCCGGAGGTCGGCGAGGTGGCGTTGCCGCCGCGCTTTCATGAGGAGCGGGCCGCGCTGCTGGATGCGCTGGACGCGGGGCTGCCGGGCGAGGTCGTCTTCGTGTCCAACGAAGTCGGCATGGGCATCGTGCCCTGGGGCGCGGTGTCGCGCAGCTTCGCCGACGAGGCGGGACGCCTGAACCAGGCGGTGGCAGCGCGCGCGGACCGGGCGGTATTCGTTGCCGCCGGCTTGCCGCTGGTGCTGAAGGGCGCGCCGTGCTGATTGGCTTGTCTCCGCTGGCGCTCGCCCTGCTCCTGGTTGCCGGGATCGCGCTCGACCTGCTGTTGGGCGAAGTGCGGCGCTGGCATCCGCTGGTCGGTTTCGGCCGCCTGGCCAGCTTCCTGGAGCGCCGCCTGAACGTTGGCAATGCGCGGCTGCTGCGCGGCGCCGGCGCATGGATGCTGGCGGTGCTGCCGCTGAGCCTCTGTTTCGCCGCGCTGGCCGACGCCGCCGGGCTGTGGCTGCATGCGCTCCTGCTGTATGTCTGCATCGGCCTGCGCAGCCTGCGCGACCACACGCTGCCCATCCATGCGGCGCTGTGCGAAGGCGACCTGGCCCAGGCGCGCCTGCTGACCTCGCGCATCGTCAGCCGCGATACGGCCACGGCCTCGGCCCCCGATCTGGCCAAGGCCAGCGCGGAATCCCTGCTCGAGAACGGCAACGACGCCGTGTTCGGCACCCTGTTCTGGTTCGTCGTGGCCGGCGGGCCGGGCGCGGTGCTGTTCCGGCTGGCGAACACGCTGGACGCCATGTGGGGCTACCGCAACGAGCGCTTCAACCTGTTCGGCCGGTTTGCCGCACGCGTGGACGATGTCCTGAACTACCTGCCGGCACGCTTGACCGCGCTGTCCTACGTACTGCTGGCCGGTTCCGGTCGTGCGCGCGCCTGGAAGTGCTGGCGCACCCAGGCGCCGATGTGGAGCAGTCCAAATGCCGGACCGGTGATGGCCAGTGGCGCAGGGGCGCTCGGCGTCTCGCTGGGCGGCGCCGCAAGCTATGACGGGGAAGTCGAGCAGCGGCCGCAGCTTGGCGCCGGGCCGGCGGCAACGGCGGCCGACATCCTGCGCGCGTGGCATCTGGTCTTGAAGACGACGCTCCTATGGACGGCCGTGGTGTGCGCGGCAGCGATCGGGTGAGCGCCCATGCTTGAACATGGCGGCAACCTGCGGGATGCGATGCGGCGCTTCGGGCGCAGCGACTGGATCGACCTGTCGACGGGCATCAATCCGCATGGCTACCCGGTGCCCGTCCTGGCGCCGGACGCATGGCACCGCCTTCCGGAGCCGGATGCGCAGCTGCTCGATGCGGCCTGTACCTATTACCGCGCGCCGCAGCTCTTGCCGGTAGCCGGTACGCAGGCCGCGATCCAGGCTTTGCCACGCTTGCGGCCTCCGTCGCGGGTAGCCGTGTCGGCGCCCTCGTATGCGGAGCACGCCCATCACTGGGGCCTGCACGGCCACAGGCGCCGCCTGGTGGCCTACGCCGAGCTGGAGCAGGCTGTGGACGACAGCGACGTGGTCGTGGTCGTCAATCCCAACAATCCCACCGGCGAAACGGTGCCGCCGGCGCGCCTGCTGGAATGGGCTGCGCGCTTGCGAGCACGCGGCGGTTGGCTGGTGGTGGACGAAGCCTTCTGCGATACCGCGCCGGTGCTCAGCGTGGCGGCGCATGCCGCGGAGCCGGGATTGATCGTCCTGCGCTCGGTCGGCAAGTTCTTCGGCTTGGCCGGCCTGCGGCTGGGCTTCGTCGCGGCGCACGGGACGGTGTTGGCCGGCCTGGCGGACCTGCTCGGCCCCTGGGCCGTCAGCGGTCCCGCGCAGGAGATCGCCTTGCGGGCGCTGAACGACCGGGCCTGGCAACAGGCGACGCAGCGGCAGCTGGCCCATTCCGGAGAACGCATGCAGGCGCTGCTGCAGGCGCACGGTATCGGCTCGAACGGCACGTCCCTGTTCCATTGGTGGCCGGAAGCGCATCCCGAAGCGTTTCACGAACACATGGCGCACCGCGGCATCTGGTGCCGGCTGTTCCGCGAGGCCGCGCGCGGCATCCGGCTCGGTCTGCCGCCCGGCGAAGAAGGCTGGCGGCGCCTCGATCATGCATTACGCGAATGGAGTCAACGATGAAGAAGGCAGTGTTGCTGGGCTGCTTGCTGGCCGTCCAGGCCCAGGCCGCAGTGACGGTCAAGGACGATGCCGGCCGGCTGGTCACGATAGCCAAGCCGGCCGAGCGCGTGATTTCGATGGCGCCGCACGTCACCGAGATGCTGTTCGCCGCGGGCGGCGGCAAGCGCATCGTCGGCGCAGTGAGCTACAGCGATTATCCGGAGGCGGCGAAGAGCATCCCGCGCATCGGCTCGAACCGCGAGGTCGACCTCGAACGAATCATCGCCTTGAAGCCCGACCTGATCGTCGCCTGGATGCACAACAGCTCCGAACGCCAGATCGAGATGGTGAAACAGCTGGGCATCCCCGTGTTCCAGAGCGATCCGCAAACCCTGGAGAACATCCCCGAGAATGTGCTGCGGCTCGGCCAGCTGATGGGCACCGAGGCGGAAGCCAAGGCCACCGCCGTCCAGTTGCGGCAGCAGCTTTCCAGCCTGCGCGCACGCTATGCCAAGCGGCCGCCGGTGCGCACCTTTTATCAGGTCTGGGACAAGCCTCTCTACACGCTCAGCGGCAAGCACATCATCACCGACGCGCTGCGCCTGTGCGGCGGCGAGAACAT